>JBNJHQ010000305.1:0-2526 GCA_051748705.1 Bacteroidota bacterium | reverse complement strand
GAGGAACATGACATTAAAATTTTCCAGAATGCCCTTGACCTTGCTAATGTTAGGGTAAAGGCATGTATGATACCGAGAACGGAAATTGTAGCTCTCCCTGCAAGTAGCTCAATGGAAGAGCTTAAACAGACATTCATTGAAACCGGTCACTCCAATATCCTGATCTTCGAAAAATCGATAGATAATATAATAGGGGTTTTCCGCTTACGGGACCTATTTGCAACACCTGAGAATGTAAAGGATCTCATACGCAAGCTTCCCATAGTACCTGAGAGTATGGCCGCCAATAAGCTGCTGAAGCTCTTCGTTGAACAAAACAAGAAGCTGGCCCTGGTGGTTGATGAGTTTGGAGGCACATCGGGCCTGGTAACACTTGAAGATGTGCTTGAAGAGATAGTGGGCGATATAGAAGATGAGCACGACAGCTACGAACTGATCGAAAGAAAGATAGGCGATAATGAATACCTTTTTTCCGGAAGGATAGAGATTGATTACATAAACGAAGAGTATGGAATGTCACTGCCCGAATCGGATGATTATGAAACCCTTGCCGGACTGGTACTCATAAAGAAGGGGGACATCCCAAAAATCAATGCCACAATAGATACAGGCAAATACATAATCAGGGTTGTCAGGGTGTCTGAAACACGTATTGAATTGCTTAACGTGAAAAAGAAATAAATAAACCGGGTGCAGGACCTTGCAAAATCCTCACCCGGTTTATTTTGCACCCGGAAATAAATGCCTGGTTATTCAGACCCGGTATAATACTTATAAAACAATGGTATTGTCTCTATTCCCTTGAAGAAATTAAACAGGGGATAACTCTCATTGGGTGAATGTATGGCGTCTTCATCAAGACCGAAACCCAGTAATATCGATTTTATTCCCAGTGTTTTTTCAAAAGTGGATATAATGGGTATGCTGCCACCGCTGCGTACGGGGATAGGCTTTTTACCAAAAGCTTCTTCCATAGCCTTACTTGCTGCCAGATACTCAGCACTGTCAATCGGGCTGACGTAAGCCTGTCCGCCATGAAGGTATTCAACCTTCACTTTCACTCCCTCGGGGGCAATGGATTTGAAATGTTTCTCAAACAGTCTGGATATCTTAAGCGAATCCTGGTTGGGCACCAGCCGCATCGATATTTTTGCATGCGCCTTGCCGGGCAGGATGGTCTTGGCTCCCTTACCGGTAAAACCTCCCCATATGCCGTTGACATCGAGTGATGGTCTTATGCCCAGCCTCTCATGTGTGGTATATGATTCTTCACCTGCCAGTGCATCAACATCAATAGCTTTCTTATATTCTTTTTCATTATATGGTCTCTTTGCCATCTCAGCTCTTTCCTTCTCAGAAGCTACCAGTACATCATCATAGAAACCCGGTATGGTAATGCGATTCTTTTCATCTGTCAGCGAGGCTATCATCTTACAGAGAATGTTAACCGGGTTGGCCACTGCTCCTCCATAAAGCCCTGAATGAAGGTCCCTGTTGGGTCCGGTTACCTCAACCTCCATATAACTCAGTCCCCTCAATCCTGTTGTAATGGAAGGGATGTCAGGAGCTATCATGGTAGTGTCTGATACAAGTATGACATCGGCCTTCAGCAGTTCCTTATTCTCACCGCAAAATTTTCCAAGGCTGGGCGATCCTATCTCCTCCTCCCCCTCAATCATAAACTTCACGTTGCAGGGAAGCTTGCCCTTCTTCACCATAAACTCAAAGGCCTTCACATGCATGAACAACTGGCCTTTGTCATCATCAGCACCCCTGGCCCATATCTTACCGTCTTTTATCACAGGCTCAAAAGGTTCACTGTTCCACAATTCAAAAGGTTCGGCGGGCTGAACATCATAGTGTCCGTACACAAGAACTGTGGGTAAGGATTCATCAATAACTTTTTTGCCCACCAGTATGGGATGCCCCTCGGTGGGATAAATTTCTGCCTCATCGGCACCGGCATCCAGAAGGCTTTGCCGCAGATATTCGGCAGCCTTCATCATATCATCCTTGTTTTCATCCTTCGCACTTACCGAAGGTATACGTATAAGGTCAAAAAGTTCATCAAGGAACCTGTCCCTGTTCTCTTCAATATAAGTTTTTATACTTTCCATCTTTTATTATTTAATTAGAAAAACTAAAGGTAATAAATGTGGGGCTTATTACAAGGACCAGGCCCTATTTATTCCTCTTAATATCGCCGGCCGCCCTCAGGAGCTCATTATACCACTTCCTTCCGTAAACCCTTACCAGTGCCTCTTCCAGGAAACGGTATACAGGTATATTTTCGGCTTTACCCCTCTTCAGTGCAGGTTTGCATATCTTCAGTTCCTCATAATTCACCGCATCAAATTCAGGGTATTTCTTTACACGTATCGGGAAAAGGTGGCAGGAGACGGGTTTACGAAATGGAATTTTTTTCTCCTGCCATGCATGCTCAATGGCGCAGTAATAAATACCATTTATATACCGTGTATATGCACATTCAGCATTGCCGATCAGGGGAGTGACTGTATCCCCGTC
>JBNJHQ010000304.1:0-2588 GCA_051748705.1 Bacteroidota bacterium | reverse complement strand
TTTCTTCACTATCTTTGTAGCAAAGAACGTTAACGATGGGACGAATAATTGCAATTGACTATGGCAGAAAACGAACGGGACTGGCAGTGACAGACCCGGGCCGTATAATTGCAAGCCCCCTGGAAACAGTTGCCACGGCCAATGTGGAAGAATACCTGAAAGATTACCTTAAGAGGGAAAAAGTCGATGCCATAGTTATCGGGTACCCCAGGAAGATGAATAATCAACCATCCGAACTGCTCAGGGAGCTGAACCCGTTCATTAAAAGACTTGACAAAATATTTGAGGATATCGATATACACCTCGTTGATGAGAGGTTTACATCAGGCATGGCCCAGAAAGCTATGATAGAGGGCGGGATGAAGAAATCAGACCGGCAGAAAAAAGAAAATGTAGATAAAATAAGTGCCTCCCTTATCTTGCAATCCTACCTTGAACAAATTAAGAATTATTCTAAATAATAATAATAATTCTTAAATTTGCAGCATGAATGCCGGCATGCCGGTCCGAAACACGGCCTGCCCCGGCAGAACATAATTTTAATTTTATCAAAATGGTTTATCCCATATATGTTTACGGTCACCCCGTACTGAGAAAAGTTGCGAAAGATATTGATAAGGACTACGAAGGCCTCGATCAGCTTATCGATGATATGTTCGACACAATGAGAGCCTCAGACGGTATAGGCCTGGCAGCACCACAGATAGGTAAATCTATAAGGCTCTTTGTTGTCGATGGTACACCACTGGCAGATGATGAACCCGACCTGGCAAACTTCAGGTATGTATTCATTAACCCTTATATAAGGGAAAGAAAAGGTGATGTAGTACTTATGAATGAAGGATGCCTGAGCATACCCCAGATAAGGGAGGAAGTGAACCGCGAGTCCACCATACGCATTGAATACTATGACCGGAACTGGGAATTTCACGATGAGGTGATTACTGGCTTCAGGGCGAGGATAATTGAACATGAATATGATCACCTCGACGGTGTACTTTTCACCGACCTGGTGAGCCCGCTGAGAAAAAGATTGATAAAATCGAAACTTGCCGGGATAGGCAAGGGCAAATTCGATGTCGATTACAAGACAGTTCTCCCGAAACAAAAAGTGAAATAATACGGATTTTGTATCTTTATATGGTAATCGCTGAAGAGTGCTGTATAAAGATACCCCTTTCACCGGATACTGCATTGCGCTGGCATCAGGCATAATATGCAGTTCTTACCTGCATTCGGCAATATTCTGCAATGCTGCCCTGATTATCTTGTTGGTCCTCCTGGTAACAGCCGGTATCCTTCACAGGAAGAAAATATCTTCAATAAGCTACGGTATTATCATTCATGCATGCATTTTTACACTTGGCTGCTCTCTGGCAATAATAAATTCAAGAAACCCTTCCTTCATCCCACCGGGCACCCGCGAATTCGTACTGATAACAGATGACTACCCATCCCCCACATCCCGCTCGCTGAAGCTGCATACCAGTATAATAAAGAGCGGTGACCGAAAGTATGGCAGAAGAAATAAAATGGTGCTTTATACAGACGGCAGGTTTATCTCTCCATCACTTCCACCCGGAAGTATTGTCAGGCTTCTTACAAATCCACTCGAGATAAGTGATTTCAACCCGGAGGATAATTTCGATTACAGGGCCTTCATGAAAAGGCGTGGATTCCGGTATTACACTTTCTGCTATGACAGTATTGCCGTCATTGACGAAAAACCCGGTATCAGGCACCTGGGCCTCAGGCTGAGAAAAAATTTACTGTCCGGGCTTGAAAAAAACCTGGATGATCAAAAAAGCCTGGCCGTAGTGTCGGCCATGTGCCTTGGCTACAGGGAACTGCTTGATGACGACATAAAGGATGTTTTCAGGAAAAGCGGGATAATGCATATTATGGCCGTTTCAGGACTGCATGTGGGAATAATAAGCATGGTTATTCTTACACTCCTGAAGATCAGCCGCATCAGGTCGGGCTTCGTAAAACTGCTGATCTCCCTTCTCCTGATATGGACATATGCCCTGGTGACAGGACTCAGTCCTTCAGTAACGAGAGCTTCCATAATGTTCTCCTTCCTGAACACCGGTTACCTCATCAACAGGCAGGTAAAGCCTGTAAACTCGGTTATGGCCTCCGCTTTCCTCATCCTTGTCATCAGGCCGGACATGATTTATGAAGCTTCCTTCCTTTTATCCTATTCGGCCGTGATCCTTATTGTTGTCAACTACAGGAAAATGGTCGCACTGCTAAATTTCAGGGGACGCATATTGAACTATGTATGGAAAATGATCGTTATTTCCCTCCTTGCCCAGGCAGGCACCATACCTTTCGTAGCCCTCTTTTTCGGAAAAATACCACTGCTCTCCCTTGTCTCTAACCTCTTCGCCATCCCGCTGGCTACAATAATACTGCTAAGCGGTTTTGCACTGGTCCTTTTTGCTTCCATCCCTTTTATACCCCTCATCCTGGCAAAAATACTGGTTTATTCTGTCAACACCCTATCAGATGCTGCAGCAGCTGTGGCCTCGCTTGATATAGCTGTGGCAGGTACAGGTGCACTATCGCCTGCCAGAGCAGTCATC
>JBNJHQ010000303.1:0-2618 GCA_051748705.1 Bacteroidota bacterium | reverse complement strand
TACCTCGCCACCAATCATGGAATAATTATAATAAATATTGAAAAGTATGAGATAAAAGATACCTGGAGACCTTCCGTTGATGGAAGCCAGAATGAGGTTTTCGACATCTGCATACATAAGGATACAGTTTTTGCTGCCACCACCGGTGGTTTGTTCAGGGCACCGGCAAACAACGAGGGACTTGCATTCTACGGTAACTGGGAAATAATTGAAGGATCATACGGGAATACCTACAATTGTCTGGCCTCCCTGAACGACAAGATGTTCTTCAATAAGAGGGACATTCTAACTGACATGGATTCCGTTTTTTACCTTGGAGAGGAAGGTGTCAGCTACCTCCCCGGCCTGGCACCAGGCATCAATCATTCCTTTGAAAGCAGCCCTGACCAGCTTGTAATAAGTTCAGGATCACTTATCAGCATGGTAGACCCAGCAGGCAACATTGTAGGAACCATTAATGAATACGGCAATCAGCCTCCCGATGCCCGGAATGCCATTTCAAGGGATAATTACATATTTGTGGCTGATGCAAACCAGGGTATTGTGAGACTTACGGAAGGAAATGATTATGAAAGTTTCATACCTGACGGTCCACTGGCAGACAACTGTTACCATCTTTCTGCCTCAGGGGGCCAGGTATGGGTGGCCGGGGGCAGTGTTGATGAAAACTGGGATAATACATTTACCCCTTTCATGCTTTTTTCTTTCAAAGAACGCAAATGGTGGTCAGAGCTCAGGGACGATGCCCGGGATGCCATGAGGGTAGCCCCTGTTCCAGGTGAACCCGGTCATGTTTTAGTGTCATCCTGGGGGTCGGGAGTGTTTGAATATGATGACAATGAACTGCTTAATCACTGGGCGGAAAGCAGCCTGGGAAGCATGATCCCGGGCGAAGAGTATGTAAGGGTTTTCGGAATGGTGGTCGACAGCGACAAAAACCTGTGGATCACACAATCCGGCGTACAAAACAATATAAAAGTTCTAACTAAGGATAACACCTGGATTGCCTTACCCTATCATATTGAGGCACCGGTAATAGGTGATATAATAATCACTGCTGCCGGACATAAATGGATTGTACTGCCTGAAGGCAGGGGATTATTTATCCTGGACGATAACAATACACCCTCCTATTTTGATGATGACAGGTATAAAAGGATGGAGGTGCAGGACCAGGATGGTACGGTATTTTCAAATACAGGAGTTATCTGCCGCGACCTGGATGGAAATATCTGGATAGGGACAAACCGGGGCCCTGTTGTATATTATTACCCCGACCGGGTTTTTGACCAGGATATTTACGCGAGCAGGATAAAAGTGCCAAGGAATGACGGCAGCGGTCTGGCTGATTATCTGCTTGGAACAGAGAATATATCAAGCATGGCTGTTGACGGCGGTAACCGTAAGTGGATGGGCACCATTAACTCGGGAGTTTTTCTGATTGCCGAGAGCAACAGTGAGCTCGTTAAAAATTTCACCAGCGCAAACAGCCCCCTGCCGGCTGATCATGTAACATCCATAGCCACCGACGGAGAAACAGGCGAAGTATGGTTCGGCACCACAAAGGGAATTGTCACCCTGAGAGAAACAGGCACTACCGGTTCAGATAATATGGATAAGGTATATGCATATCCAAATCCTGTCCGTGAAGATTTCACCGGAAACGTAACCATTACCGGGCTGGTAAGAAACTCGCATGTGAAAATTACAGATATATCCGGAAACCTTGTTTATGAAACAGAATCAACCGGCGGGGATGCCACCTGGGACATGAACACCTATAATGGTAAAAAGGTCTCGACAGGGGTCTACCTTGTTTTCTGCAATAGCCCTGACGGCACCATAAGTACAGTCACAAAAATTCTCATTATCAGGTAATGAGACTTTCTATTCGCTCGATCTGCTTTTTCTTGTTAACTTCCCTGAGGCTGCGTGCAGTGTTTGTAAAATACTGGTGATTAGATATGAATTTAACCTGCAGTTTATTCCATTCGTTCAGGCTGCCAATCTTATTCTGTGCCTTTAACTCATCATACAGCGTATTCGATACAGGGATAAAATCACTGCGCCCGAGATAATCCAGGTCGGCATCACAGATTATTTTTTCAAGCAGGTTTTTGGGTTTGGGCGGAAGGCGGGTAGCCATGATAATATCACAGATAGTATTTATCTGTCTCTCATTGTAACTGAATTCAGGCAGCATCTCGCGTGCCAGGCTGGCACCGTGTAATTCATGGTTGTCATAATCTGTTATGTGTCCGGCATCGTGAAAAAGGGCGGCGGTTTTAAGCATCAGTATCTCCTCATCACTGCATCCTTCGGCCCAGCCGATAAGCTCAACCTCCGTCACCACGTCTACGGTATGCTTCACATTATGATAATACAGGTAATCAGGCAGTTCTTTCTCCAGCCTGTCAAGTATGATTTCCTGGATATCCGTAAATTGTATCAGTCCGAATTTTATTCCGAATGCCTCGTTCGGATTAATTCCATCGCCGTTAAGCGAAAAACGTGGTCTGAGACCAATCACCTGGTAAACATCCAGGTCGCCCTTATATTTTACCGGTAGTTTCCCGTAATATTCACACTGGAAAAACTCCTTCACCAGCTCATAGGTC
>JBNJHQ010000302.1:0-2655 GCA_051748705.1 Bacteroidota bacterium | reverse complement strand
AGCATTTTATGATGTGATTGAAGTGAGCAGCGCCCCGGTGATAGCTTCTCATTCATCATGCCGCGCACTCTGTGAGAGTCCCCGTAACCTGGATGATGATATGTTACTGGCCCTAAAAGATAATGGAGGGGTTATACAGATATGTATCCTCAGCTCTTACATTAAACAGCCGGAGCCCAATCCTGTTCTTGAGCAAAAGATTGCGGAGGTGAGGGAAAAATATAATGATTTTGAGGATCTGTCAGAAGAAGAGTTTGAGCAGGCCCGGAAGGAGTATTACCAGGTGAGGGATAAATACCGCAAGCTGGCCACAGTAGAGGATGCTGTTGATCATATAGACCATGTTGTTCAGCTCATTGGTATAGATCATGTAGGTATAGGTACCGATTTTGACGGGGGAGGAGGCATTGAAGGGGTGATGGATGTATCGCAGATGAAGAATATTACCCGTGAACTGATAAGGCGGGGTTATTCAAGGTCTGAAATAGAAAAAATATGGAGCGGTAATATCATGAGGGTATTACGCGAAAACGAGAAACTTGCGGAGGAAGCAGTTTAATAAGATATTCTCCCGCTCAGTCAGATTTTTTATCCTTAATCCTTGAGTATCTCAGTGTTTTAATGATCCATGAGGGCAGTCTTTTTTCCGGATGCCTTTTGCTGAGGTCTATATACCAGCCTAATCTCTTTATAATCGGTATCTTCAGTGTCTCAACAAATTCTATAAGGGTACCATCAGGATCTTCAATATAGGCAAAATGTCCTGCCGCTTCACCCATGTCGAAGCCTTTGGCATCATGGCTCTTCTTACTGTCCACTGTAAATCCATGACCCTCTTCCAGGCAGTGCTCTTTTAGCTGGTCCATCCCTTTGATATCATAGCAAAGATGAATAAAACCAGGGTCGCCCCAGTAGCGGTCTTCGAAAATTTTGCTTGGCTTTCTTCCCTTAACGCTGATCAGTTCAATTGTGCTGTCACCAAACAACTTGCTCAGAGCTCCCCTGAAAGGCTTGCTCTGCATGAGCAACACCCTTCTGAATTCATGATCTCCTCCGGGCAGCTCATTGAAATCGTTGAAAACACCTGACTTATCATATACCAGCCTGTCATAACCCAGGATGCCTGAATAAACCTTCATCGATCTTTCTATGTCGCTTACTCCTATCACTGCACCGTAGGCTCCCCCGTTCACCTTTCTCTCGTTGAGGAACCAGTCTGAAGCTTCAACAAACTGGAAAAGATTATTATAGGGGTCTTTAATGAAGAATGTTTTTCTTCCCAGCGGATCCTTTGCAGGTTCACCCAGTATCATTGCTCCCTTATCCCGGTAATTCTTCAGTGCTTCATCAATATTCTTTACTTTCATCTTGCAGGCGAATATCCCCAGGTCACCTGCCAGTATCTCTCTTTTTGCCTCCTGTGGCTGCCTCTCCTTGTATTGCCATATCTCAAATCCGCCCCCGCTTTGCAGGTTCATTGCAAGAACAGCATGTCTCTTGCGGGGCTTTCCTCCCGTATATGGTAGCATCAGCCGTGCTTCAGCTTCCTCTTCGAAGATGGGTGTGTCCATTCCAAAAAATTTCCTGTACCATTCCCATGCCTCGTGGAGGTTTTTTACCCCGACACCCATCTGCTGTATGCCACTGATTACGTAATTCTTCATCTTCCCTTGATATTCATTGTTAACTTGTAATTACTCCTTTTGTCCCCAACGCTGCTAATGTGCTTTTATTCTACCTGCAATATTAAAGAAAATTGACGGAAAAAACTTCCTTATATATAACATAAAAAGTTCTTTTCCCCCTACAGGTATTTCCCTTTTGTTCTTTTCCAGTCCTTTAAGGATCACTTTAACTGCTTTTTCCGGGGATATTCCCCTGGCCTGTCCGGCATCCATCCTGCCATGTTCCTTACCCGAAGCTGTCAGGGCGTGATAGGAGATTTTTGTCCTGACCCTCCCGGGTATAATGACAGAGGCTTTCACATTATCGGCACTGTGCTCTATATGGAGTGTCTCAAAAAAGCCGTGAAGAGCCTGTTTGGAAGCTGAATATGCTGATCTCAGTGGAAAACCAAAGCGTCCGGAAATGCTGCTGGTTGCCATTATATGTCCTGATCTCTCCCTTACCATATAGGGCAGCACTGCCTTGCTAAGGGCAATGGTCCCGAAATAGTTGATTTCCATTATCTTCCTGTCAAGCCACAGGGGAGTTTCGATGATAGTGGCACGCTGACTGATGCCTCCCAGGTTTATAAGCACATCGATATGCCCGTGTTTTTCAACCTGCTCTGCTACCATATTCTCAATATTGCCCATATCGGCCAGGTCAAAGACAGATGTGTGGAGGACATGATTCCTGGCCTCGCATCTTTTTCTTACCTCATTGAGCTCATCTGCATTGTTTGATGAGGCTATAACCCTTGCCCCGCGTTCAAGAAGTTCATAAACCATAGCCTCTCCTATACCTGATGAGGCCCCGGTGACCCAGAAAACCTTACTGTTGTATTTCATTGTTCAGCTTTCTGATATCATCCTGCAAGTCTGAATATTCTTTCCTGAGAAGCAGGTATTCGGGTTTTTTCCTGTTGACATATTTCCTTACCCTTATCCTCTCGAGTAATTTTTGCCACATCAGAGTGTAATTCCAGGCAAA
>JBNJHQ010000301.1:0-2669 GCA_051748705.1 Bacteroidota bacterium | reverse complement strand
GACTTTCCTGGTAAGACAGCTGCCTGTGACCGAAAAAGGTCTTCCCATAGAGATTTATGTATTCAGCAAAGTCCAGGAATGGGCGAAATATGAAGCCATACAGGCCGATATTTTCGATCACCTGCTGGCTGTTGTACCCGAATTCGGGCTCAGGATATTCCAGAATCCCACCGGTGATGATTTTCAACAATTACGTAACTGATAAATAACATGATGGCAGAAAAGAAAATTAAAGACTATATACTGAAAGGTATAGAAGAAGATCCGGTAAATGTACATGCTGACAGCTTCTGGGCTAATCTTCACAACACCGGCACCACCCTGTGGCTTGACACAGGGGATATTGATGAAGCCCTCCAGGTATGGAGTGGTGAGATGGAAGCACTGACCACGAATAATACACTGATAAACAAGGTTATTCAAAAGGGTATCTATGACGATTTCATCCCACGCACCCAGGAAATACTCGATTCAATGCCACATGATAAAAAGATCATGGAAACGGCCTTTATTCTGAATGCCAGGCATGGATTGCGACTTACCAGGAAATTTGGCGGTTTTGTCAGTGTTGAACTGCACACGTCAACCGCCCACGATATTGATGCAATTGTTAACTACGGACTGAGATACTGGGATATATGTCCTGAGAAATTCATTATCAAGGTTCCATATACCGCTGCCGGCCTGATAGGTGCCAGGCTGCTGAAAGAAAAAGGAGTAAGGATAAATTTCACACTCGGCTTCAGTGCACGCCAGAACGTAATGGCTGCTTATTTATCACGCCCTGATTATCTCAATGTATTTCTCGGGCGTATCGGAGCATATATTGTTGATAATGAAATAGGTGAAGGAACGGGCACAGCGGAGAAAACCGTTATCGAAACACAAAAATATATTAAGGACATAAGAACAGAACTCGGCACGGAAACCAGGCTTATAGCTGCCAGTATAAGGCACCATGATCAGCTTGACATGCTTGCAGGCGTGGATGTGTTTACCATACCGCCAAAAGTAGCAGGCATGGGACGCAGGGAACTGGACGGCAATTTCAAATCAAGGCTGGAGGAGGATTATGATCATGGATTATCCTTCGATCCTCACAATGAAGCAATGGATAAATTCTGGGAAGTTGATCCGGGCTTGCTCAGGCTGGCACGTGATCTGGGCAATAAGCTGCCGGAATCGGGACAGGAACTGGAAGATATAATGCGTAATGAAGGTTATGAAGACATGTTCCCCATCCTCTCTCCCGAAGAGAGACAGAGGATAAGTGATGATGGAAAGATACCGGTCAGATCAGCCTGGCTGGAAAAAATCAGTGCCGGGAAGATAGCTCCTGACACCCTGCTCAACCTGGCCGGCCTGGCTTCATTCACCACTGACCAGGCTGAGCTGGATAACAGGATAGATTCAATAATAAGATAAAATACCGGTCCTGATCTGTTGGAGCGTAGTGCCGGCAGACCGGGTGAATAAAATTTTTAACAATGAGACAAAGCCTCTTTCTTTTAATGGTGTTCCTGAGCCTGTCTCTTACGGGCCAGGTGAAATTCGATGATTATTTCGTTGACAAAACATTACGCTTCGACTTCATGCTTGCAGGCGATCATGAAACAACAATAGCTTACCCGCTTGCCATGAAAGAGGAGCCCTTCTACGGCGGTTCACTGCATAATCTTGTTGATCCTTTCCACTATGGGAACCTTCGCTATTTTATCCACGACCTGGAAACGGGGAAACTTATCTATTCGAGGGGATACGGATCACTCTTCCAGGAGTGGCAGACCACTGCCGAAGCAAAAAAGATCAGTCGCAGTTTCTATGAAGTGGCCACTTTCCCTTTTCCTAAAAAGGATGTCAGTTTTGTATTGAAGAAATATATGAAGGACGGAAGCCTGCAGACGGTATATGAAACAATCATCCACCCCGATGATTATTTTATACTCAGAGAGCCTGTTAAAAAAGCCGGTTTCACGAGGATATCCGGCCGTGAGGATCACCACCAGGCTGTTGACCTGGTGTTTGTTGCAGAAGGATACACGGCAGAAGAGATGGATAAGTTTCACGCCGATGTAAAAAGAATGTCTGATACTCTGTTTGAGTATGCACCTTTCAGCGACTACAAAGACAAAATAAATATCTGGGCCGTGGATGCCCTTTCAGAGGAATCAGGCACAGATATTCCCGGCGAAGGAATTTACCGGAAGACGGCACTGAACAGCAGCTTCTATACTTTTGACCTGGCCAGGTACCTGACTACCTTCGATATCAAGTCGGTGAGGGATTATGCTGCAGTTGTGCCCTATGACAATATTGTTGTACTTATCAACAGTGAAAGGTATGGTGGCGGAGGTATGTATAATTATTATTCGGGAACGACATCAGATCATCCGCTCACACCACAGGTATTCATCCATGAATTAGGTCACGGATTTGCAGGCCTGGCCGATGAATACTACACTTCCGATGTAGCCTACGAGGAATTCTATCCTTTTGATGTGGAGCCATGGGAAGCAAACATAACAACGCTTGTCGATTTTAACAGCAAGTGGAAGGATATGATGGAGCCGGGTATTCCAATACCAAGCCCGGCGACCGAAGAGTATGCAGATAAGGTAGGCCTTTTTGAAGGAGGAGGTTATTCCGCCTCAGGTATTTACCGGCCCCAG
>JBNJHQ010000300.1:0-2679 GCA_051748705.1 Bacteroidota bacterium | reverse complement strand
TACGGTTTCCGGGTTATAATTGATCATTACCGAACGGAAGCCTTCCTTTCTTATGGTATCTATGGCATTAACCGAGCACCAGTCGAATTCAACGCTCGATCCTATCCTGTAGGCCCCTGAGCCCAGCACAATAACCGAACGTTTGTCATTCTCATACCATATGTCATGCTCACTGCCGCTGTAGGTAAGATAGAGGTAATTTGTCACAGCCGGGTACTCGGCAGCAAGGGTATCTATCTGTTTCACCCATGGTATTATGCCCTTTGACTTACGGTAGGCCCTGAGCTCGTCCATTTCTTTTTCTATCGCTGATGGTTCAGGATCACTTATATACCGGGCTATCTGGAAGTCTGAGAAGCCGAAAATCTTGGCCTGCTTAAGCAGCTCGTCCGGCACATCCTCTATCTCATTATACTCCATCAGCTCATTACGCGTGTCGATAATATTCTTCAGCTTGTACAGGAACCACCTGTCTATACGCGTCAGTTCGTGAATTTTTTCTATGGGATAGTCCTGCTCCAGTGCTTCGGCAATAACGAATATCCTCATGTCAGTTGGTTCCGATAATTCCCTGTCGAGGTCTGCAAAGCTCAGGTTCCTGTTACCGACAAAGCCATGCATTCCCTGGCCTATCATCCTGAGCCCTTTCTGTATCACTTCCTCGAATGTCCTGCCTATGGCCATCACTTCCCCCACACTTTTCATGCTGCTGCCAATCTGGTGCGACACACCCTGGAATTTGTTAAGGTCCCAGCGCGGTATCTTGCAGACAATATAATCAAGTGCCGGCTCAAAGCATGCGGTAGTATTTTTCGTAACAGAGTTTTTTAACTGGTGCAGCCCGTAGCCCAGTGCCAGTTTTGCTGCTACAAAGGCGAGCGGGTAGCCTGTTGCTTTTGAGGCGAGGGCACTTGAACGCGACAGCCGTGCATTTACTTCTATCACCCTGTAATCTTCAGATCCCGGATCCAGGGCATACTGAACGTTGCATTCACCTATAACGCCTATATGCTTAATAATTTTTATTGACAGTTCTCTCAGCTTGTGATATTCCCTGTTTGTCAATGTCTGGGATGGTGCCACCACTATGCTTTCGCCGGTATGTATACCAAGGGGATCAAAATTCTCCATATTACATACGGTGATACAGTTGTCGAAGCTGTCGCGCACCACTTCATATTCAACTTCCTTCCATCCCTTAAGCGATTCTTCCACCAGTATCTGGCCGGTATAGGAAAATGCCCGGCCGGCAAGCTGCAGCAGCTCATCCCTGTTGGAGCAGAAGCCTGAACCCTGTCCGCCCAGGGTATATGCTGCCCTGATAATAATGGGATATCCCAGTTTGCCTGCTGCTTCAAGGGCCTCATCAACTGATTTTACGGCTATACTCTTGGGGGTTTTTACATTTATCTGTTTGAGCTTGTTGACGAAAAGCTCCCTGTCCTCGGTATCCATGATAGCCTGCACCGGTGTTCCCAGCACCCTGACATCATATTTCTCCAGTGTTCCGTCCCTGAACATTGTTGTACCGCAGTTAAGTGCCGTTTGTCCCCCGAAAGCGAGCAGCATGCCATCAGGTTTTTCCCTGGCAATGACCTTTTCAACAAACCAGGGTGTTACGGGAAGGAAATAAATCTTGTCGGCAATCTCCTCGGATGTCTGGACAGTGGCAATATTGGGGTTGATCAGAACAGTTTCAACCCCTTCTTCACGGAGTGCTTTCAGGGCCTGTGACCCGCTGTAATCGAATTCACCGGCTTCGCCTATCTTGAGGGCGCCGGATCCGAGGATGATCACTTTTTTTATCTCTCTTTCCTTCATCCTGCTGCTTATCCTTCCTTTCTCCATTTTTTTATATTATCGATAAAAACATCAAATAAAAAATCAGTATCGGTTGGTCCACCCGAGGCCTCCGGGTGGAACTGGGTGGAGAAAAAGGCTTTTTCCTTGTGCCTCATTCCCTCGTTGGTATTGTCATTTATATTAATGAAGAGAGGTTCCCAGTCCTTGCCAAGACTCTCATTATCAACAGCGAAGCCATGATTCTGCGATGTGATGTAAGCCCTGTCAGTTCCGACCCGGATCACCGGCTGGTTATGACTCCTGTGACCATATCTCAGCTTGTATGTATCGGCACCCGAGGCCAGGGCCATAAGCTGGTTGCCAAGGCATATCCCGAACACGGGAATATCCTTATCCAGCGATTTCCTTATGTTTTCGATTGTTTCAGTGCAGGTTTTAGGATCTCCCGGGCCATTTGAAATAAACAGCCCGTCATACTGTTCACCGTGGTAATCATAATCATATGGCACCCTGAGAACGCTTGTGTCTCTTTTAAGGAGGTTCCTTATAATATTGTACTTGACACCGCAGTCAATAAGTATTATCCTGTATTTGCCACTGCCGTAGCTAACAGGTTTTTCAATACTCACTTCCTCAACCAGCTTATGGCGGTTGGGGTCATAAAAAGCGGTTTCTGTACCATCGGGTTCTATTTTGCCCAGCATGGCTCCTTTCTCCCTCAGTCGTTTGGTCAGGGCCCTGGTGTCAATACCGTAGATGCCGGGTATATTGTTATTCTCGAGCCACTGGTGCAGGCTTTCGGCAGCGCTCCAGTGACTGTATTCAAAGGAATAATCAGAAACTATAAGGCCCCTGATATGTATTGAAGATGATTCG
>JBNJHQ010000299.1:0-2716 GCA_051748705.1 Bacteroidota bacterium | reverse complement strand
GATGCTGACATCTTATTCATGGCCCGGTAATGTAAGGCAGTTAAAGAATATCACCGAACAGATTTCGATTATTGAGGGTTCAAGAGAAATAGACGGTGAAAAATTAAAATCATATTTACCGGATTACGGTAGCATTAAACTGCCCGCCATAATTAAGAGAGAAAGTGAAAGCTCATTTTCATCCGAAAGAGAGATCCTGTATAAGATACTTTTTGACATGAAGAATGATATGAGTGATCTGAAGAAACTTGTTCTGGATATGCTTCGTGAAGGATCATCAGCGATTCATCTTGATGACAGAAGTACAGGTGTGATACAGAGACTGTATAATGAAAGCGATGTGGAGGATATAAACAGCAGTGGTGCCGGCAGGAAAACCTCAGAAATGAAATTTCCACGGGCTGAGGGTCCGGATCAGATACAGGATACTGAAGAAATAGTGGAAGAATCCCTTTCACTGGTGGATAAGGAGATAGAACTTATAACCAAAGCACTTGAAAAGTACGGGGGCAAACGAAAGCTTGCTGCCGAGGAGCTGGGAATCTCTGAAAGAACCCTTTACAGGAAAATCAAGGAGTATGACATCAATCTTTAAATACTGTTGTACAGGCCCGGCGATAAGATCGCTGATAATGCCTGTCTTTCTTTTCTTTGCATTCACAGGCAATGGGTGTACTGTCAGCTATTCCATGAGTGGTGCCAGCATCTCACCTGATGTGAAAACAATAAACGTGGAATACTTCGATAACAGGGCCAACCTTGTTCAACCCGGGCTCAGCCAGTACTTTACCAATGAGCTCATGGATAAATGCAGGGCGCAGACCAATCTCAACTTTGTGAATGAAGCCGGTGATGTAAGCTTTGAAGGCGAAATTACGGATTATCGTAACGAACCCCTTACAATATCGGGTGATGCCAGGGCTGCCATGAACAGGTTCACCATTTCAGTAAGCGTCAGATTCACCAATATTGTTGAACCGGACTTTAGTTTCGAGCAGACTTTTACCAGGTATGAAGATTATGACAGCTCCAGGGAGCTCAGCCAGGTTGAGCAGGAGCTTACCGAAAAGATTGTGGAACAGATAGTTGAAGATATCTTTAACAGGGCATTTGTGAACTGGTAGTTATGAACAAAGCTGATTTTTTAAATATTATTAAGCGGCAGAAAGTTTTGTCTGATAATGAGTTTAATGATATATCCAGGATCAGCTTGAATTATCCTTATTTCCAGACGGCCTACGTAATATTGTTGAATGCACTCTACCGCAGGGACGATATTGAATTTACAGGAAAGTTAAAGGAAACTGCCATTTATGTCGCCGACAGGGAAGTGCTATATAAGCTGTTAAATACTGAAGATTGGTTTTCCCGGGAATCAGTCGCCGCGACAAATGAGAATGAGATAAGACCTGAAGGGGAAGATGAGCAGGCAGCAGCTGATAGGAGAAAAGCCGGTTCACCGCTGCCAGAAAGCGAAACAGGTCTGCAGGCAAATGAGCGGAGCAAAATATCAGACCGGGATGAAGGAAAGGAGAAGGGAAAGGTCCATGGTGCAGGAAGAGAAGAACGGTCAAAAGTTTATGAGCCCGTATCAGGCAGATCACGTGAAGAATTAATCCGGGAAATACAGACCCGCCTGAGCGAAATCAGCGGTGAAGATATTTTGCAGATCGATGAATCGGCCGATGTACAGGAACAAAACAGTGGAGAAGAGGCCGGGGATGAAGATGAATTAAAGCAGCCGGGGTCTGATGAGCTCCTGGACCTTGATGGTGATCCATATGGGCCGGGTGGAGACAGGGGTAGCCAGGATGAAGGAAAAGAAGGAATAATTGGTGATGATGAACTGGTCAACAGGTTTATTCTTACCAATCCGCGGATCGAACCCAGGAAAGAGCCGGGTGATACGCAACAGGATGATATCTCCGCCGGGAGTAGCCTGGAGTCGCCACATCTTGTGTCCGAAACACTTGCAAGTATTTATCTCTCCCAGGGATACTATTCGAAGGCAATCAGCATATATGAGAAATTAAGTTTGAAATATCCGGAAAAAAGTAGTTACTTTGCATCTCAAATTGAAAAAATTAAGGAGATACTCTTAAAAACTGAATAGATGGGTATATATGTTTTTATCTCGATAATAGTGATTATAGCCTGCGTTCTCCAGGTTCTTGTAGTTCTCGTGCAGAACTCAAAAGGAGGGGGTCTGGCTGCAAATTTCACTTCTACAGGTCAATCGATGGGGGTTAGAAAAACAGCTGATTTCCTTGAAAAAGCTACATGGACCCTGGCGGCTGTTATACTATTCCTTAGTATTGTCTCTACTGCAGCAATACCCCATGGGGTTGAGGAAGAATCTTCAAGGATACAGGACCAGATTGAAAATGCTGTAGATCCTTCAGCAATACCCAATCTTCCTACCGCTATTCCCGACCAGGGAAGTGGAGACCCGGACGAAGAGTAGAAAGAATGAAAGAATAAGGAGAATGTCAGTTTGTCACAAGACTGACATTTTTTTTGCAATTATGACGTGCCCTATCATTAAAACTGACATAAATATGATTTGGCACAAATTCTGTTATCTGATGGTGTCGATAAAATTATTGTTTAACAAATCAAATAAGTAAAATGGCAAAATTAAAAGGTAAAATACTGGCAGGTAAAGTACTTGTTAAGCCTCATGAAGCAGAAGAAAAAACTGCAAGCGGCATCATCA
>JBNJHQ010000298.1:0-2717 GCA_051748705.1 Bacteroidota bacterium | reverse complement strand
ACAACCCTGTAGCTGTTTTCACCCCAACCATAGTCTGACCTGTCATTGTCCGGCATTTTCCAGCCGATATGATCCCTGTCGTCAGCAACCTGGTGAAAGAGCTGATCAGGAGCCGGGTGCATCTTCAGTATCCACTGTAATCCCCATTCAGCTTCATCAAGTACATCGGGCACCCCGTTGGAACCGGTCCGGCCAGGTGAATCAACATGGTCATTGAACTGTTCCGGGAACAAACTGTAGGCTTTCAGCATATGCGCCGTTGCATAACTGCCCGTAATAAGATATTTAAGCTGGTCACCTGCATCGTGCCATCCCCCGGTAACGTCAATATATGTTGAATCCTCCATGGGACCGTACATGCTCTTACCATCCATCTGGTGACACTCAATGTCCAGGAACGGATTGTAACCGCACCTTTGCTGCCGCATAAAGCCGAGTAAATCATCCGTATACCCTTTGTATACATCCGGGGATACGCGGAAGTTAACAGATTTACTTCCTGATTCAGAACCAATAATATAATATGTGCCGGCCCTGGTCAGGGATGAGAAATCCATCCTGTAATAATGTTCGAATGTACCCCATCCTGCAGCACTTACAGGCAGTGGTTCAAGACTTTCAATAAGTACCTCACCCTCTTCAGAACAGAGCCTGAAATCTTCTTCCACCGGGGAATGTGAAAATACAATTGCACTCTTATTATCACCGGGATTAAACCCGGCCTGGTTGATCCTGATATAAACTTCGTCCGTATTTTTGCCACAGGAAAAGAAAAGCAGCAAAACAGCAGGGAGCAGTAAAAGCTGATTCTTTAAATTCATAACATAAATAGTTTACTATTGGAACACTATCTCATTCACACCATCCAGGATGAAATGTGGTTTGTATGGAAACTCATCAGGAGTTTTCCTGTTTGATATACCGGAAAGTACAAGGCAGGTATCTATTTCAGATTCAATACCGGCAATTATATCAGTATCCATCCTGTCTCCTATTATTATTGATTCCTCCCTGCTGCAACCCAGGCGCTTCAGGGCTATCCTCATCATCAGGGGGTTAGGTTTGCCGACAAAATATGCATTCTTACCGCTGGCCAGTTCTATGGGTGCAATCAGTGCCTTTGTTGCCGGAACAATACCGTTCTCTCCAGGCCCTGTCATATCAGGATTTGTACCAATAAGCTTGGCCCCTTTCAGGACAAGGTTAATTGCTCTTTCTATTTTTTCATAGTTGTATGAACTACTTTCTCCCACGATAACATAGTCAGGATTAACATTATTCATGGTATAACCAACATTATACATAGCATTTATCAAACCTGCCTCTCCAATAATGAATGCTGTGCCCCTGGGCTTTTGCAGGGAAAGGAACTGGGCAGTTGCCAGGGCACTGGTGTAAAAAACATTCTTTGGTACATCAATTCCAAGCCTGTGCAGCTTATCTTTAAGCTCAGTGGGTGTTCTCTCGCTTGAATTGGTCAGAAAAAGAAATTTCTTCTTCTCTCTTTTTAGCCATTCAACAAATTCAGGGACACCCGGCAGTAATTTATTTCCATGATAGATCACCCCGTCCATGTCGGAGATAATGGCTTTCTTACTCCTGATCTTTTCTATAATACTCTTTTTGTCCATTATTAATATTTATGCTCCCATATTACGGTTCAAAAATTTTGCTGCTCAAATCCGGTGTCGGGCAGCGGCAAGTCTCAAACCCGCAACTGCTTACAGCCTCCGATTATTCAATTTTGCCGGGAAGGGGCAATTTAACCGGCAAAGCCGCGCACTTTATTTCTTATTACTATTCAATATTTTTTCAATCTCTTCCTCAAAAAGATTTGCCCCTTCGATCCATTTGAGTATTTTCTCACTGACCTCAGGGTAGTCTGACGTTCGCATCGATACGGTCTTGTAGCATAATTCCTTCAGCTCTCTCAGGTTATCAAGAAGCTGAAAAAAATAGATGCGAAAGAAAGCATCGGTTATAAAGAAATATTTCTTTCTCTCTGAAGCATATGTCTTGTAATCAACCATTTTTATTGAAAGCAAATAATTCAGGGAAGTGCTTATTGAACTCTTACTTGCCCTGAAAAAATCAACCAGCTCCGAAAAGGTAGCTTCAGGCCTGTCTGAATTGGCAAAATATGCCATAATCCGTCCCTGCATGGGGGTCAGACCAAATTTCTCAAAAACCCGGCCGGTTTCTTCTATATGCTCTCTCAATCCTTTCTGAATCATTGACTGCTTCTTTAAAGTCCCTAACAAAAATAAAAATATTTCAGTAAGTTCATTAAATTTTGAACTAAAAAAACATAATATCTGATTTTGCTGTGACAAATAAAAAAAAAATCTTAGTTTTGATTCTTTCGACGAAAAACTATGTTCAACTAATACCATAAAAAAGTGTTACAGACCGTTGACTGGGTGATAGTGGCAAGCTTCTTTGTTATAGTTATCAGCATAGGATGGGTAGCATCGAAGACAGCCGGTAAGGACACAACTGAATTTTTCCTGGGCGGAAGGGGAATGCCATGGTGGCTACTTGGTATATCCATGGTAGCCTGTACTTTTTCCGCTGATACACCGAACCTTGTAACAGGCATGGTGAGGGAGGACGGTGTTGCCAAGAACTGGGCATGGTGGGCTTTCCTGATAACGGGAATGGTAACAGTCTTTATCTATGCCAAGTTATGGAGAAGGTCAAACATCGTAACTGACCTT
>JBNJHQ010000297.1:0-2757 GCA_051748705.1 Bacteroidota bacterium | reverse complement strand
TGCTATAAGGCAGAAGGTATAAGCATCGACGGAAACCTGGATGAAGAAGCCTGGCAATCAGCGGAATGGACAAATGACTTTGTGGATATTGAAGGTGATCTGAAACCCGAACCCATGCACCGGACAAGGGTGAAAATGCTCTGGGATGACAGTTACCTGTATATAGCTGCCGAACTCACCGAACCACATATCTGGGCAAAACTGCAACAGAGAGATACCGTGATATTCTACGATAATGATTTTGAAGTATTCATTGACCCTGATGGTGACACCCACGAATATCTTGAACTGGAGATGAATGCATTTAACACATTGTGGGATTTAATGCTGACCAGGCCATACCGTGACAATGGCAATGTTATAGATGCCTGGGATATTAGCGGGATAAAATCTGCAGTGAAGGTATACGGTAGCATAAATGACCCTTCCGACACTGACGACAGATGGGTGGTTGAACTGGCTTTGCCAATGATGGTTCTTACTGAAGTGGGAAGTGTTCCCGGTGACGGTGACCAGTGGAGAATAAATTTTTCAAGGGTTAACTGGCGTACTGAAATTGAGAACGGCACCTACAAAAAGGCAACAGATCCTGAAACAGGCAGGGTATATCCCGAATATAACTGGGTATGGTCGGCCCAGGGGATAATAAATATGCACTATCCTGAAAGATGGGCTTACCTTCAGTTTTCAGAGATACAGGCCGGGGAGGGTCAAGCTGAGTTTAAGTTAAATCCCGATGAGGATCTTAAATGGAACCTGAGAACACTATACTACGCCCAGAGGAACTATGCAGCTGAAAAGGGATCATATACATCAGATATTGACAGGCTGCTGGAATACGGCTATCAGAAGAATGATTACCAGCCCTGTATCCTTCTTAAACCATTTGGCTACGAAGCATACCTGCTCTCAGACAGCTCACTGGAGCTGTGGACAATAGATAACTTCGGGAAAGTCTACAGCACCAAGACAAGGTAAACAGCCACTGAAAAAATTAATACTAACTTATCATATGTCACTTCAATTAAAGACAGTTATAATTATCAGCCTGCTGGGTTTAGTCTCCTGCACTCAGAACAGGGTTGATGAGGAAGGTCCTTATTATGTAAAAAAAGTTGATCTTCCAGCAGGTCTCAGCCTTGACGAGAAATTGCAGATGGCAGCAAGGGTAGTTCCTGACAGTCAACAGCTCGCCTGGCAGAAACTGGAAATGACAGCCTTCATTCATTTCACTATCAATACATTTACCGGGCTCGAGTGGGGAGAAGGCGACGAATCACCCGAATTATTTATGCCTTCTGAATTTGATGCCAGGCAATGGGCAAGGATAATTTCCGAAGCAGGTATGAAAATGATAATACTTACCTGCAAGCATCATGACGGTTTCTGCCTGTGGCCCACAAGAACAACTGATCATTCGGTAAAATACAGCCGGTGGCGGGGCGGCAAAGGAGATGTAGTAAGGGAAGTGAAGGAAGCCTGCGATGAATATGGACTTAAATTTGGGATATACCTGTCGCCATGGGACAGGAATGCCGAATCATATGGTAACTCGCCCGAGTATAACAGTTTTTTTATGGAACAGCTGAAAGAGTTGCTTACATGGTACGGCAAGGTGGATGAAGTATGGTTTGACGGTGCCTGCGGCGAAGGTCCAAACGGGAAGGTGCAGGTCTACGATTGGGATGCTTATTACAGGCTTATTAACCGTTACCAGCCTGAAGCTGTAACTGCAATAATGGGAGAAGACATAAGATGGGTAGGCACCGAATCGGGATATGGCAGGGAAACGGAGTGGAGCGTAACAGCCTTTGCCCCCGGGGGTAGTGAGGAGAGTAAAAGAATAAATGAAAAACTCGGCCTGAATGCCATGTCAGAAGACCTGGGCTCGGCAGAAATGATTAATAAGGCCGGTAAGCTATTCTGGTACCCTGCCGAGGTGGATGTATCAATACGCCCGGGATGGTTCTATCATAAGGAGGAAGATGATAAGGTCAAATCCCTTGAAAAGCTGTTCGACATATATATAAACTCGGTTGGCAGAAACGCAGTTCTGCTGCTTAACATACCGCCGGATAAACGCGGCTTAATCCATGAAAAGGATGCGGAACGACTGAAAGAATTCAAAGCCTATCTCGACAGGACCTTTGAAAGGAATATCGCCTTCAGGGCTTTTACCCGCTACCCAGGTGCCCGAAAAAGTGTTGACGGTAAAGAGGATACTTATACACATATCGATGACTTACCTGCAGAAATTGAATATAAATTCCCTTTTGCTGAAGATTTCAATGTTTTTATGATTAAGGAATTTATATCAAAAGGTCAGAGAATAGAACATTTTAAACTGGAGGCATTTGTTAATGATGAATGGCTTGAACTGGCTTCATCAACAACAGTCGGATACAAGAAGCTCCTCCTCTTCCCCACCGTAAAAAGTGACAGGATAAAACTTACTGTCAGCCAGTCCAGGGATAATGCCATGATTTCTGAAATAGGCCTGTTCCTGGAACCTGACACTATTCTTCCCTGATTGTTAAATTCACTTTAACACTACGTTAACCAAAAATAATTTGTAGTACGAAATAATTCGTATATATTTGTCTACGAAAATATTCGTATTATGCATAAAGGTGACAAATATAAACCAACAAAGTCTGAACTTGAGATACTGCAGATAATATGGAATAACGGGCCTTCAACAGTACGTTTTGTAAATGATAAACTGAACGAGCAAAGGAAAACCGGATACACCACGAC
>JBNJHQ010000296.1:0-2800 GCA_051748705.1 Bacteroidota bacterium | reverse complement strand
TGAGATGATAAATACTTTTCGATTATCCTGTTGTGATCATCAAGCGAGGCATAATCAAAAGAATGAATAAGAGCATCCAGTCCCGGTCTCCACTGTTGTTTCATAAGGGTAATATGCCGGAAATATGATTTACGCAGATTCCTGGCAAAAGGGTATTCTTTAAACAGTCCAAGATTGATCTGGCTCTCCCTTACCAGTCCGGCACTCTTAAAAACAGCTTTGTAAAGTCGATAAAAATCTTTTGCCCGGAATTCTTCCGGGTAGCGATATTCGATTAATCTGAAAATTGATTTCAGCCGCTTTATTCTTACCCTCATTTTATGAATATCCCTGACCCGGTAATTTCCGGGAATGACCTCCAGGCATGAGCAGATATCTGCAACCTGCCTGTCATAGTAAACCTGGAGGAATATTTTGCCCTGCTTGCTCATTGTAAGATATTGTTCCGCTATAAAATAAATAAAATTTATCAATACCGCATCTTCAGGGAGTTCATTATAGCATTTTATATTACAATAAAATGCAATTGTGTTAACTTTGAAAAAACTTGCGTCTATGATGAAATTTGAATTTAAGCCGGTGGGCTTTATCAGGACACAGAACAGGGAGATGAAAGAGACACCCATACAGCCTTTTTACGCAATGGACTATACCGGTAAAGCAGAAATACTCCTTGAATATATTCCAGGTTTGAAAGACCTGGAAGGATTCTCACATATTATCCTTATATATGTTTTTGACCGTAACAGGAAGGGGGAGTATAAACTGCACGTGGAACCATTTATGGACGAAGAAAAGAGAGGAGTATTTTCAACAAGAGCTCCCCGGAGGCCAAATAACATAGGTCTCTCAATCGTAAAAGTCGAGAAAATAATGAACAACACAATTTTCTTTTCGGGTGCCGATATGCTCGACAATACTCCCCTGCTCGATATCAAGCCCTTTGTACCCGACTTCGATTTTGGAGATGGTTTCCGCATTGGATGGCTGGAAGGTAAGATTAAGCTCAGTGAAAAAAGAAAAGCCGATGACAGATTCAGCCAGGCAAAGTAAGCCATACCAAAAGGCGGTAAGTGCTATAAATACGGATGTCAGTATTTTCTGGTTCAGAAGAGATCTTCGTTTAACTGATAATACTGGTCTTTATTACGCACTTACTTCAGGCAGGCCTGTTATTTTGATATTCATTTTTGACGAGGCTATCCTTGAAGGTCTGCCTGGGGATGACGCCAGGGTATCATTCATCTATGACAATCTTGAAAAGTTAAACAGGCAAATATCCGGAAACGGCAGTTCCCTTATGGTTTTCAAGGGTAATTATAAACAGGTATGGAAAGATATTGCATCATGGGATAATATAAAATCAGTATTCTGGAATACTGATTATGAGCCATATGCTCTTGCAAGGGATAAGGAAGTAAAAAAAATACTTGGGGAGAAAGGCATAGAAAACCACACTTTTAAAGACCAGGTAATTTTTGAAAAAGATGAAGTCGTGAAAAATGATTCATCAGCATACACCGTATTTACGCCCTACAGCAGGAAATGGCTCAGGAGGCTTGAGTCAGAAGGAATTCCACAGGAAAGCCGGTCAGAGAACCACCTGGATAATCTTGCAAGGCTATCAATCAATTTCCCGGGCCTCAATTCGTTGGGTTTTACAAGGTCAGACACCAGGCCTGCAGCTTTTAAAAAAGAAAATATTGAAAATTATGACAGCTACAGGGACTATCCCCACCTTGATGCCACTACCTATGCAGGCCCCCATCTCCGCTTTGGAACACTGAGCATCAGGCAGTTGGTCAAAACAGCCTATATGCTTAACCGGACATTCCTGACTGAACTTATATGGAGAGAGTTTTTCATGCAGATCCTCTACCATTTTCCACATGTCACAGCTAAGAGCTTCAGATCCAAATACGACAATATCAGGTGGATCAACGATGAGAAACAGTTCGATCTGTGGTGCCGTGGCCTGACAGGATACCCGCTTGTAGACGCAGGAATGCGACAATTAAATGCAACAGGCTTCATGCATAACAGGGTAAGAATGATAACGGCCAGCTTCCTGTGCAAGCACCTGCTGACCGACTGGAGGTGGGGCGAAAAATATTTTGCTGAGAAACTACTCGATTATGAGCTCTCCTCAAATAACGGTAACTGGCAATGGGCCGCCGGAACAGGCTGCGATGCGGCACCGTATTTCAGGGTTTTCAACCCTTACCACCAGGCCAGGAAATTTGACAGGGAAAACAAATATATCCTTAAATGGCTTCCTGAATTGAATACACCTGACTATCCCCCGCCCTTAATCGATCATGCCTGGGCCAGGGAAAGAGCAATCAGTACTTACAGGTACTACCTCAACAATAATCCTGAAAATTAGCATGCAGGTAGCACTTTGTGTGAATGAGGCCCCGCGCAAACTAAAAGCACAGGGTTCTTGAGATCATAAGCCCTGACTGTTACCTTACTTTATTGAACAACCTATGGCACGGGTAAAATCGGGATCAGGATTTTTTCCTGCAAGAAGATTATTGACGGCATCCCGGACATAGTGCTCATCAGCCTCGGATGCATCACGGTAGTTATTATCAATAGCACCAATGTAAGCTACCTTAAGCTTATCTGATTCTTTTTTAAGTACATAAACATGCGGAGTCTTTGTAGCACCGTATATTTTATATATTTCCTGCCTGGCATCATGCAGATAAGGGAAAGTGAATCCTTTCTGCTCTGCCCTTTCTATCATTTTCTCATATGAATCTTCGGGATAAGCTTCAGCTGAATTGGGGTTAAT
>JBNJHQ010000295.1:0-2809 GCA_051748705.1 Bacteroidota bacterium | reverse complement strand
TTCCTTCCCGTCCTTATTGGTGAAATTTACGAGCTCACTCCTGCCCCAGTAATAATCAGCCTGCTGGGGATTGGTATTTGTCACCTGTTCCTTTTTCCTGAAATTGCCTGCCGTCAGGAAGAGATCGGGTGAATCAGAATAACTTTCCATTCTGTATATTAACTTATCCGTGTCCTTTGCTTTTCTCAGACCCGAGATATAGTAATCATCGAAAATAAGTTCCCGGGTTTTCCCATCCGGGCTTACCCGGTAAAAGCCGCTCTTCTTTGTTTTATCTCCCCTGGCCGAGAGGTAAAGATCCTCATCATGCTTGTAATAGTCATCCTCGTAGTCCAGCCTCATGGCCCTGAAGATTATCTCGTCATCCCTGCCCTCTGTAAGTCTCTCTGCTTCAGCTGTGACAGGTGATACCTTCCATACGTCGTATTCATCATAGATAAGCATGTGACTGTCATCTTCATACCAGCCCCCCGTACCGAAAGGAGGTTTAATGTCCCTTGGCATGTCATCCCTGGTATTCCACAGCTCCGTGCCTATTGATGAACTTATCACCCTGTTTTCATCTTTTTCAATATCATAAACCCACCAGTTCTTATCCTTGAAATAGGGTATATACTTACCGTCCGGTGATGAGCTGCGCAGGCCGGTGAAATTCTCGATAATAAGTTTTTTCTCACCTGTAGATGCGTCCACCAGGTAGTGATCAAAATGCCCGAGCCTGAATGCGGGGCGGTAGGGGAGATCAGTGCTGATAATCACATTGCGGCCATCGGCAGTGATACTGTATTCCCTGAATTCTTCATTGCTGATACGGTGGACCTTGTTATCGTCCAGGCTCCAGGAGCACAGGTAAACAAAATCCTTATCGCTCCTCTCATAAATTTTTTCCTGTGCCGGCTTGATGGGATCATCTTTCCAGTGCCAGATATCCACGTCAGGTATTTTATCATCTTTTTTATCCTTATCCTTTTTCTCTTTGATATTCCAGTTATAAATACCGAAATACAATATCTTCATATCCTTTGAAAACCTTGGAGTGAAGGTTTCCCTAACTATCATGTCTTCGGGAATGGCATCTACTTCTCCCGGCTGCAGTTTATTGATTTCCGGCTGGCTGTAGATGTTGCGCACAGCAAAAACAATATGATTTTTTTCGACATATCCGGTGTCTGATAAGGCTTTCAGGAAAGTGAAGGCCTCGCCTTCTTTTTCCCAGCTAAGGTCTGTATAGGTGCTTGTATCGGTATCAATCAGCCTGGTGGAATAGTCCTCAAGGTTGAACAGCTCCACGCCATTACCTTTCATCCCTTCGGCATCAATAATATAGGCAAGGCGGTCACCTTTCTTGTTCAGTCCGTAGTCAGATACGTTACCGATATTTTTTAAGCTGCCATTACCGAGATCATATATATAAAGGTCGTAACTTTTGCTGTCATCACCCGGGTAACCGCTCATTACCAGGTGTTTGTTATCTTTGCTGAGTGTAAATTGCTGTATGTCGTCAAAGGTTCTTTTCTCACCGCTTTCGAGGTTAAGCAGCACCACTTTATTCTTTATTTTCTTTTTCTGCTCTCTCATTTTCTCTGTTTCTTCCTCGCTGTACCCTTTGCGCGCAGCCAGCCAGCGTGAATCATCGGAAAAGGCAGCCGAGGAACAAAGTCCAAGCTTGTATTCAGTCTCTTTATCCGACGATACTATATAAAGGGTATCATTTCCTTCTACGGGTGATATGGTATAGTAGATCCAGTTACCATCATCAGAGATTGTGTATGATCCCAGGTTTTGCCACCGGTCATAGTCATCACGGTTAAGGTTTTTCTTCTGTGCTGAGAGTTGAACAGAGGCAGCAACAATAAGCAAAAACAGGATTATGGTTTTTTTCATAGTAGTTACGATTTGATTTTAATAAGGCATAAAGATAAAGAATACTATTAACTTATATTGCCTCCAGTTCTCCCCTCAACCTGATATCCTTTGAAGATGCGCCTACCATTACATTTATTGTTCCCTTTTCAAGCACGAATTTATGTTCTTCAACATTCCAGTAGCGCAGCTCATCTGCTTCAAGGGGGATGCTCACCCTTATGCTTTCACCGGCAGGGACATGTATACGCCGGAAACCCTTAAGGGCTTTGATTGGCCGTTCCACTTCTGAGTCCGGGAAGCCGACATAAAGCTGCACAACTTCATCGCTGTCCATATCACCTTTGTTTGTTACTGTGATGGATACATCCATGGTTTCACCGTCTTCGATAGTCTCCTTTTCCATGCTGAGATCCGAATATTCGAAAGTGGTGTAGCTCAGCCCGTGTCCGAAGGGGAAGAGGGCTTCGTTCTTGTCATACATATAAGTACGGCCCTTGCGGATATCATATTCCAGGATGGGTAGAAGCTGGTCTATTGAAGCAGACCATGTTTGTACGAGCCGGCCGGCGGGACTCTCTTTGCCGAAGACTATGTCGGCCACTCCGTTTCCCATCTCCTGGCTCGATTGTGTGACATGCAGGATGGCCGGCACATTTTCCTTTGACCAGTTGATAGCATAGGGGAAGCTGGAAACCAGTACCAGCACCGTATTGGAATTGGCAGCCATAACCAGTTTAACAAGGTCTTCCTGCTCAATGGAAATGGCCTGGCGGTCCACTTCCTCACGGCCGTCACTGAAGACATGGTTCTGGCCCCAGCCCAGGCCGTAGCTGAGTGGGTGGTTGCCGATACAGACTATTGCAATATCCGATTCGCGGGCTGCTATTACAGCTGAATCAGCCTTATTGCTTGCTGCAAAGCTGATTTTTACCTCGTCACCCAG
>JBNJHQ010000294.1:0-2839 GCA_051748705.1 Bacteroidota bacterium | reverse complement strand
CAGCAACCTGCCTGCACAGGTTGATATATATTCAAAGCCGGGGAAAGAATACGAATTTCTTTTTATTACCAAGGGTGGAGGATCGGCCAATAAGACTTTCCTTTACCAGATGACAAAATCGCTCCTGAACGAGGAGAACCTAACAAAATTCGTTAAAGAAAAGATCAAGGAACTTGGTACGGCAGCCTGTCCACCATACCACCTGGCACTGGTGATAGGCGGAACATCGGCGGAAGCAACGCTGAAGGCTGTTAAGGAGGCATCCGCGGGTTCCCTGGATCATCTTCCGACCGGGGGGAATGCCAGCGGACGTGCCTTCCGTGACCTTGAATGGGAAAAGAAGATTGAAAAGATATGCCAGGAATATGGTGTGGGAGCACAGTTCGGAGGTAAATATTTTGTGCATGACGTACGGGTTATACGCATGCCCCGTCATGCTGCTTCATGCCCGGTGGGAATGGGAGTGAGCTGCAGTGCAGACAGGAATATTAAAGCCAAAATAAACGGGAAGGGGATTTACCTGGAGCAGATGGAAAAGAACCCTGAAAAATATATGCCCTCCAAAGCACCCGCGCTCGAGGAACCGGTTGAGATTGATCTTGACAGACCCATGGAAGAGGTCCTGGCAGAGCTTACCAAATACCCGGTTAAAACAAGACTTAGCCTTACGGGGACTCTTGTAGTGGCAAGGGATATGGCTCATGCACGGATCAAAACAATGCTTGACGAAGGCAAGCCCATGCCCGATTATTTTAAGAACCATCCCGTATACTATGCAGGCCCGGCCAAAACACCCGAAGGCATGGCCTCCGGAAGTTTCGGACCTACCACGGCTGGAAGGATGGATCCCTATGTAGACCTGTTCCAGAGTCACCGCGGGTCAATGATAATGCTGGCCAAGGGCAACCGCTCAAGGCAGGTGATCGATGCATGTGAGAAACATGGTGGTTTCTATCTTGGCACTGTTGGCGGTCCTGCGGCCGTACTGGCCGAGGACAACATCAAATCGGTTGAGGTGGTTGATTTCGAGGAACTGGGAATGGAGGCGGTCAGGAAGATACGGGTTGAGAAACTGGCAGCCTTTATTCTTACCGATGATAAGGGGAACGACTTTTTTGATGAATATAATAAATAGGCTGAGACTTAGTAAGGACAAGGTTTTATTTAGTTGTTACCGGATCACCGTATGCAGGGTCACCGGCATTAGGGATCAGGATGTATTCATTAAGACCTGTATCAAGGAATGAATTAATAAAGCCGCCATACCCTTCTAATCTGAATTAACAAACATTATTAAGCTTATCACCTTAGGATTAATTATTAGCTTTGGGGCCGTAATTCAGTATGTTTTAAATAATACCAGCTTAATTGACAAAGTGGACCGAAGAAAATATTCCCAGTCTGGACAATAAGAATGTTATTGTAACAGGGGCCAACAGCGGTATTGGTTTTCAGGCTGCAAAGATGCTTGCTTTGAAGGGTGCGAGGGTTATCATGGCATGCCGTAATGCTGAAAAAGCAGCCAGGGCAGCTGATATGATACTAAAAAAAGACGGGGAGGCTGATGTGGAGTATATGCATCTTGACCTTTCCAGTCTGGCTTCGGTAAGAGCGTTTGCCGAAGAATACAAAGGAAGGTATAAGAAACTCGATATCCTCATCAATAACGCCGGGGTGATGGCAACACCTTACAGGAGGACAGCAGATGGATTTGAGTGGCAGTTTGGGATAAACCACCTGGGCCATTTCGCCCTCACCGGGCACCTGCTGGAAAGCCTCAACTCAACTCCTGGAAGCAGGGTTGTCACCGTTACAAGCATTGCCCATTTCAAAGGCAGGATACACTTCGAAGATCTGTCGGGCGGATCCTGGTATCAAAGGATGAGGGCCTACCGGCAGTCCAAGCTGGCCAACCTGCTTTTTGCCTATGAACTGCAAAGGAGGCTGACACTTGCGGGTTCATCTGCCATCTCCGTAGCAGCACACCCCGGGATAAGTGCAACCGCTATTGTATGGCTACCTTTTCCTGTAAATATTCTTAAAGACCTTGTATTGATGAAAGCTTCTAAAGGAGCATTGCCCATTGTTATGGCTGCAACTGATGAAAGAATTGAAGGAGGTGAATATCTGGGATTCGACGGACCCATGCAATCATGCGGTGCCCCGGCCATACTCAAATCAGGACGGCACTCCTATGACAGGCATTTATGGCAAAAGCTCTGGAAGGTATCGGAGGAAATGACCGGTATTAATTACCTTGATGAGAGCTAAGTGGAAAGTCAATAAATGACTATAAAAAGCCGTAAAAGCGCATCTTACATAACAGGCTCAGAAGGTGACAGGCAAGAAGCTGTCTCAAAAGCAGAGCCCCATCAGCACAAAGCTTATAACAGGTTCAACAGGTAGCTATAAAAAAAGGCTGCCTCGAAAGAGACAGCCCCTCATCTTAAGATATTTTATAAAAGATTATTTTCCGCTTGCGAAGTCGTAGTCATTGATGTTATCAGATGTCCAGTTGGACTTGGGCAGGTCTCCGTGGAACATGCTGTTGGCACCGAATTTCAGTGACTTAACATCATATCCCAGTGTTCCCAGGTAAGCTGCCATGAAAGCACTGGTCTGACCGGTATAGCAATAAACAACTATAGTCTTGTCTGTTGGCAGTGTTTTCAGGTCGGTCGACGATGTGAGTGACTGACCTGGAACATAGTTATATGCTCCGGGGATATGTCCGGGGTTTAGATATTCACTGTTTGGCCAGTAGTTAACAATGAAATAGTTGTTGGGGTTATCGGTAACCATCGTTGCGTCAATGGCATGTGCACCAAAACCTGATGTA
>JBNJHQ010000293.1:0-2848 GCA_051748705.1 Bacteroidota bacterium | reverse complement strand
TCACCGGGCTTTCCAGCACCCTGATCTCACCTAAGCGTCCATCAGCTTTGATAATAAGCTCTATTTTAACAATTACCCTTCCCAGATGGGTATAAGCGGGCGGATATACCTGTTCCTCTGTAAGGTATTCACGGAATTCCTCAAGACCAATAAGCGGCCTGGCATCCCTTGACATCTCAATGGCCGGCACCTGCCGTGCAATAACTTCTTTCACCCCTGCCTCCTTCTTCGATGTTTCCTGCTCAGCCGTGATAACACCGGCAGGTGCCTCTTCCTGGATTCCTTTTCCTTTAAGCTGTTTATCAGCTACCAACATTTCAGTAAACTCCACCGCATCTTCAATTTTGTCGGCTTCATGCACCACCGGTTCTGTTTCATGTTCAATAACAATTTTTTTTCCGCTATCTGTCAAGACGGCAAGGGGCTTATCATAATCAGTTTCCTTAAGCTCCTCCCTGCCTGGAGCAGTATCCAGGGTGTTTACGGACTTTAATCCAGAAGACTCATCAACAGGCTGTTCGTGAGACTCATCAACTGTAAGCTCCCTGTTCTCCGCAATCTGCCGGCCGGCCGGCCTGAAATTTTTAACAAGCAGCACCGAGGAAACAACGAGCACTATGGCAACTGCAGCTGCCAGCCGGTAAACCAACGTGCTTTTGCGTCCTGCACGGGACTTAATTCGTTTCTGAAGAGCATAAATATCTTCAGCTGCTTCATCATCATCAATGTGAGAGTAACCCTCCACTGCAGCAGCCAGAAAGGGATCCGATTCCATTTGCCTCTCAAAAGCATTCCTTTCGCCTGCAGTCATCTCATCATTAAGATAACGACGGATATCCTCAATCTGTGTCTTACTATTTTTTCTATTCTTTTTCATTATTCCCCTCCATGCAAATTTTTAGCTTCCTTTTTGCATTCTGCAGGTGAGATTTCACTTTTTTTTCTTCAATATTCATCAAATCAGCAATCTCCCTGTAGCATTTATTATCATAATAAAACAGCCTTATGCACTCCCTGTGTTCCTTCTTAAGCCTGTCAATACAATATTCCAGTAATTTCATACTTCTATAATCGCCCACATCAGTATGATGCAATCCGGGGTCATTTTCCATAAAAAGATATTCATTTTCTTCCATATCCAGGCTAATGCCAGTAGCTCTTCCCGGCTTCCTTAATTGCATGAGGCAGTGGTTCTTCGCCAGGACATACAACCAGCTTCTGAAGTTATCCACCTTATGCCTGCCCAGCTCAGTAATGAGTTTCTCAAAAATATCCATCACGGCATCCCTGGACATTTCCCTGTTCTTAAAATATTTCAGGCACAGACCAAAGACCACCGGCATGTACCTGGAATATAAGACACCGAGTATTTCCAGGTTGCCGGATAAACGGTAAGCCTGCAGTAAGTCGCCGTCGCTTTTGTTCTCTATGCCTTTTCTCCTGTGGCGTAATGCCATGAATATAAATATATTAGAAGCTGTCGACAAATATCCTAAGTCAATATTACGAAAAAATAATCAAAGTTTTTTATGGAAATCCCTTAAAGCCTGCATCATGTTTTCAGACATTAATCTCAAAAAATAAAAATCATGAGAACAAAATTATCTCTTATCGCAATACTGATCATATCAGGATTAACATTTGGATCGGTTAGTAATCAAATAATTACGGGCAAGGTGTCTGATGAAAGCGGACAGGCTCTGAGTGGTGTGTCAGTTAGTCCGGACCATCCCAATAAAGGTGTTATAACAGACATAAACGGTTACTACAAAATAAGTATAAGTGGGAAATCCAGGTTCCTGGTATTCTCTCTTAAAGGCTATGAAACGCTAAAGGAGGAGATTGGGCAGAGACCAGTAATAAATGTAACAATGAAACCTGCAGGCTTAATCGAGGACAGGATAATTGTAGAATATGAAACCACTCTGAAAAAATCGGATCATATTAGTCCCGCCACAGCAGTCAGTCACAGGAAAGGTCACCCGGCTTACCAGGTGACAGGTGGTTTGGATGCAACTGGTCTTACCGGCCGCTACAATAACAATTTCAACACCGAAGGCTACAGCGCCATACATGAAAACGGGTATAAGAGTGTCCTGCACAATCCTCTTTCCACATTTTCAATTGATGTTGACCGCGCTTCATATTCCAACATCCGCAGGTTTATCAACCAGGGACAGGTGCCCCCTGTTGATGCCGTAAGGATAGAAGAAATGATCAACTACTTTTCCTATGATTACCCGGAACCGGGGAATGAGCATCCTTTTTCCGTATACACCGAGATCGCCGAATGCCCCTGGCAGGAAGGTCATTACCTTATGCATATTGGTTTGAAGGGAAAGGACATAGCCAGCGAAAACCTGCCCCCGTCAAACCTGGTATTTCTCCTGGATGTATCAGGCTCAATGAACAGTCCCAACAAGCTGCCACTCCTAAAGTCGGCATTCCGCCTTCTTGTCAGCGAGCTAAGGGATGAAGACAGGGTTTCCATAGTGGTCTATGCCGGTGCGGCCGGGATTGTCCTCGAACCTACACCGGGTAACAGGAAAGAAGAAATACTCCAGGCCATTGAGCGACTGGAAGCGGGTGGATCAACAGCAGGAGGCCAGGGCCTGGAGCTGGCATATACGGTGGCTGCACGTAATTTCATGGAAGAAGGCAATAACAGGATTATCCTTGCCACAGATGGTGATTTCAATATCGGCCCTTCAAGTAACGCAGAGATGGAAAGACTCATTGAGAAAAAGCGTGATGAGGGTATTTATATTACAGTGCTTGGATTCGGAATGGGTAATTACAAGGATGATAAGATGGAGATAATAGCCGATAAAGGAAATGGCAATTATGC
>JBNJHQ010000292.1:0-2869 GCA_051748705.1 Bacteroidota bacterium | reverse complement strand
AGTGGTGGCACAGACAAATTCCGATAACCATCGGATCATCTCCATGTTCAAAAAGAGGAATTTCAGTATTGAGCACGATAAGGAAACATCAACCATCTACCTTGAAAAGGAAATAAACTGATAGCTATCCTTAAATGATGCATTCTCCGGTCACCGGTCACTACCGGCCCGCAGCTGTGTACTTCAGCTCCCCGCCCACAATGGTGTAAATAACCTTCGTTTCTGGAATAAGCTCCGGATCACATGTGAGTATATCCCTGTCAATTATGGTAAAGTCGGCCCATTTACCGGGCTCTATCGATCCCATGACAGCTTCCTGGAAACCTGACAGTGCAGCCCATGAGGTATAACTTTTTATTGCTTCCTCTCTTGTCATGCACTGCTCCACATTAAATGCGGCAGAAGCATCCTCTCCGGGCAGCCTGCGAGTAACAGCAGCAAAAATACCCATGAAAGGATCCTCCGGTTCAACGGGAAAATCCGATCCGCCCGGCACCGGCAGGCCGGCATCTATAAATGACCGCCATGCATAGGCATATTCCGATCTTTCCCGGCCTATCCTGTCAACAATCATATTCTTATCGGATGTACAGTGTGTTGCCTGCATGGCAGGTATTATGCCGGAACGTGTAAAACGCTCAATATCTTCTTCCCTGACAACCTGTGCATGCTCTATCCTGAGCCGGTGATCAGGATTATCATACCCTGTCAGTGCTTCCTCGTAGGCATCCAGGCACAGGCTGTTTCCCCTGATCCCTATACAGTGTGTTGCCACGCTCATCCCACAGGCCAGGGCTGCCCTGGTAACTTCACTTATATATTCAGGTGATATGCGTAGCAGACCGCTGTTGCCCGGATCATCAGCATAGTCTTCAAAGAAAGCGGCTCCCCTTGATCCCAGAGCCCCGTCAAAAAACAGTTTTATCCTGTTAACACACAGGTAATCATCAGCATATGACTCTATCTTATTGGACCTGAAATATTCTTCCAGGTCATCCACTTCAAAAACTGGTTTTTCCTGTTCTCCCAGCATAGCATTTATCCTGAGCAGGAGACGACCACTGTCGGCCATCCTTTTCATTATATCTATTTCCCTGGTACCCACACCCGCCTCATGCACTGATGTCAATCCCGATTCCACACATTTCTCCATCGCCAGTGCAAGTTTTTCCCGAAAAAGCTCTTCACTGTCATTCCCTGCCAGCTCCTTAACACTGTTCATTGCCTGGTTTATCAGTATACCCGTCGGTTCACCATTATCCTTGCGCACTATCTTACCCCCGCGAGGATCCTCAGTATCTGCACTTATGCCTGCAAGCTCCATGGCTTTCTTATTTACAAAAGCCGAATTACCATCAACCCTCTTCAGATAAACCGGGTTATCGGGCGATACCGCACTCAGCCTGTCGTGCACCGGGAATTCACCCGAAGGCCATTCGGTGTGATCCCACCTCCCGCCGCTTATCCATTCACCGGGCTCCGCCTCAGCAACCCTGGCAGCAACTCTTTCGACTATTTCATCAAAGCTACTGCAATCGCTGATATTAAGATTGTACAATTCATCACCGAGACTAACGAGATGGGCATGTGAATCAATAAGTCCGGGCAGCACTGTTAAGCCATCGGCATCGATAAGTACAGTCCCGGGACCTATGTATTTCTCAATCTCACTTTCCGGGCCCGTAAATAATATTTTACCGTCAAGCACTGCAACAGCTTCCTTTACAGAGAAATGCTCATCAACGGTGAGCACCCTGCCATTCCTTATAACAAGTTCTGCCTCTTCGGCAGTGCCGCAACCGGCCAAGAGTAAGAGGAAAATGGATACTGTATATAATGTCCTTTTCATGCCAATATGTATTTTTATCATTTAAAGATAGACAGTATTGTTTAATAGCCGGGAATGAAATAAAATAAACTTTTACATATCCTGTATGTTATAAAAACACTAACTTTCTTCCAGCAAATGAAAATATTTATAAAAACTATAAGAAAACCCGGGCTGACTGCAGTTGCAGGTCTGCTTGCCGCCTTTCTGCTTCTGAGCCTTACTGCATCTGCCCAGGACAGCTTTCCTGACTTTTACACCCAAAACATTAAAATCAATAATACAGGGATGTATATCCTCGGGTCATGGGCTGTACTAAACCTGGCAACAGGTGCATACGGATGGTCTAAATACAGTGGTGACAGGATGTACTTCCACCAGATGAACCTCTTCTGGAATGTTGTCAATGTCTCCATTGCCGGCTTTGCTCTTTATGGCAATTACACAACGGATATTGGCAGCTTCTCTCAACAGGAGCTAATGGAGAAAATGCTCAAAACAGAAAACATCCTTCTTATCAATGCAGGTCTTGATATAGGATACATAGGAACGGGTTTCTTACTAAGGCACCTCTCAGGGAAAAGCGACAAAAGGGCCGACTTGCTCAAGGGTTATGGCTCGTCTCTTATCCTCCAGGGAGGCTTTTTATTGGTGTTCGATCTTGTTCTGTACGGTGTGCTGAGGGCAGACAGGATGGATTTTCTTAATAAGGTGGATATTGCCATGCTACCTGATGGGTTTATGATTGGCCTCATTATACCGGTTTATTAATAACTAAAGTGATGAAAATACTTCTCACCGGCGCAAACGGATATATAGGACGCAGACTACTAACAACCCTGTTAAACAGTGGTCACCACGTGGTTTGCTGTGTACGTGATAAAAACAGGTTTGATATTTCCCGTTATGACTACGGCAAAATAGAGGTGCTGGAAGTGGATTTCCTGGATAAGCAAAGCCTGGAGAAAATCCCGGGCGACATAGACCTGGCATATTACCTGATACATTCAATGGCGTCTTCCACCGGTGATTTCGCATCAC
>JBNJHQ010000291.1:0-2881 GCA_051748705.1 Bacteroidota bacterium | reverse complement strand
GCCCGGTGCATTGTTTTCAATGTGGGAGGGCGATATTGAAGGGATGATACTTGAGGTGCAGGAAAACAAGAAGATAGTCCAGGAATGGTTTTTTGGTGAACAGGAGGAAAGATCGCTTGCCACCATTATACTGGTACGTGATTTCGGCAGGACCCAGGTAATGGTTGAACACACAAATATACCTGATGAGGCTTTTGATAATATTGCCACGGGCTGGACCGAATATATTATTGGGGCAATTGAAAACTTTCTGAATCCTAATTTTTGAACCGGTAGTTTTTAATCAGGCAATTTTTTTAAAAGTGGAATATATATCTTCCATCCCCGCGGTGATAAGGTACGCTATGCCTTTGTAAAATACACTGCCTGCATTTTTCTGCATCGCGGTATTCCAGTCCCTGATCCAGGGATTGATAAATGATTCAAAATACTTTACAAGGTCTTTGCTGATCTCTTTACGGCAGATGTCATCATCCAGTTCAATAAATTTGTCCAGAAGGAGATTGATAAACTGCAGCTGCACACCCAGGTGGTCATCCGGGACTTTTCCCTCCAGCGTGGACTTCCATCCATAGGCGTGGTAAATTTTTCTGACCTCCATACTTACCTTATCATTAATTATATGGTCTTTTGACATGTATACGGAGCTGTAAGGAGGGGCCGGGGCACTGCCTTTACCACCGAATAATTCAAGGTGGTCATTTATGATCTCATCATAATCGAGGGCATGATCCGGGTCGATCTTCCTGAGCTGGGAGGCTGCGCAGATAAATCTGGGGTTATCACTTTCCAGCGGCAGTTTTTTGAACAGGTCCTTTTCAATAAGATCGTCTATACAATTTTTCTGCGGCTCGTAAAGAATAAAGCTGCCTGCAAAGGACAGCATCAGGTTGTAAGCAGCCAAAAAATTAGTATCAATTTCATTCCATCGTTCTGTCATAAAGACGGGTTTGCATAAGTTAATGTGTAAACCCTGAAAAGAAAATCACTTATTAATGCCAGGGTCAGGAATATAACATCTGAAATCCCGTTTTTGTTCTTTATTGTTGCAGACAAGGATAAGAATGAGAGTATTATTGCTGCCAGGTAAAGCAAAGAGTATATATCCAGCAGTCGCAGATCATTATTGAATGACCTGAATATTAGATAGTTAATAAATGACGCGATGAACAGGACCGTAAACAGCATTTTAAATTTCAATCCGGCACCTGTTTCGGTCTTTTTGATGAGGAGCCAGGTGGTAGCAGAACCGGCGAGCAGTGCTGTAATGATGAATGAAAGGGCAAAGGAGGGGTGCCTCAATTCATCCAGTGCAGGAAGCATATAGGTTCTTATCATGAAATAGAGGAGCAGGAATCCTGTTATCAGCACGGGTGTTTCAAAGACCGTCTGAGGGATTATTTTTATTCTGAACCTGTTGATGATATACCATAAAAGCAGAAGTGTAAGAAGTATTACTTCCGCCAGAATTTCCCTGCTCATCCAGCTGCTGCCAAGGTTGTTCATTGAATTATAGGCATGTCTGGGATAGTTCAGGTGTGAGAAGGAAAAAAAGAGGCCGGTCACCAGCATTACCAGTGAGGCAAATAGCATATACTGCCCGTAGATCTCTTTCCTGTTACCGCCGGCTACCAGGCTCATATACAGGGTTCTCATAACCAATAAGCCTACTGATGCCTGTGTGAGCCATGTAAAAATGGCCAGTGAGAAATGAAAATTTTCCATTACAGTTCCTCCCTGTTAGCTATTAATGCATTTTTTCCTGAAGCCTCCAGGCTGTCTTTGTGAAGTCCTATCACCATGTTTGGGTCGCTCAAATCCGGTGAGGCCAGGGGGAAAATAGCCCTGTTATTGCCATATTTTTCCTGCAGCTCATCCATGTATCCAAAGTCGAGTGCCCTCATAGGGCAGGAATCCACGCATACCGGATTCTGCTTATTTTTTATCTTATCATAGCACATATCGCATTTCGACATCCTGCCTGTTCGTTTATCCAGTCGCGGGGCATCATAGGGACATGCCCATGTACAGTAGCCGCAGCCTATACATTTATCCTGGTCGATGTCAACCGTGCCAATATCAGTTACATGCATGGCCTGTGTGGGGCATGCCTTTACACAGAGGGGGTCGCTGCAATGATTGCATGCCAGTGATATATGGTAGGCAAAAGGGTAGTCTGAAAATACGCCATTGTCATTTTTCCATTCACCCCCTTCTATGTCCATTATCTTTCTCCATAAGAGTCCCGGTTCAAGGTTATTCTTATCCTGGCAGGCCACCTGGCATGTTTTGCAGCCCGAGCAATTTGCAGTGTCAATATGGAATCCGTATTTTCTCATCAGGCTTTTTCAATCTGAACCATTATTGTGTGCTGTGCATTACCCTTGGCGAAAGGGGTCCATCTTTCCGAGGTCAGCACATTAACATTTCCGCCCATGTCAACCCCATCTTCATCAGGGTCATACCATGCTCCCTGGGGGATGTCGACCACCCCGGGCATCATCCTTTTGGTTATCCTGCATTTGAGCTTCATTGCTCCCCTTTCATTCCATATCCTTACCATGTCGCCATCATTGATTCTCCTGGATGAGGCATCTTCTGGGTTAAGAAAAACCCTCTGGGGCAGGGCACTCATGGTCCATTCATTATTATCGTGGGTTGAATGTACACGCGGCCCGTAATGATGGCCCATTGCCTGGAGGGGATATTCTTTTGCTTTCTCATCAAAGGGGCTGTCCCATTCCTGTATATATTTGGCCACCGGCGGTATCTCATCCGGGTTGCCGGCATTAAACAGTTCGATGGAGAATATTTCTATTTTCCCGGAAGGTGTTCTCAAAGGGTGTTTTTCCGGGTTAGCCGTAAAATCCGTGAGTGCCAC
>JBNJHQ010000290.1:0-2937 GCA_051748705.1 Bacteroidota bacterium | reverse complement strand
ACTTTAAATCCCACATAGGAATCAAAAGGCGAGATTTTCTTTGTGAACCTGTTTATGCTGAAATCGCCTCCCGGCTCAAAAACCCTTGTAATGAAAGTGGCATGAAGCATATTGTTGACTTCCGAATTGGGGGTGAAACTGAAATTCACCGTAGCCTCACCACTGTCATCAAGCCTACCCTCAAAAACATCTGTCTCGGGGTAATAGTTATCACCGAAAGGAGCATCGAACACGTAATCATCATAAGAACTGAAAGTGGTTGGTATATCCCTGAAGTTTGCCGTTACTTTAGCTTTCATGCCTGATGCCGGTGTTCCGTGAAGCCATCGTGATGACAGTGCTGCCCTGTAATTTATGCCCGCCCTGAGTATATCACTGTCAAAATCGAAATTTATCTTCAGGCGGTTAGGTTTAACCGTCTCTATCCTTATCCATTCAGTAAACTCCGTGGCCCCTATCCTGACGGTAGCGTACCAGTTACCTGTAGGATCAGTGTCAGCCGTCCTGAAATAAAACGGGTATATCACCCTGTCGGTCCTTGTCCTGCTTATCCTCTCAGCAATCTGCCCCCTGGCATCGTGCACTTCCATAATTATCGGATGGCCGTGAGGTATCCAGTCCTGCCTGTCTTCAAGTATGAAAGCAAGGAATATCGAATCACCGGGTCTCCATACCCCTCTCTCCCCGTAAATAAAACCTTTGAGACCATCCCTTGTTTCACTGCCCGATACATCAAAATTACTCAATGACAGGGAATTGCCATCGGCAGTCTTCAGGTAGCCAATGTTCTGATCTTTCTTTGCAACAAGGAGGAAAGTGTTACGGTCGGCATCAAAAGAGACAAAACCGTCCTTATCGGTCCTGACCGTAGTTATCAGCTGGTTCTGGAAATCATAGGCTTCCACAATAACATCAGCCTCGGGCAGGGCCGTTTTGAGGTTGCTTATAATTATATTCATTCTCCTGTTGGCATCCCTCTTTGCTATTATCCCGAAGTCGGAACCCAGGATATTACGGCTGACAAACTTATCAGGCGAATAGTATGCCTGTGTGCAGGGATCATCCCTTAGCTGCCAGTTGTAATAGTTGTCATAATAGATCCTTTCATAGGAAGTCCGGTAATCGTCGGTCTCGGCACCTACAGGGTAATAATTACCGGCTGTTTCCATGCTTCCTGTGCACGGGAACAATGAATAAGACATCCTGAAGCCTATTTCAACCCTGTAAATTGCACCTGCCTGCACATCTATCATATCAGCCAGGTCAATGGTGAAATAATTCCACCTGCCGTAGTCGATAAGCTTATCCGACACCAGGTCAACCTTCTCCCGGCTGATCACCCGGCCTACGTAGTTAAGCTGCCACTCACCATCCATCTCATTCACCTGCAGGAACCTGTGGATATTATTGGAAAATATCTGCGATATCCTTACATCAACTGCTTTTAGGTTCACTGCCTCAAAAGGAAAGATAAGACCTTCCCCGGATGGCACTATTACACCGTCGCCGGGCAACCTGACCCCCGGTTTCACGCCCCCGAAATCAACATTTAAATTGACCGTTTCACCGAGCATGTAGCCAAAGGAATTTGATAATGAACCGTCCACCTTCACCTTATGCATCCCCGTCAGTCTTGATGAGGGGAATACCCTGAGGCTGTTGTTTTCCCTTTCGATCCGGCTTACACCATTACCCTCAATCGATACAAGGCCCGTGAGTTCTGTGGCAGTATTTATAATATCACTGAATTCAATGACCAGGTACTGGGCCGGGGTGTTCAGCACCCTTGACGACAGGAGACTGAAATCTTTCAGAGAAGGCACTTTTACTATCTTCTCACCCGTAATGTTTGTACCCGCTTTCTTCCCATTCCACTTTACAGGAACCTCCCCTTCTTCTTCGGCTCTTTTTATGCCTCTGACGGTAAATATGTGCCTGCGCTCGGCCGGCCTGTGATCCCACTCGATATCCAGGTCATTACCCTTTTGTGTTGCGGTCAGTAAGTTTTCTGCCTCGTTTATATCAAACTCATCACTTGTATTTATTTCACCTGACAGGAGGTAGGCGGTATTATCGCCATCTGCCATTTTCAGTCCTGAAATATCAACGGCAAAACTCTTTTCCGGGGTAAAAACTGTAAAACTATGTTCACTGAGCTTCACATCCTTCCCGTAAATCCTTTCCAGGTCTATTGTTATTTCGTATTCCGTGGCCCAGTCCAATTTTGCAGCCGGGGTAAAGACCAGTGTTGAAGGGTCGGTCCATGCAAGCTGTCCTTCGAGCGAGGGATTAATTTCAAGTATTTTCCTGTCAGTCGCCTCTCCCTGCTGTCCGTCATCCATAACGGGTGAAGCAAATTTTATGACCATTTCTGCCGATCTGGATACCTGGCCGGAGGTATAACCCGTGATATATTCACTTACCAGGGCCGTTGAATCGGCCTTTTCCTTTTTTGATTTGCAGCCACCGGTCATTAGGATGATCATAACTGCGATCATCGCCGGGATGGATAATTTGAGATTCATGCCTGAGGTTTTAGAGGATGTTAATGAATAAAAACCCAAGATATGAAAATTATCTCATCTCTTATACTTCTCCTGGAAGCGCCTGTACAGCATCTTATGCTTATTATCCAGGTCGATGGAACGTCCGTTGATAAAGGCCAGTACAACATCATTGCCCAGCATGTCCAGCAGGTCACCGTTTGATACCACGATATTGGCATCCTTGCCTTTCTCAAGTGAACCGCAACGTTCGTCTATTCCCAGTATTTTAGCGTTATTCAGTGTCACCATGGCAAGGGCTTCTTCTTTACCGACGCCATAAGGGACTGTCTGGCCGGCTACGAAAGGAAGGTTATAGCCATATGCCTGGTTTGAATAGGTGATACCTGTAACAATACCCTCGTCGCTGAACATTTTTGCCAGCTTAAAAGGC
>JBNJHQ010000289.1:0-2949 GCA_051748705.1 Bacteroidota bacterium | reverse complement strand
TGGTCCGTTCACAGTATTTGCCCCGACAGATGCAGCTTTCGATGCTCTTTACACGGCACTCGGTGCAGATGGTCCGGAAGATCTTGATGATGCATTGCTGGAGGCAGTACTGCTTTACCACGTGCTTGGACTGAGAGCCTTCTCATCAGATCTTGAAAATGGACTAGAAGCCACAACTCTTTCAAACGACGCAACTTTCACAGTTAACTTTACTGAAAGCGGTGTTACGCTGACCGATGGTGATGCAACAACTGATGATGCGAATGTCACCGCAGTTAATGTTTTGGGAACCAATGGAGTCATACATGTAATTGACAAGGTTATTTTACCTCAATAAGGAAAATAAGCGAACCCGGACAGAAATTGAGAAGCTGCCTTAACCGGCAGCTTTTCTTTTCAAATACTGAAAACCTGCCACATTCTTATGTGTGTTTAATAAAAAGACATATATTTAAAACAAAATTTTATTGCGATGGGAGAATATACAATAAAAGACCTGGAGAGACTTTCAGGCATCAAAGCACATACAATAAGAATATGGGAGAAAAGGTATAATGTTATAAGCCCGGGGCGTACCACCACCAACAGGAGAAGGTACAGTGACGATGATCTCAGGAAACTCTTGAACATTTCCATTCTGAACAGGAGCGGTTGCAAGATATCCAGCATTGCTTCAATGTCAATCAGGGAGATGGAGGAGAAGGTCTCACTCATTTCACAGGATATTGCACAGGCTGACACACGGATTGAATCGTTGATAGTTGCCATGATCAGCCTGGATGAACCCGGATTTATTGAGCTCATCGACAGCTCAATAAAGGAGCTTGGATTGGAAAAAGCTTTTATCAGCCTTTTCTTCCCCTTCCTGGAAAGAGTGGGTATACTCTGGGTCACAGGCTCAATAGTTCCTGCACAGGAGCATTTCGTTTCCAACCTTGTACGCCAGAAACTGATTGCTCATATCGATGCCCAGGGCTTCACTGAAAGAAGCGATGGCAAAAGAGTGTTATTATACCTTCCTGAAAATGAGTGGCATGAGACAGGCATCCTGTTTTATTCCTACCTGGCCAGAAAACATGGGCACAAAGTTCTTTACCTGGGGTCCGCCACTCCCCTTGATTCACTGATAAAAGCAATCCAGGTATGGCCCGCCGGGATTATTGTTACGGCTACATCGTCCGCTTTCGCGGGTATCAATAAAGAGATATATCTTAAAGAACTGTCGCAGACCTTCAAAGACCTGCTAATTATTGTTAGCGGTACACTGGCCACTGGTATAAAGGGCAGATTGCCTGATAACATTAAAGCTGTACATAGGCCCGAAGAATTTATCCGCTTGCTGAATGACTGATTATTAAAAGCTCTCTCTCTTATTAAAAATTAATCTCCAGTGCAAGTTCATAGATCCTTGTATAGACACCCATATTTTCGTTCTGGTCAAAGTTCAGAAGGACCTTATTTTTCATGAAGCGGTACGTAATACCGGCGATGAATGTGTTCTGTGTTATTTCAGTATCCTGGTATGATGTGAACTTGTCGTACCTGGAAAACACCGCAAATGGTGTTCCCGGTATCATGAGCTCTGCAAAGCCGGAATAGCCTTCATTTTTATAGGATAAACCTTCCGCACCGGTATAATCATCCCTGTGTCCACCGAGTCCATTGTAATATTGGACCATGAATTTATGATGCCGGCTTACCGAAGACAGGTGTACAATGTTCAGCTTATAAAGCGAATTATTCGAGGATGTATTTGCTTTTCCGTAAGAAAATGCATAGGATATCTGTATACCGGGTATTATATCCGGCAGGGGTCTCAGGCTGAGCCTGCCCTCTACTATCTTGTTATTGTTTTTTTCAAGGGCATCATATCCACCCCCGTTATATATTCCGAAACAAAAACTGCCATATCGTCCTGGAAAATAGGAGCTTACAGCATCCTGGTATTCCTGGCTGACCTGGCCACCAAGCAGGCCTGCAAACGTTACACCGAAATCAGCTGAACTGAGCAGGTCATAGCGATCGCTGAACATTTTACCCTGGACCCTGTATCCGCTTATGTTCTGTTCATATTCCAGCCATGGCCTGTGGGCCATTCCAAACTCCATGTAGGAGTTTTTCAGGAAGTCAATATTGGAAAGTTTTGCCTTTAAGAGTAAATATTTAAGTTTCATCTCGACGTTTCCCATATCACTTCCCTCCATATCAGTGGTGATATCCTGTGTATACCTTACTGAAAAAATATCATTCAATTCTGTTTTTATTGTAAAATACCCCCTTTTCAGGTGAAAAGCGCTGATATCTTCACTATCATCATACTTAAAGCCCAGGAACCACTCTCCCGAGATGGAAGTAGACTGTAATAAAGCGATTCCTTCCTTTTTATCCTGTGCACTGCCCGAAATAAAAATGAAGATAGCAGACGTAAGTAATATCAGATTTCGTTTCATAGTACTTATGTTAGAGTTGGATTCTGGATTTTTCTGCTTATTTAAAAAAGAAATCAAATGAGAAAATATAAAGTGCATTCAGCGCACCTTCTCCTATCAGCACCCCTATTACGCATTTCAGATAAGATATCCTCAAAGAGCTGGCAACATAAATAATCAGGTCGGTGGGTACCACTGGAAAGATACTCCATCCAACAATAATGGGGAGCTCTTTTTTGCTCAGTGCCTTTCTTGTTTTTTCTATCTTATCGGGGAATTTCATCTCAACCCATTTATCAAGTCCCAGGTAGCGGGTGAAATAATAAACTATTGCTGTTGAGCTTATTATGCCAATCATATTTATAATGAATGTTTCGAGGGCGGGAAAAAGTAGCAGCCCGGCCATGGCAAATGGCGTTGAGGGAATGAAGGTGAGACCGATTAATGTCAGTATTGTAAGGTATATAGCTATGACCAGTACTTTATGGTCATCAACGAAGCTTTGCAGGAAGCTTATGTC
>JBNJHQ010000288.1:0-2989 GCA_051748705.1 Bacteroidota bacterium | reverse complement strand
CAGGCCGGGAAATGTTGTGATACTTGCAGGTAATAACAGAAAAAAGACCGATTATATAATTGAATCGCTAAGAGCCGGTTTGAATGTACTGGCGGACAAACCCATGCTTATTACACCTGAGAAATTCCCTGTGCTTGAGGAGGCTTTCAGGGTGGCGGAAGAAAATAATATACTTCTGTATGATATTATGACCGAACGCTACGAGATAACTACCATGCTTCAAAAAGCCCTTTCACAGAACAGCAGGATCTTCGGCAAACTGGAAAAAGGCAGCGCTGATCAGGCAGCTGTTACAAAGGAAAGTGTGCATCACTTTTTTAAATACGTCTCCGGTAAGCCTGTGCAAAGACCGGGATGGTATTTTGATACCCGGCAGCAGGGTGAAGGTATAGTGGACGTTACCACGCACCTGGTCGACCTTATACAGTGGGAATGCTATCCCGAACTTATCCTTGACAAAGAAGATATTGAGATAATAGAGGCCAGGCGCTGGCCCACGGTCATAAGTCCCGGGGAATTCCGGGAAGTAAGCGGGCTGGAGGAGTTCCCGGGCTACCTGGAAAAGGATATTATTGATGGTGATCTTCATGTTTACGCCAATGGAGAAATAGTCTATAAAATAAGAGACATTTACGCCAGGGTGATCGTTGAATGGAAATACATGGCTCCCACCGGCAGCGGCGATACACATTATTCAATTATGCGCGGTACAAAATCAGACCTGGTAATAAGGCAGGGCGAACAGGAAGGCTATGTACCTGAACTTTACATTGAGGTGCACAGGCCATCACCTGACTTCACCTCTCTGCTTGATAGCACCCTCAGTCAATTACCCTGGGAAGGAATCACTTCCACCCGGGTAAGTGATAAAACATGGAAATTAATCATCCCGGATAAATACAGGGTGGGTCATGAAGCCCATTTTAGCCAGGTAATGGAGAAATACCTTGATTACCTAAAAAAAGGAGAAATGCCTGAATGGGAAGTGCCCAACATGATTGTCAAATACTACACCACTACGGAAGCTCTCAGGAAAGCCCTTAAATGAACAGCAAAGTGATCGCTTTTTTTATCACCGTAATTGCCATGTTCCATCATTGCTTACTATAAGGGCAAAAGAATACAAAACAAGCAAACAGATATATTTTCTTCCGGAAAAATCACCTACTTTTGCACCTGAAAAAAAACATTATTTCACATTAAACTTTTGCGAGATGGATTTTCTTAACAGTGGTGCTTTTGCTTACCTGGTTCTACCCCTGCTGATCTTTTTTGCGCGTATAGCAGATGTTTCACTGGGCACTATCAGGATCATTTTTGTTGCCAGGGGAATGAAAAATATTGCCCCGATAATCGGTTTTTTTGAAATATTGATCTGGCTGCTTGCCATCAGCCGTATATTCCAGGACCTTGACAACTGGGTTGCCTACCTGGCCTATGCAGGCGGTTTTGCCGCAGGCAACTATATAGGGATGCTGCTTGAAGAGCGCCTTGCCATAGGTCATGAGATGATTAGGGTAATAACAAAGACCGAGGCAGGCGAACTTGTTATGGCGCTGAAGGATTCGGGTTTTGGTGTAACCTCCATAAAAGCCACCGGTGTTGAAGGAGAAGTTGGTGTTGTTTACATTATCGTTAAGAGAAGCATGGTTAAGCCGGCACTTAGAATAATCAATGAGTACAATCCCCGGGCCCTTTATACAATAGAAGGGGTAAAGCTTGTAAATCGTGAGGTCTTCCACCAGGCAATCCCCTCCCCTCATAAGAAAATACACCTGCACCGCCACGGCAAAACGAAATAACAACTGACAGCCCGCCTGAAAGCCGGGTTAAATATTATTTACTTTATCAGGATGAATAATCTTCTCCCGGCACCGGTACTTCCTTTGGAATGTCAACAGGCCCGAATTCAAAAACTTTTGGACCCAATTTCAGGTCTGAGTTCATCATCTCTTCCCAGCTTACCAGTTTACCGGTATATGATGATATTCGTCCCATTATCCCCACCATTGTTGAGATAGCAGTATCCTCAGCTTCATTGAAAGGCTGCCCTGACCTGATGGCAGTCACAAGATCAATATGTTCCTGCACATATGGGCTGACCTTAACATTATTGCTTTCTTCTCCCTCTTCATTCATGGGGTAAGTATATTTCCACATCTCTTCTCCACTGAGATCCATTATTGTATTCTGGCAGTTGGTTACTCCCCTGCTGCCCTGTATCCTTTCAGAAACGTTATTCTCGCATCCGTTTATCTGGCGGCACATACTATGAATATGAACACCATTATCCAGCACGTAATCCACACTGAAATTATCATACTGGTCGCCCGTCACCCTCCTGTGTCGCGATCCAAAGCCAACAGCCTGAACAGGATGCTTGCCGGTAAACCAGTTAATAACATCCAGGTTATGAACATGTTGCTCTACGATATGATCGCCTGAAAGCCAGCACCAGTTTACCCAGTCTCTTATCATATATTCCATTTCTGTCCATTCGGCATTCGGGTCACGGTGCCACAGCTTGCTCTGGTTCCAGTAGCAATTGGCGCTTACTATTTCACCTATGGCTCCTGCGGCCACACGGGCGTAAGTATTGGCATAATCCCTCTGGTGCCTCCGTTGTGTTCCCGTAACTACGCTTAAGCCCATGCTTTCAGCTTTTTTGGCAGAGGCCATGATTGATCTTGCCCCATCGGGATCAACGGCCACGGGTTTTTCCATAAATACGTGCTTGCGTGCATTTACGGCAGCTGCGAAATGCTCAGGTCTGAAAAATGGTGGTGTGGCAAGAATTATTACGTCAACACCCGAATCAATTACTTTCTGGAAGGCATCAAAACCGATAAAGCAGTTTTCGTCAGCCACCTCGTTATTTTTCTGTTCAAGAAGGCGTTCCCTGCATGAATTAAGTCTGTCAGCAAATACATCACCCAGTGCTGTCACTTTAAGATTCGGACCGGCTGAAAGGAAGTCTGTCGCAGCTCCT
>JBNJHQ010000287.1:0-3005 GCA_051748705.1 Bacteroidota bacterium | reverse complement strand
CCAACGGCCAGCTGGCCGGACTAACCGACCCGGGGCTTACCACTATTGACCAGCACGGTTACGAGATGGGCAGGGAGGCTGCCCGCCTGATGCTGGAAAGGATAAAGGACAGGAGCCGACCTTACCAGACCAGGGTCATAAAGACCGACCTGGTGATAAGGGGAAGCAGCGTAAAGGGGGCCTAGCCTGCGGCAGGGAAATCCTACCTCACCGCCGCTGGCTTTGAAATCCTACCTCACCGACGCCGGCCTGGAAATCTTCAGTGCAAAAGCAAGCTCAGAGGGTATTTTTTCCACAGGGATGCTTATAACACACTCATCCCCTTTTTTGCGCCATTTTATTTTGCCTTCTGCTCCAAGCATTTCTATAACAGAGCCTCCGGGCACCTCTATGCCGCTTATGCTTATTTCTGCGGGCATTTTCTCACCCTCCTCCGGCAGGCAGATGGCATATATCGTATCTTCTCCTTTCGAGGTATAGCAGACCGGTCCTTCTTCATAAGGTTCAACAGCCCGTGTTCCATATATTGCTTCGCCATTGATATCCATCCATGTCCCTATCTCTGACAGCAGCTTATAAGCACCTTCATCCCACTGGCCATCCGGACCGGGTGCGACGTTAAGCAGCAGGTTGCCTCCCCTGGCCACTATCCTGGTGAGCATATGCACGGCCTTTCTTCCGCTCATATATAAGGCGCCGGGTGTCCACGACCAGCCCCCTCCGGATATGATGCACGATTCCCAGGGGTAGGGCAGTGCTTTCTCCGGCACCGTATTTTCGGGTGTCAGGTAGTTCTGGTTCCTGCCATAGACGGCCCTGTCGACCACGATCAGGCCGGGTTGTTCTTCCCTTGCCTTTTCCACCAGTTCATCCATCCTGATGTCCTGGTTCTGTATCCTGGTGGGTTTTTCGATATTCATCGTTTCATACGCTTTCCTCACCTCTTCAGGGCTTCTCTTTTTGACCCATCCCCCGTCAAGCCAGAGAATATCCACCCTTCCGTAGCCGCTCATAAGCTCCATTATCTGCCTGTGGGTATATTGCACGAAGCTCTCCCAGCGTTCTGGGTAATTGTTAACACTGTAGTTTACGTTGCGGTCGGGTGTGGCAAAATTAGGCCACCAGTAATATTCACTGTGCCAGTCGGGCTTGGAGAAATAAGCGCCTGTCCATAAGCCTTCAGCCCTGAAGGCCCTGAATATTTCCTTTGTTACGTCAGCTTTCGGGTTCACGTGAAAGGGTGTCTTTTCGGAGGTGATCCTGTAATCCGTTTCACGGGTATCGAACATACAGAAGCCGTCGTGGTGCTTGGTGGTGAAAACAACATACTTCATACCCGCATCCCCGGCTGCCGCGGCCCATTTTGAGGGCTCAAAACGCACTGGGTTGAAGCTGAGCTGGAGGTCTTCATAATCCTCCCTGTAGCGTATATAGTCATCATCTTTCCGCCTGCACCAGCCCTCGTCTTCGGCGCATATCGACCACGATTCGACGATACCCCACTGGCTGTAAGGTCCCCAGTGCATCAGGAGGCCGAACTTAAGGTCCTGCCACTCTTCCAGCTTCTCAAGCACGAGGGGATCTGTTTCCGGAACATAGCGATCCGGCTCGTGCTGGGAGAAGGCTGAACCTGTAATAAAGCCGGAAAGGATGAGAAGGAGTGTGATAAATCTCATAGCATGTAAACTTTATAATTCAACCAGTTCAACCCTGCGGTTTCTTGCCTTTCCCTCATCGGTAGAATTGCTCATTTGGGGAGAAACAGAACCAACGCCATATGGGATAAGTTGTGTTTGCTCAATTCCATATTCCGTAACCAGCTTTTCAATCACTGCTTTTGCACGGTCATCTGACAGGGTGATATTAGCCTGAAAGTCTCCTGTATTATCTGTATGCCCGACAATCAGGAACTTTTTATCCATATTTGCCTTTAGATAATCTGCAATTATTGCCAGGGCATTAATTGATTCGCTCTTTACTTCAGATTTAGCGGTATCAAAATAAATGTCATAAATGGCTATTTTCCCCTTGTCAGCTATTCCCTCATTCATAATTTCAAGGCTGACATTGTTCATGTCCATAGGCTCAGCTATTACCGTCACCAGCTCATAGTATCCATCTGCTGCAGCTACGCTGATAAAAATATCGTGCTCAGCAGTTGCTATTTTACCGGCAACAAATTTGTTTGCAAGGTAAGATACAAAGTGTCCATGCACTATTTTTGGATGCTCCTTTCTCGCCCTGGCAAAGCCGTCAGTCATATAGTTATACCATTCCCCATTCTCCATCCGGTACTTTTTTACATCCTCAGAAAAGTATATAACAGTCCCGCCTTTTGATTGAATAGCCTGCTCATAATTTTTAATCAGCTCGTAAGCAGAAACACCATCAGGCATTTCACAGAATTGCCTTCGTATTTTACCGTCAACAGCTTTATGGGAATCCGGACCTGTCAGGTAGTAATGTGTTTCAAATCCGATATTGTCATCATAAACCACCCTGCTGTCTTTAAAAAGCGATATAATATCCTTTTGTTCCTGCGCAGTTGTTACATGAGCTGATAAAAGTATCAGCGTTAATAGAAAACCAAGTCTTTTCATTATTACTCCTTTTTTATGTTAATATTAGAAATAGAATTTTATTTTTATTCCATACTATTGCCACCAGGCTTATCACCTTATAAGTCCAGGTCGATTTTCCCATCGAGTATAAGGCAGATAACTGTCATCTGTTCGTCGAGCACCTCATCGGGCACATCGATGAATACCAGCCCCGAATGATTGCTCCAGTAGGGTCTGAGGTACTCCTTATAATCCAGCTTGGTGCCATTGCCCACCACGTATATCCTGTTGATTTTGTTCTTCACCCCTTCGAGCATCAGCTGTCCGCCGGCTGGCTTGCCCCCAAAAAAAAGGTAGAGCCTGGTGCTGTCGGCAGATAATGTTGACGGGCCGTAGAAGTATCCCGGGGGCAGTCCGGCCCTGCTTTTATATATCGCCTCAGCG
>JBNJHQ010000286.1:0-3023 GCA_051748705.1 Bacteroidota bacterium | reverse complement strand
GCCAAGTACCTGGGCCTGGAGGCTGAGAAGAAATATGCGGGCATGGGGGTGTCGGCCTGCGCCACATGCGATGGTTTTTTCTACAGGGGTAAGGACGTAGCAGTTGTTGGCGGTGGCGATACAGCATGTGAAGAGGCTACCTACCTGGCAGGACTGGCACGCAAGGTGTATATGATTGTCAGGCGCGATGTTTTTCGCGCTTCAAAAGCGATGCAGGAAAGGGTTTTCAGAACAGATAATATTGAGATACTATGGAAGCACCAGGCGGTGGATCTTTTTGGCAAGGATGGCGTTGAGGGTGCTGTGCTGGTAAAGAACAAAGGTGAAGAGAACGAGGAAGAAGTAAGGATCAAGATTGATGGTTTCTTCCTTGGCATAGGGCATAAGCCCAATTCGGATGTCTTTAAGGATTTCCTTGAGACTGACGAAGTTGGATATGTTAAAACAATACCGGGGACAACGAAGACCGGTGTTCCGGGTGTGTTTGCAGCCGGCGATCTGCAGGATTCCTATTACCGCCAGGCTGTGACGGCTGCCGGTAGCGGCTGCATGGCAGCCATTGATGCAGAGAGGTGGCTGGCTGAGAAGTAGGGGTGACGCCGGGGCTGATCCCCCGCTTTCGCTGATGCGGATCCTTATGAAGGCGCCAGCAGGTATTATTTTTTCTTTTTAAGCAGTGCTTCCAGCTCTGCCAGCTCATCGCGGTAGCGGGCAGCTTCGATGAAATCAAGCTGTGAGGCGGCTTTTTCCATTGACCTGCGTGCTTTTTTGATTGCTTTCTCAAGGGCTTCCGCTGACATGTATTTAACGACGGGATCGGCTGCAATATTAGGCTTCTCCGGTTCAATATATGCCCGGCTTTCAACACCCTGTTTATGGAGTTCCTTCATTATTGACCCCGTGGCTTTGATTATCTGTGCCGGGATAATACCCATTTTTTCATTATACCTGAGCTGCTTCTCCCTCCTGCGATTGGTCTCATCTATTGTCATCTGCATGCTACCGGTAATTTTGTCGGCATACATTATCACCCTGCCGTTCAGGTTACGGGCCGCTCTCCCTGCAGTCTGTGTGAGCGAGCGTGATGACCTCAGAAATCCCTCCTTGTCGGCATCCAGCACGGCCACGAGCGACACCTCCGGCAGGTCAAGCCCTTCCCGCAGGAGGTTCACCCCTACGAGAACATCATACTCACCCTTCCTCAGTCCTTCAATTATCTCTATCCTGTCAAGTGTATCTATGTCCGAATGTATGTAAGTGCATTTTATTTCATACCTGCCCAGGTAAGCAGTGAGTTCCTCGGCCATCCTCTTGGTCAGGGTTGTAACCAGCGTTCTCTCGTTCTTTGCGGCCCGTTCCCTTATCTCGTCCATAAGATTATCCACCTGGTTGATGCTAGGTCTTACCTCAACAGGCGGGTCGAGCAGTCCGGTGGGTCTTATAACCTGGTCAACAAAAACCCCTTCACTCTTTTCAAGTTCATAGTCGGCTGGAGTGGCGCTCACAAAGATCATCTGGTCTGTCAGTGCCTCGAACTCTTCCAGCTTGAGTGGCCTGTTATCCAGGGCGGCAGGCAGCCTGAACCCATAATCCACCAGGGTTTGTTTCCTGGAATGATCGCCCCCGTACATGGCCCTTATCTGTGGCATGCTCACATGGCTTTCATCAACGATGCATATAAAATCATCAGGAAAATAGTCAAGCAGGCAGAAAGGTCTCGTTCCGGGAGGGCGTCCGTCAAAGTAACGGGAATAGTTTTCTATGCCGCTGCAATAGCCAAGCTCCTTGATCATCTCAAGGTCGTAGCTTACGCGTTGTTCAAGTCTCTGTGCCTCAGGTATCTTACCTATCTCCCGGTAGTAGGCTGACTGTTTTACTAGGTCATCCTGTATCTGGTGTATGGCCTGGTTTATCCTGTGCCGCGTTGTGACAAAGATATTGGCAGGGTAGATCACATATTCTCCCGGTTTTTCAATCGCATTTCCGGAAACAGGGTCAAAAAGTTCTATCTCGTCAATTTCATCACCCCAGAAGACTATTCTGACAGCAAAATCAGCATATGCAGGGAAAATATCCACCGTATCACCTTTAACACGGAAAGTGCCTCTTTTAAATTCCAGTTCATTCCTGGCATACAGGCTGTCAACCAGCTTGCGGAGGAAATGGTTCCTGGAAATGCTGTCACCCTTCCTGACATGCACCGTATTACTGTGGAAGTCTTCAGGATTGCCTATTCCGTAGAGGCACGACACCGATGAAACGACTATTACATCCCTTCGCCCGGAAAGGAGTGATGATGTAGTGCTCAGCCTAAGTTTCTCAATTTCTTCATTTATGGAGAGGTCCTTTTCGATATAGGTATCCGTAACAGGAATATAGGCTTCCGGCTGGTAATAATCATAGTAGGAAACAAAATATTCCACTGCATTGTCAGGGAAGAATTGCCTGAATTCACCGTAGAGCTGTGCTGCCAGTGTTTTATTATGGCTCAGCACCAGCACGGGCCGGTTGACCTGCTCAATTACATTGGCTATTGTAAATGTTTTACCACTGCCGGTAACTCCCAGCAGTGTCTGGTAAGGTGTTCCGCTATTCAGCCCTTCAACAAGCTGTTTTATCGCTTCAGGCTGGTCACCTGTGGGTACATATCCCGAGACAAGCTTAAAATTCATCCTTCTTTCATGTTCTTTTAACGGTATGAAGATACTAATTATCCGGCGACGCTTGCCATCATAAATTATGATGCCTGTTAATTTTAAAATGATTATTTTTGACACAGCCCACTTCATTTTAAACTTCAGTTATATGAAGACTTTTAAGAAGACATATTCCCTGAATGCCGGCATAGAAGATGTATATGCCGCTTTAACCAACCCGGTGACAATTGAATTATGGTCGGGTTACCCGGCTGTGATGGAAGCCAGGCCCGGTGCATTGTTTTCAATGTGGGAGGGCGATATTGAAGGGATGATACTTGAGGTGCAGGAAAACAAGAAGATAGTCCAGGAATGGTTTTTTGGTGA
>JBNJHQ010000285.1:0-3025 GCA_051748705.1 Bacteroidota bacterium | reverse complement strand
TTCCTGTTTGATTATGAACTAATCAGAAGAATCAAAAAGGACGGCTGGTATGAAGACTTTAAGTCTGCTGTTGAAGAAAAAATACTAAGTGTCCTGGACGACTCTGTCTATCCTGGTTTAAAAAAGGCTGTTATTTTCAAATTCTCCGCAAGCCCGCTGACACTGGAAAAGTGGTCCGGCAGCTCAGAAGGGGCCATAGTGGGATGGTCCTTCGAAGAGCCTGTTCCCCTGGATACAGGGATGCTCAACATGAAAGATTCCGTAATGACATCCATGCCGGATGTCTATAAGGCAGGACAGTGGGCAGTCAGCCCGGCAGGCATCCCTACCTGCATCCTTACATCAAAACTGGCTGCTGACCGTGTATATAAAGAGATCACCGGAATGAAGAAATGAATTTAGATTAATCTCTGAGTAATTCAGGCAGCCAGGAGTTTGAACAGAGGCCATGGCCACAGTTAGCCCCCACAAATCAAAAAACCGCACGATTGCGGCTTTTTGAAAAATACCATCCACACCTTATAGTCAAAGTTATGTTATTTCGTTCATCTGTATTCGCACGGCATGTTTTTTTGGTACAATATCCTCCGAGTACATATGTGCGTATTGCTGTGTTATTTCTGCTCCATAGAAGAAAATGATGGCCGAATAGAATACCCACAGTAAGATTACCACCAACGATCCGGCAGCTCCGTACATGAGGCTTATGTTGGCGGTTCCCAGGGCCAGCCCTATTAAGGCTCTCCCGATCATAAACAGAATTGTGGTAATAAAGGCTCCCGTCCATGTAACGCTCCACCTGATTTTAGCATCAGGCAGAAATTTAAATATCATGGCAAAGAAGAGCATTATAATCCCAAATGATATTACGAAATTACCGGCCTGAATAAAGTAATAGGTTAGACCAGGTATAAGTTCGCTGATAAAATCCCCCAGTATGGTCAGCAATGCATCAATAATCAGGGAAACAATCATTACAAGCCCCAGGCTTAAAATCAGTCCAAAGGAAAGGACCCTTACCTTCAATGTTTGGATAATACCTTTTGAGGGCCTGGCCTTGACCCGCCATATGAAGTTCAGCGATCTCTGCAGAACGGCAAAAAATGTTGTCGATGCAAACAGAAACACTATAAATCCCACGATGGTACCAATTGTTCCTCGTGATGTATCCTGGTAATTCGACACCAGGTCTTTAATATACTGTGTCCCTTTTTCCCCAATAAGTGTGTTTATCTCCACATATATTTTTTCCTGGATGGTTTCCTGCCCCAGTAAAATTCCAATAATTGAAATGATAATTATTATAATAGGAGCCATTGCAAAAATCATAAAGAAGGCTGCAGTACCCGCCAGGCGTACCGGATCATCCTGCTTGTATTTAACAGTGGATTTTTTTAAAAGGAGGTAAACCCTTAATAATTTTTTCTTCATTATATGGAATTTGATTTAAGAAAAACAAAATGCAGGCCATTTTATGAGAGGTTTTCATATCACATGTGATTGGATACTTTCATCCGGAAGCAGGATAAAAGCGAGCAAAATTACTCCCGCGAGGATCAATTGCTACGGGGAAGTATTTGCCATTTTGTAGAAATCTTTCACATATATATATCACGTGAGTTAACAATTATTTCTGAAAAAAATCATGTTAGTATCAGCTAATCAGCTGTTTAACGAATCAGCTCAAAACTGTGGCATGATTATGCATAGGTATTTGCAGGAATAAGAAAGAAAAAACAACAACAACGATATACCGGTATATCTCGGATGCTACTTCTTATCCCTGACTGCCGGTATTTATTATGAATTTATTTAACTAAAACTAAAGATTATGTTAAGATTGGTAATTTTATTCCTGATCCTGGCAATTATAGCCGCAATATTCGGATTCACAGGTATAGCTGCCGGAGCTGCAGCAATTGCAAAAATCCTGTTCTGGATCTTTGTGGTGTTATTTGTGTTAAGCCTGTTGGTAAATATCCTCAGGGGAAGAGGATAGCAGGCTGATTGATGCTTAGGATGAGTCAAAACCAGGAGATCTTTAATTGACAGATGAAGACCGTTGTACCACTACTTCGAGCTGCACTATACTTGTTGATACCGATACTTTTTATATATGGTATCATTGAAGCCAAGGCTTTTCTGTTTCCCCTGGTCCTTGCCCTCCTGTTCGCATATCTTCTATATCCTGTTGTAAACTTCCTTGAGAAAAAGGGCCTTCCAAGGGCTCTGTCCATTCTCCTGTCCATTCTCACTGCCATTATCATCATAGGAGGCGTTATACTGTTGTTTTACAGCCAGTTAAACATGATGTTCGCTGATTTTGACAAATTGAAAGAACAGGCTGTCAATAATATCGAAACTCTGCAGTATAATCTTGAAGATATCTTTGGCATGCAGAACGATAGCATGAAAAGTATTCTGCTTGAAAGGGTAACCAGTTTCTTTTCAAACGAAGGAAGCGGCCTTCTCAAGTTGTTTTCAGCTACCACGGGCACCATAGTCAGGATATTTCTTCTCCCGGTCTATGTATTTCTTTTCCTTTATTTCAGAACCAGGCTGGCTTTATTTATTCTGAAGGTCGTAAGGGACAGCCAGAAGGCAGTTGCCATTAATATTCTAAGAGACATAGCCACCGTTGCGGAGAGATATATGGGAGGTGTTACAATTGTTGTATTGATACTGTGTATTATCAATTCAGCCGGACTCTTACTTATAGGAATCGATTATGCGATCTTACTGGGTATTATATCTGCTTTCTTTAACTTTATACCGTATTTTGGTACACTTATGGGCGGATCAGTACCATTCTTGTTTGTTCTTCTCACAACAGATGAACCAATAACAAACGGGATAAAGGTGTTGGTTCTTTTCATCCTGGTTCAGTTTACCGAGAATAATATCCTGACCCCCAACATTGTAGGTGGCAATGTAAATATCAATCCGTTCTTTGTGATTGTTGGATTGGTGGCCGGTGCCACAGTGTGGGGTATTGCAGGCATGGTAGTCGTTGTACCACTGCTGG
>JBNJHQ010000284.1:0-3050 GCA_051748705.1 Bacteroidota bacterium | reverse complement strand
CGACATGATTATTGAGAATATAAATCCAATGATAAGCAGGAAAATCACAAGGGTTACTGTCCAATCAGGCAATCCCATCCTGGGGAATATAATATCCACTGCTTCAAGCACTATAAAGGCACTGGCAGCGTAAGCTATCATCACACGTATAACTTTCCTGCGTTTTAGCTCCTGCCAGAAATTGGGTTGGCTGTCTGATTGCCCGGTCATTTTGATCAGCTTTGGATATATAAATATAAATCAAGCAATTGGGAAAGGCAAAAAAAAATGGCATAGGCTCACCTCTCACTCTCACCGCTCATCTCTCATCGCTCAATTCCGGCATCTCTATTTTCTCTTCCCATACGTACTTACCAAACCACTGCCAGTTATGCCACATAGCTGCCAGTCGCTCTTTAGGTTTGGTAATGCCATGACCGAAGCCTTTGTAGACCACCAACTTTGTATCGACCCCGACATCCTGCAGGCCCTGGAACAGTTCATATGCATTTGGTATTGGAACCCTTCTGTCAAACTCCCCGTGCTGGATAAGTGTAGGGGTAGTGGCCTTATTAATGTTTGTCATGGGTGAAGTCATACGATATATCTCTTCATTCTCCCATGGGGTGGCTTTCAGGTATTGCCTCGTGAACGGATGTATATCGGTATTAACATAATAGGTCATCCAGTTGGATATGCCGGCGCCGACAGATATTGCTTTGAATGCGTTAGTATTTGTTGTTAAAAAGGCTGAAATATAACCTCCCTGGCTCCATCCCATGGCTCCCATTTTATCAGTATCAATCAAGCCTTCCTTATCAAGATACTCTATACCTGACATTACATCCCATGCATCACCTACACCGAGGTTCTCCACATTGAGCTTCCTGAATTTTTCACCATAGCCTGCTGATCCCCTGTAGTTGGGCATTAGCACCAGGGCTCCCCTGTCAAGCCATTGCAATACCGGGTAGACATAGGAGGGTGCCGGCTCGGGCAGGGATATACCGGTGGGCCCACCGTGAATATTTACCATCAGCGGATATTTTTTATTGGGATCATAGTCCATGGGCTTATGCAGGATACCTTCAATGACTGTACCGTCCTTGCTTTTCCAGCTTATTACTTCCGGAATCGAATATTTCCAGTTTTCGATCTGGCCGGTGAAATCAGTCAGTCTAACTACTTTGTTATCACCAGTCGTGAACAGGTAAATTTCGCGGAGGCTCTTATCTCCTGCGCCCATATATGCAATGGTGCCACCATCCTTTGAAATTGAAAGTCCGAATATTCTTGGAGGATTATCGAGGATTTCTTCCACCTTCCCGTTAGCAGGGTTCATGAGAAAAAGGGGCCTTAGTGTTTTTTGATATGCTGTGGCATATATTCCTCTATCTGTCCATGTCATTCCCGAGAGGTTTTCATCAAAATCCTTCCCCAGTTCCTTATTGTTCTTTCCATCAATATCAATCCTGAAATACCGGCTGTTCATATAATAATTGGAAGTTGTATTATCGACATCACTGGTGTAGAGAATTGATTTGCTGTCAGGAGACCAGTCGATAAACCTGTCAGAGCCCGGGTTTGCAACCAGGGTAGCTCTTTTCTTTGTGTCGGTATACAGTATTGAAATATCCGATTTAGAGGATGAGTTTATCAATGGATCAGGCTGGTGGTCGAAGGCAATCATTTGCCCATCGGGTGACCATTCAAAAGATGTAATTGTAAAGGCAACACTGTCAATCAGTTTTTCCGCTTCCGGTCCTTTCCTGCAAAGCTCTTCCTTCTTCAGGGAATCTTCTTCATAACAGGGAAGCGGGAAAAATTCAAGGTAATCAGGATCAAAGTCAATTACCATCAGCCTGGTAAGCTTGTATTCTTCGTCTTCAACGGCAAAGGCGCCATAACGGTCCTCTCGCTTTTTATCCGCTTTCTCATCCTCTTCCTGGACTGTGAAGGCAATTCTTTTTCCATCCGGAGACCATTCGAAAGCACCAACACCGTTCTTTTCACCTGTTACAGGGAAAGCCTCACCACCTTCGGCATTAATGACATAAACCTGGTTCTTATCGTCCCTGCTTGATGTAAAAGAAATCCATTTACCATCGGGAGACCATTGAGGGTTACCGCTATTTCCATCGGGATTGTTAGTAAGCTGGAAGGGTTTGCCCGCATTTTTTGATATCCAGATCTCGCTATCATAACGGTTGTTCTCCCAGTCAGTCTGTGTTACGGTAAACAGTACATGCCTGCCGTCCGGTGAAATCACAGGGCTGCCCGGACTTTTAAGTGAAAGGACCTGCTCAAAGGTAGGTACGATCTTTTCATCCTGGGCATGCAGGTAAGCTGTTAACACTGCAAGGATGCTTAATAAAACTATCTTTTTCATTACAATCAGTGTATATGTTAATATGTGGCAAATTAAATTCCTGGCACAGGCAAATCAAGAAAAATGCCTGCAAGCTTAAAAGTTCAGATTTGTTGAAACCTGGGCCTTAGCCTATTTCCTTACCCTTATCGGGTATGGCGGCCTTTCAGGTTCAACAGGTGGATTCTTTTTCAGCTCTTCCAGTGCTATTTCAATCGCTTTCTCCAGTTGGGGATCGTGGCCCTTGATAACTTCTGCCGGCCATTGCTCAACTTCAATATCGGGTGGTACCCCAACATTCTCAACAATGAAGCCCTCTTCGGTCCATATAGCAAGGTTTGGTGCGGTGACTGATGCCCCGTCAATGAATTCCGGGAATCCGAGCACTCCGACCAGTCCTCCCCATGTCCGTTTACCTACCAGTGTCCCTAACTTGAATTTCCTGAACATCCAGGGTAACATGTCGCCGCCTGACCCGGCTGTCTCATCAATAATCATAACTTTCGGACCCTGGATAGAAGCACTTGGGGTTTTCAGGTCTTTGCCATACCGGAAATTCCAGTGCGACTGGTAGGGTCTGAGCAGTATATCGATATAGTAATCGGCAATGGAACCTCCCCCGTTGAAGCGTTCGTCAACAATTATTGCCTTCCTTTTAGCCTGGGGAAAAAAGTAACGCTTGAAATATTCATGTCCGGATCCA
>JBNJHQ010000283.1:0-3055 GCA_051748705.1 Bacteroidota bacterium | reverse complement strand
GGGTTTGGACACTCCGAGGAGCTGATAGCTAAGGTACTGGCTGAAAGAAGCGACAGGAAAAAAATTATCATTGCCACCAAGGCGGGAAATAATTTTTATCCCTATTTAAAGAAGGATATGAAGCTCAGCCCGCTGAATCATGATTATTCGGTTCAACACCTGGTTTATGCAGCCGAAAAGAGTTTAAAACGTCTTAATGTGGATGCACTGGACATACTGCAGCTTCACAGCCCGGATACCGACATCCTCGAAAAGGATGAACCATGGCTGGCACTTGAAAAACTGAAAAAAGACGGTAAAATAAAACAGGCCGGATGGAGTGTGCAATCATTCCGTGAATCAGAGCAGTCCTATATCCTGGAGAGGCATCATGAATTACTGGATGTAATACAGGTAAGGTACAATTTGCTGGAAAGGGAGGCAGAAGAGATACTGCTGCCTCTTGCAGAGAAACATGGCACGGGAGTTATTGTGCGTATACCCCTGCTTTTCGGCCTCCTGACAGGTAAATTTACCAGGGACAGCACCTTCAGTGAGAATGATCACCGCAGGATGAACCTGTCACCTGAAAAATTACAATCCTACCTTGATGATTTTGAAAAATTCAGGGATGTCTACGAGCAGTATGGTGATTACAGTGCCGCCCAGCTAAGCCTCCGTTTCTGTATATCGCACCCGGCATGTCATGTTGTAATTCCTTCCGGGAAAACACCGGACCAGGTAAGGGAGAATGTGGTGGCTTCTGATATCGACTTCATAACCCGGGATGTATTTGATATTTAAGCCTTAAGGAGCAAATATACCCGGCCCCCGTAGGTGCCGCTTCCCGGCTGTCACTTTGATAACTGCCCAATTTTTTGTATATTTGCAAATCAGAAACTTAAAAAATTTTATCGTTTTGATAATAAGAGGACAAAATCCGGCTCATATAAAAGATAAAATATTCCAATCCCGCAACAATCCCTGAGACAAGCTGTACCAATAAACTGCATCAAAGCTGCAGTGCTTAATTAACAGACTTTATAACAACATGTTATATTGTTTAGCTTTTACTAAAAAATTATTGTAATTTAATCAAACAAAATAAATATTTCAGAAATCATGCTTGAGACTAAGATTTACAACCCGGAAAACTTAATGAATACGGAAGAAAAAGCAGAAACGATCAGTTTCCTTTTTGACCATCTTGAAGAGTACGGAGACAAAAAAGAAGATATAACGAAAGCGATTAATTTTTCGCTGAAAGAAGATGATACGGCCCCTGAACTCATACCTATCGGTGGCTTTGTCCTCAACGGGTACATGGACGATAAAATAGTAGGATCAGTTGTTGTTAACAAAACAGGCATGAGCGGTTATATACCAGAGAATATACTTGTATATATTGCCACTCATCGTGATTATCGAGGTAAGGGCATTGGCCGCCAGCTTATGGAAAAAGCTTTTGAAACGGCCGAAGGCAATGTTGCGCTGCATGTTGAACCTGACAATCCGGCACGCTTCCTTTATGAAAAAGTTGGTATGACCAGCAAGTATATCGAAATGCGCTATATCAGGAAATGACAGAACCCGCTCATTTAATAAGCTTCCGCAAGGAGCTGCATGCACATCCTGAAACTGCCGGACAGGAAAGGTCGACCTCCGGGAGGCTGAAGCAATTCATTGCTCCTTTTAAACCTGATGAAATAATTGAAAATATTGGAGGACATGGTATAGCTTTTATCTTCAAAGGCGAACAGGAAGGCAAAAAAATAATGTTCAGGGCCGACCTGGATGCCCTTCCGATAAAAGAGATCAGCGAGCTTGAATACCGGTCTGTATACAGCGACAGGGCACATCTTTGTGGTCATGACGGCCACATGACCATGCTGGCAGGATTGGCAGAAGCATTAAATAAGAACAGGCCTCTGAAAGGAGAGATCATATTACTCTTCCAGCCATCGGAAGAAACAGGAGAAGGTGCAGCCAGGGTGCTCGAAGACAGTAAGTTCACCACAACCGTAAAGCCTGATTATGTGTTTGCACTGCATAACCTTCCGGGTTTCCCGGCAGGCTCTGTTATCATAAACAACAGTATATTCAGCTCTGCCTCTGTGGGATTAACGGTATGCCTGTACGGCAAGTCATCCCATGCCGCTGAACCGGCAAAAGGCAAGACCCCGGTAAGGGCCCTTTCACGGATAATAGATACACTCCATGCCGTACAGCAAAGCAGGGACCTGTTCAGTGATTTTGTACTGGGCACCGTTGTACATATTAACCTGGGGGAGAAAAGGTTTGGAACCTCCCCTGAATATGGTGAGATATCAATGACCCTCAGGGCATACAGGGATGATGATATGGAAGTACTGAAAAACAAAGTTACAGGTGCGGTCAGGAATATTTGTCAGGAAGAAAAAATAAGGTTTGAATCTGAGTGGAAAGAAGAATTCCTCTCCCTGGGAAATGCCCCCTACCCTGTTCAAATAATAAAAAAAGCGGCAGGAGTATCCGGCCTGGAACTTATCGAAATGGATGAGCCCTTTAAATGGTCGGAAGATTTCAGTCATTTTACCAGGAGCTACGAGGGTGCCATGTTTGGCCTTGGAGCAGGCACAGACCAGCCTGCCCTGCATAATCCTGATTATGATTTCCCGGATAAAATAATTGTTCCCGGTGTAAATATGTTTTTTAATATCTACAACTTGATAAATCAATAATACAGGCATATGCACACCACATCAGTGATTGAACTAAAAAGGTCTGCCCTTGAAAATAATATTGAATTTATCAGGGGACATATATCTGAACGTTCAAAGATATCGTCGGTGGTCAAAGGCAATGCCTACGGTCATGGCATAAAAGAATTTGTATGGCTGGCAGAGGGACAGGGAATAGACCATTTTTCCGTTTTTTCTGCCGACGAGGCAGAAGAGGTTTTTAAATGCAAACAGCCCCCAACGGACATTATGATCATGGGCTGGCTTGAAGGCGAACAGGTGGAATGGGCAATTGAGAATGACATTGAATTCTATATATTTGATCTTAATTTTGTTAATGAGACCATCAGGGCCTC
>JBNJHQ010000282.1:0-3144 GCA_051748705.1 Bacteroidota bacterium | reverse complement strand
CTCGTCTTTAAATAAACAAAACCTGAAATTTCTACTTAACGAAACATAAATCAAAATGAAATACCTGGTCAGGATACTAAAGAGATATGATGGTATTATATTGCTGAACATAGCCGGACTTGCCATGGGCCTTGTGGGTGTGATATTTATTTCATTATGGATAAGTCATGAACTGAGCTATGACAGGTTCCATGAAAATGCAGACAGCATATACAGGATTGAATCATTGGTGGATTTTACCGGTGAACCCTTTGTGTGGAGTGTAGCTCCTGCCCCTGTGGGGGAGAATATCAGGAAGGATTTTCCCGAAGTAGAATCTGTCATAAGGATGAAAGAAACATATATGCCTGTAATCAAAAAAGACAATGAAATAATTGAAGCTGAAAATCTCTACTACTGTACGGAGAACTTTTTCAGTTTTTTTTCATATGACTTACTGAGAGGGAGCAGGGAAACTGTTCTGAATGATCCCTATTCAATAGTGCTGTCTGAATCTGTCGCACAGAGATTGTTCGGGAATGATGATCCTGTTGGCAAAACACTGATGATCAACAATAAACAGCTGCTTACCATAACAGGTATTATGGCTGATCTTCCCTCAAACACTCATTTGAAGGCTGATTACCTCCTGCCCTTTTCTTTGCTTGATACTAAAGCCGATATGCTTGATAAATGGGGAACATTTAGTTTTCCTACTTATATCAGGCTCAGGGATGGCGTCGATCCCGAAGAGTTTAATATTAAACTGTCAGCTTACCTGAAGACTAAGGATGAAGGCTCCATGGCTCAATTATTCATTAACCCTTTGACAAGGCTGTATCTTTATAAAGACCCGGGTCTGGAATCATTGGTTTATCCTTCTGCCGACAGGGGCCCTATAACCAGGGTGATACTTTTTGGCATAATCGGAGTGGTCTTACTTCTTATCGCATGTATGAACTTTGTGAACCTTTCCACTGCCATGGGAGCAGAACGGTCAAGGGAGATAGGCGTAAGGAAGGCCTCGGGTGCAGGCAGGAAACAGATAATTACCCAACTGTTCGGAGAATCATTTGTGCAATGTGTTGTTTCATTGATACTCGCACTGGTCATTATCATTTTGCTCTTACCCGTATTTAACCGGGTAACAGGGATTGAATTCAATCTGACTTATCTGCTGGAACCGGGAAGAATCATGATGATCCTGCTTATCACCATCATAACTGCCCTTCTGGCAGGGGTTTATCCCGCTATTGTATTATCATCCTTCAAGCCCGTTAAAGTCCTAAAGGCAAGTAACGGCAATAACACTTCCGGGCTGACTGTGAGAAAAATACTGGTAATCACACAGTTTGTGCTTTCCATACTGTTCATTTTCAGTATCCTTGTCATGAACAGGCAGATCTCTTATATGCAAAGCACAAACCTCGGCTTTAACGAAGACCAGGTGATGGTGATATATCCTAAAGCCAGCTCAACGAAAGTTGATATCATGGCTGAGGAAATATCCGGTATCCCCGGTGTAAGTGGTGTGGCCACAGGTAGCAATGTGCCCGTAAATATGGGTAACTGGCAGACATTAGGTAAGTGGGACGATAATACCGCCAATAAGAAATTAAAATTCCACATGATGCAGGTCGATGATAATTATATGGACCTGCTGGATATGGAGATAGTTGAAGGCAGACAACTTATGAAAGGACCTGCAAGGGCAGAAGTGGTTCTTAATGAAGCAGCTGTAAATATGATGGAGATGAGCGACCCTGTTGGTAAAAGCATATGGAGAAATAACACACAACTTAAGATAGTTGGACTTGTTAAAGACTTTCATTTCAGGAAGCTAAAAGATGAAGTACAGCCGGTGTTCATTTTCAAGCAGGATGACTGGTGGGCAAAAAGGATATTTGTTAAGCTTGAGCCCGGAAACAACTTCAGGCTTGCCGACAGGATTTCAGCAATAGTAAGTAAGCATGATCCTGATTATCCGGTAAGATATATTTTCCTGGATGAAGAAGTTGATCGTTATTATGAAGAGGAGAGACGTCTGAGCAAGCTGATAAATATATCAACCGTAATGAGCATTATTATCTCTGCGATTGGTCTGTTCAGTCTGACAGCTTTTGCAGCACGCAAGAAGTCAAAAGAAATAGGAATAAGGAAGGCTCACGGTGCATCTTCATCGGGACTCCTGCTTATGCTACAGAGGCAGTTTGGCAGCCTTGTGATAATTTCTTCTCTGATAGCACTTCCCGCTGCCTACTATATTATAAACAGATGGCTTGAATCTTATGCCTATCATATTAAGATCAACCCGGTATATTTTGTAGTTACCTTGTTAATTATTGTTGCTATAGCTTCCTTAACAATTATGTTTCATACCCTCCGTACCGCAAGGGTCAACCCGGCGGATATCCTACGGGATGAGTGAGGAAGCAGGGACTCAGATCTTTTAATTATCTTTGCGGCTTAAAACTTTGCCGGTGAGAATTTCTGAGAACCTGACATACAGAAAGATTTTTCTTTTCTGGAGCCCCCTGGCTCTCACATGGCTCATGATGGCTGCCGAACAGCCCTTCCTCGTTTCTGTAATTGCCAGGCTGCCCGATCCCAAGTATAACCTGGCAGCATTCGGTATAGCATTTTCCTTTGCCCTGATAATTGAAGCACCTGTTATAATGCTGATGAGTGCATCAACGGCACTGGTTGGAAGCAGTCATTCCTACAGGAAACTTAAACGTTTTACCGATATCCTTAATGTATCCGTTACCGTAGTTCAGCTCATCCTGCTGTTGCCACCGGTCTTCAATTTCATTGTAATGGATTTAATGGGTGTGCCGCAAAATGTTGCCCGCCTGACTCATATAGCACTTTTGTTGATGCTGCCGTGGGCCGCCTCAATAGGTTACAGGAGGTTTTACCAGGGTATATTGATAAGAAATAACCTTACCCGAAGGGTGACCTATGGCACTCTTGTGAGGCTTTTTTTAATAGCCCTGTCAGGGTTTATTTTGTATTTGACAGGTATAGAAGGCGCTTATGTCGGGGCAGCTACTTTATCACTTGCAGTTTTCGGTGAAGCTATAGTATCCTGGTTAATGGCAAGGAAAACTGTAAGACTGATACTGAAAGATGACAGGAGGGCAACCGAAGAGAGTAATATGCAAT
>JBNJHQ010000281.1:0-3144 GCA_051748705.1 Bacteroidota bacterium | reverse complement strand
GCATTTTATATGTAGGTCTAATAAGGTACTCTTTCCACATAATGCGTATGCAGTAATTCATGTGCCTTATGACTGTTTGGTTTCTCCAGGAAAGTCTCATACAGTTTAATAACTTCCGGATTATCGTGTGATTTCCTTATTGACATACTCATATCTTCTGCATAGATGGCATCTATCCTTTTCTGACGGATAGCCATATTTGTGGGTATTGGTTGTCCGCCACCTCCTATACATCCACCCGGGCATGCCATTATTTCAACAAAATGATAATCGGCTTCTCCTTTACTTATTGCAGTCATCACCTTGTTGGCATTGGTAAGCCCGTTAGCTATTGCCACTTTCAACTCCGCGCCTTCCAGGAATTCCCATTCTTTAAGGCATCCCTCTATTTTAAGCGTTGCTTCCTTCACTCCTTCCATTCCCCTTACCGGTGTAATATTGAGGTCATCAAAGGGTACAGGCCTGCCCGTAACAATTTCATAGGCTGTACGGATGGCTGCTTCCATTACACCACCGGTGGCACCGAAAATAGCAGCGGCTCCGGATGATTCACCCATGAGTGAATCATAATTTGATGGTTCAAGCGTCCTGAAATCGATACCGGCCTGCTTGATCATCATTGCAAATTCTCTCGTTGTCAATACAAAGTCTACATCCTTGTAACCACTATCCCTCATTTCCGGCCTGTTAGCTTCAAACTTCTTGGCTGTACAGGGCATAATTGATACAGAAACGATCTTTTCGGGATCAACACCAATATTATCAGCATAGTAAGTTTTTGCCAGTGCTCCGAACATTTGCTGCGGCGATTTACAGGTTGAAAGGTTGGGCAGCATCTCCGGGAATTTATGCTCAATGAATTTTATCCATCCGGGTGAGCATGAGGTAAACATTGGCAGGCGGGTGTCCTTATCCTTATCAACCAGCACCTTCTTAAGCCTGGTGAGTAGTTCGGTCCCCTCTTCCATAATAGTAAGGTCAGCGCTGAAATCAGTATCCAGGACTGAATCAAATCCCAGTTGCCTGAGAGCAGTAACCATTTTTCCCGTTACCCTTTCACCGGGATCATATCCCAGGTCTTCACCCAGTCCAACCCTCACTGCGGGAGCTGTCTGTACAACAACATGTTTATCAGGATCATATATTGCATCCCATACATAATCTATATAATTTTTCTCTGTAAGGGCTCCTGTCGGGCAACGGTTAACGCACTGACCGCAATTTGTACAAACGACATGGCTTATTGGCCTATCGTGGAAAGTGGATATCTTCATTTCAGAGCCTTTGCCGCTGACTGCTATTGCAGAAACCTTCTGCAGCTCACTGCAGGTACGCACACATCTCTGGCAACGTATACATTTGCTGTCGTCCTTGACAATGGCAGTGCTGGCGTTATCAATCATATGCTCATGTGCACCCACGAGATCAAGGAATAAATGATCCCCGAAAGAAAATTCGTTGGCCAGGGTTTGCAGCTCACAGTTCTGGTTCCTGTAACACTTGGTGCAATCGGCCCTGTGCTCGGAAAGAAGCAGTTCGATAACATGCTTCCTTGCATTCCGAACCTTCATTGAATTGGTCAATATCTCCATTCCTTCCATGGCAGGTTGAGCACAGCCGGCAATAAGTACCCTTGCGCCTTTTTGCTCAACAACACATACACGGCAATTTCCTGCTACGCATAGATCGTCGTGGTTACAAAGGGTGGGAATATGTATATTCAGTTTGTTTGCAGCCTGCAATACTGTTGATCCTTCAGGAACTGAAACAGGCTGATTATTTATTTTAAGATTAACCATTTTATTTTTTTTCATTGTTCTGTCCTCTTTAGTAGATAATTTCCTCTCTGAAGTTTTCAACTATTGAATTAAAGGCATTGCCAACAGACTGGCCCAGTCCGCATTTGGATGCTATTTTCATTGTAGCTGCCAGCTTAACCAGTTCATTAAGGTAGCTGGCTTTGGATTCCCCTCTTTTAACACTCTGCACACCCAGCAGAAGTTGCTGACAGCCTACACGGCATGGCGTGCACTGCCCGCATGATTCTTCAGCAAAAAAATCAAGGTAGTTATGCAGAACATTGTACATCGACCTTGAACTGTTGAATAACTTCATTGATCCCCCTGTGGGAACCCCTTCAAAGCCTATCACGGTGCTGGCGAATAATTTCCTGGGAACACAGAAGCCTGCAGCTCCACCAACCTGCACCGCCTTGGTGTCACCATCACCAAATTCCTTTACAAACTCAAGCAGCGACATCCCCAGCTCCAGTTCATAAATACCCGGGGTGGGTGTATCTCCTGATACTGAAAATACTTTGGCTCCTGTCGAAAATCTTGTACCCATTAATTTATACTTATCTGATCCGTATTTCAGGATGATAACTGAATTAACCAGGGTCTCCACGTTATTGACTATTGTGGGTTTTCCAAAGAGTCCTTTTTGTGTTGGATAGGGAGGCTTGTTTCTCGGCTCACCCCTCTTGCCTTCTATTGATTCGAAAAGGGCACTCTCCTCTCCACAAATATATGCTCCGCTGCCCAGCCTGAAATCAATCTCAAAATCATAGCAAAGCTCACTGGTCATCTTATGAAAGCCATCCAGTTCCATTCTCAACTGGGGAAGGAGAAATTTATACTCACCCCTTAGATAAATGATACCTTTTGTTGCTCCCACTGCCCTTCCTGCAATGGCCATCCCGGTGAATACCTTGTATGACACCCTGTCAAGAATTTCACGGTCCTTGAAAGTCCCGGGTTCTCCCTCATCGGCATTGCAAACAATATATTTTATCTTTGACTTTTCTTCCGCGCACAATTTCCACTTCATACCCGTAGGGAATCCTGCTCCTCCCCTGCCTTTCAGACCCGACTCAAGGACCTCATTGACAATCTCTTCAGGAGTCATATCGCAGGCTTTTACCAATACCTCGCGTGGATCAATATGTTCAAATATAAGATCAACTTTACTTATTTTCTTGGTTTCCATCATCAGGTCCTCTTATTTATGCATGTAATCTTTAATAATCTTCACAATCTTTTCCCTTGTTAACTCGATATAGGGAACATCATTAATCAGCATAGCCGGTGCTTTATGGCACCATCCCATGCAGTTAGTCTCCAGCAGGGTAAACAAACCGCTGGA
>JBNJHQ010000280.1:0-3150 GCA_051748705.1 Bacteroidota bacterium | reverse complement strand
CTTTTTCTCATCATTCATCTGTTCCATCCGCAGTTCATTCTGCAGCATTTTTGACTTATAGCTGCTACCACCCCAGAAAGGGATGGTATAAGTGATCCCAAAGCCGATATTGTAATTGAAGTTATTACCGAAGGGGATGTAGCCATCTTCCCAGCTTGCCACCCCGTATGAAAATACCTCGGGCCTTGTCTGCAGGCGGTTAACTTCTTTTTGCATCTCCTCAATAGCTATTTTACGATCACTTGCCAGTAGGGACGGGTGGTCTGACATCACGTCCATATAGAGTGAATCGGCAATGAAAAGACGATCCTTCCATTGATCATATAAACCGTAAGATGAATTGATTAGTTCTATTTCCTCCTTACTCTCTATGTAACACAGCCTCCTTAGTTTTATATTTTGTGCAAGCGTTGCATTTTCTGCCTTTTGCAGGTTCTTTTCTTCCAGTGATATCTGAACCTTTATCTTTAGCACATCCACTCCCGAAACTTTGCCAATAGAATAAAGATTCTCTGCATACCGGAGCTCTGAGTTCAGCTGGTCCAGCGAATTCCTGTGGGCTCCCACTTCAGAACCTGCTTTAAGGGTTTCGAAATAGGCATCGGCCACACCCCAGATGATGGTGTTTTCTATCTGCCTGTATAGTTCCTCGTTCAGGAGTATCTCATTTTCAGCAACTGCTTTTCTTGCCCTGTTTTCCCCCCAGTCATAAATGGTTTGCCTGAAAGAGATATCTGTGTACATATCGGTAAGTGTATTACCAAGAACCTTTTGCTTGTTAGGCATCAGGAACTTCCAGTAGGAAAAGGAAGCTGCAGTGTTTATCACGGGCTGGTAATTTGTTTTCAATATTTCAATTTCGGCCTCCTTGATAGCAGTATTTTTAATGCTTGCCTGCAGCAGGTAATGGTTAAACAAAGCACTGTCAATAAGCTGGTGCAGGCTGAATGCCGGGTATTCTTCCTGGGCCTGCAGCCTGCCGGAGAGGGGGATGGAAATAATTATGCTTAAGAAGAACAGGAGGTATTTATTTTGCATATTTATTACAGAAATTTGGGATGTTGCTTAATTATATTTTGACACCAGACCAGGGAAAAACTTGTGGTGTGAATGTATTTTTTTCAATGCATACTATTTAAGATTGAGTAATTATTCACCGGTAACTTACCGGATCTTTCTCTTCCTTAATATCAGCAATCTGAATCTTTCTTGCTAATATCAGAAAAGGAATTAGCTGACCGGGTGTTCGGGATTATAAAATCTGACTTATGAGACAGCATTTCCTTCCCAACATTTTATTATCTTCATTGCTTATTTATAATTAATCATTCAATTACAATAGTGACATGAAAATAGTATCGTGGAATATTAATGGAATAAGGGCCATAATCAATAAGGACTTTGCCGGTATCATCCAGGAAATGGATCCTGATATCCTTTGCCTGCAGGAGACCAAAGCCCAGGATGAACAGGTGGCAACGACGCTCGAAGGTATAGATAACTATAATATTTTTTCCAATTCGGCGCACAGACCTGGTTATTCAGGGACTGCTGTAATGGCAAAAAAGGAGCCTGTGAATATTAATATGGATATAGGGATGAAGGAATTTGATGATGAGGGGAGGGTTATCAGCCTGGAATATGATGATTTCTACCTTGTCAATGTGTACGTACCTAATTCAGGGAGTGATCTGAAAAGATTGGCTTACAGGCAGGAGTGGGATAAGGCTTTCTTTGATTACCTTAAGGAGAAGGAGAGGAAAAAACCTCTTATTGTCTGCGGTGATTTTAATGTGGCGCACAGGGAAATAGACCTTGCGCGACCAAAACAGAATTACAACAAATCAGCAGGGTTTATGCAGGAGGAGATTGACGGGATGGACCGTTACACAGGAGAAGGTGATTTTGTTGACTCTTTCAGGTATTTCCACCCCGATAAAAAGGATGCCTATTCATGGTGGAGCTACAGGGCAAATGCAAGAGCAAAGAATGTGGGCTGGAGAATCGATTATTTCCTTGTAAGCAAGGCCCTGGTCAATTCCATCCGGAAAGCTGACATTCTCAATGAGATAATGGGCTCTGATCATTGCCCTGTGACGCTGGAGTTATAAACTACCGGGAAAGAGAACCGGGAAATCTTCAAACTGAAGCATAAATGTCCGCAAAGAAGCGCATCCTCAACATACTGTTCTGGTCGGTTATCTCGGCTGCCTTTATCGGTCCCGGTACAGTTACCACGGCAGCCAGCAGCGGTGCGGAATACGGTACAGGACTGCTCTGGGCACTGTTGTTTTCAACACTGGCCTGCCTGCTTCTGCAGGAAGCGGCAGCACGTATAAGCATAGTGACTGGGAGGAACCTGGGACAATCAATTTCTGCTTATTTTGAGGGACGCACATCAAAAACCACTGTTCTGATATTTGTCCTCGGAGCAATATTTATAGGCGCTGCTGCCTATGAGATGGGCAACCTCCTGGGTGCGGTGGAAGGTATAAGGCTTCTTTTCAATATACCTTCATATATACTGGTGCTGTCTATAGGCATCACAGCTGCAATACTGCTGAGCATACCCTCACTCAGAATTATTTCAACGATACTGGGTATGCTGGTTGTTGTGATGGGAATCGGTTTCCTGGTAACAGCAGTAATGGTTAAACCTGATTATGCGGAGATTATTAAGGGTATATTTATACCTTCCCTCCCGGGGCCACGTGCCGGAGTCCTGGTACTGGCGCTTATCGGCACAACAATAGTACCCTATAATCTTTTCCTTGGTTCAGGACTGTCATCAAAGAATCAGACTCTCAAAGAGATGCGCTTTGGACTCAGTATAGCCATTATAATGGGAGGAATTTTTTCCATGGCAGTTCTCATCACTGGTTCAGCCATATCCGGCACTTTTTCGTTTGAGTCGCTGGCCGCTGTTCTGGATGAAAGGATGGGTGGTGCGGGAAAATACCTGCTGGGCTTTGGCCTCTTTGCCGCAGGTTTTACTTCAACAGTAACGGCTCCACTGGCTGCAGCAGTCACACTGTCAAGCCTGTTCGGACAGGAGCAGGCTGGGGAATGGGGACATAAATCAACACGCTTCCGTGCAGCATGGATACTGGTATTGTGCACGGGCATTGGCTTTGCCCTGTTGCAATTCAA
>JBNJHQ010000279.1:0-3170 GCA_051748705.1 Bacteroidota bacterium | reverse complement strand
GTCTGACCACCCATTCCATAATGATTATTCATTATGTTTATTATGAGTGGCAGGCCTCCTTTCATATCTCCTTCCCACAGCTGTGTGAACTGGTCCATTGTGGCAAAGGAGATACCTTCCCATACCGGTCCGCACGCCATCGAAGCATCACCTATATTGGCAACAACCGCTCCTTTGCGGCGGTTAACCTTTTTAAAGAGGGCGGCACCCACCGCTATATCGCCGCTGCCTCCCACTATTGCATTATTGGGATAGATACCGAAAGGGGTAAAAAATGCATGCATGCTTCCTCCCAGTCCCTTATTGAAGCCTGTCAGCCTGGCAAAAATCTCCGCCAGGGTGCCATACACCAGGAAACGTTTGGCCACTTCTTTGACAGGTTTTTCAGAGTCTCCGGCCACGATATCATAGATAAGCCCGTCAAAGTAGGACTTCATCACTGATTCAAGCCATTTATCATCGCTTTTGTAGATGGCAGACAGACCCTTTGCCAGTATTTCACCATGGCTCCTGTGTGATCCAAAGATATAATCGTCGGCATCAAGGTGCCAGGCCATACCCACAGCTGCTGCTTCCTGCCCTATTGATAGGTGGGCCGGACCGGGGTGGGTATATGATGTCCCCATGTATTCCCCCTTTGTTTTGATAAGGTTCAGCATTGTCTCAAATTCCCTTATCAGGAGCATGTCATGGTAGATACGCAGGAAATCGTCATTACTGAAATTGTCACGTTCATCCTTTAATGACCTGTCATAGCTGTTTACAGGTATTGGCTGAAAAGTGATCTCTCCCTTTTTTCTAATCTTCTCGGGATCAATGAACTGGTTCTTTGGCATATAAAACTAATTAATATCAATATTTTCAATTTCTTCAGCAAGCTCCTTAAGGAAGCGTGTTGCTTCACCCCCGTCGAGGGCCCTGTGGTCATAGGTGAGGCTCAGCCCTATGTAAGGAACAAAACCATAGGCACCACCACCCATATCGGCCGGTCGCGGCACTATGGCGTTTACACCCAGTATGGCTGTCTGTGGCAGGTTGATCACGGGTGTGAACATCTCCACCCCGTAAGAACCCAGGTTCGATATTGTGAAAGATCCCTTCTCGGGCTTCAGTATGTCGGGATCGACCGCTCCCTTTCGGCACTGTGCGGCCAGGTCAGCCGCTCTTGTCGAAAACTCTTCAAGGCTTAAGATATCGGCCTTCTCTATAACAGGGACCATCAGTCCGCGCTCCGTATCAACAGCCAGGCCCAGGCTAACATGCCTGAAGAGCCTGAGGGTATCGCCATGCAAGTGGGAGTTGACACGGGGGTGCCTGGCCAGTGCTTTTATGAGGGCATAGCAGACCAGGTCATTGATAGTGATATTCACATAATCCTTTTTGCCCTCCCTTGCTTTGATCTTCTCCCTTATTGCCAGCAGCCGCCTGGCATCAGCCCCCATGTGATGGGTCAGCTGGGCGGAGTTGTGCAGTGATTGATGCATTGACCGGGCAATGATCTTCCTGATATTGGAAAGGGCTTCATCGTGATAATCCTGTGGCCCGGTAGCCGGTTCATCTGCCTGCGGTCCGGCAGCCCGGCCGGTGAAGGATTCAGGTTCCTGCTGCCCTGCAGCCGAACCTGCCAACGCCCCTTCAAGGTCGCGGACAATAATCCTTCCGCCCGGTCCTGAGCCCTCTAATTTGCTTATGTCAATACTTCTCTCCTCAGCCATCTTACGTGCTCTCGGGGATATCTTCGATCCTTTCTCATAATCATCGCCGGTGTGGATCTGCTCTGGTTTTTCACTCCGAACATCAGCCTTTTCTCCCTCTTTACCTACAACACATACCGTCTCCAGGACAGGCACCTCATCACCTTCGGCGAACAGCCATTCCAGGAGTATGCCGTCCTCTTCAGCCTCATATTCAAAAGCGGCCTTATCTGTTTCATAGGCAAAGAGGAGATCACCTTCCCTTACCTCATCACCTTTTTCAACATAAAGTTTGCTTAATATACAGGATTCCACCGACTGGCCCTGCCTGGGCATTTTGATTTGTGTGGCCATAGCTCTGACTTGTAAATACAAAAACAAATATACCGAATATAAAATTTTCTTCCACGCCCTGACCCAACATGATATCCCCATCTTTTCACCATAACATAATTAAAGGGTAAATTGGACCTCAATGGCACAGCAGGGGGCGACCGGCGAATACGTAAAGGGTAAATTGGACCTCAATGGCACAGCAGGGGGCGACCGGCGAATTTGCGTTTAATCTCCCTATTTCATAAATTGCATATACTGTTCTGATAAGTTTCAATAAACACATATACAAATATTATGGCCAGACAAATCAAGCAGGAGAATAATTACCGGTCGCGTCTCCTGAAACTCATCCCCAGCGAGATAGTCGCTGCCTACCTGGTTATTATCGGCTTTATACCGGAGGGTTACGAACACAGCAAGATACTGCTGACGGCAGTAACTGCCATTCTGCTTATCATGATACCCTTCTATCTTATCAGCTTCATGTCTGTAAAGGGACCTTTACAGATAATTTTCACTTCCATGTCATTCCTGGTATGGGTATACTCAATTGGCGGTCCCTTCGTATATTACGGTATACATGAAGCAGTCATCGGGTCGGTATTGCTGGTCTTATGGACCCTGCTGATACCTTTCGTCGTCAGGCCTGAAAGCAGCGAGCCCGTGTGATGACCTCAAAAACCATGGGCCCGGAGGAGCTTTCTTTCTTACCTTATCTTGCGGTGGCGGAACCTTAAGGTGATTTCCTTTTCTTCATCACCACGCCGCAGGGTGGCAAGAGCATCGCATTCGCCATCACCATAATCAAGCTCGAAAGCTTCTGTTCCTTCGCGGTTTATCTCTATTATACCGCTGACAAAGAAGCGACAAACCCTTTTCCAGTGCAGTGCACTCAGGATGGTATTCTCATATGCAAAACCCCTGTAAGTGGTACCGGATGCATATCCAGTTACAAGACATTCATCATCCCAGATATTCCAGGTATCATATCCTGCCACCCATTCACGTTCACGGTAAAATTCGCGGCTGACAACAACTTCATCGGGGAAGGTAAGCATCCCACCTGTCAGTGTTGAGCTGAACACCACATTACCATCTTCATTCTCGCCCATATTTTCAGTTACTTTCGTGCCCTCAACC
>JBNJHQ010000278.1:0-3179 GCA_051748705.1 Bacteroidota bacterium | reverse complement strand
CGGCCTGGTGGATAAAGATACAGCCGTGGCGATCAGGAACGGAAGGGGGGTAATACCGGTCAGTGTGTATGATAAGAACAAAATCAGGGGACTTGTACATGATCAGTCGGCCAGTGGTAAAACAGTGTATATAGAACCGGAGGAGATCGTTAATCTTAATAACAGGATTGTCGAGCTTGAGTATGCTGAAAAAAGGGAGCTGCTGAAGATACTTATAAATTTTGCCGATAGCATACGCCCTTATATTGATGACTTACTGATCTCATATGATATCCTCGGTGAAATTGATCTTATAAGAGCTAAAGCCTTACTTGGCAGACGCCTGGGTTCAATAAAACCGGTCCTGGCTGACAAGCCCCTGGTAAAATGGTCTGAGGCAGTGCACCCTCTTCTGTACCTGGCCTTTGAATCTGAGCCTCAAAGAGAGGTGGTGCCACTTGACATAGAACTTAAGGAGGACGCCAGGATACTGCTTATATCAGGTCCGAATGCAGGGGGTAAGTCAGTTTGCCTTACTACGGTAGGGCTGCTTCAATATATGATTCAATGCGGTTTTACCGTGCCCGTAAGGCAGGGTTCAGAATTTGGTGTATTCTCAAAATTGTTTATTAATATAGGTGATGAACAGAGCATTGAGAATGATCTCAGCACCTACAGCTCACATCTTATGAATATGAAGCATTTTCTCAGGAATGCCGATGAAGAAACCCTTGTTCTTATTGATGAATTCGGTACAGGTACAGAACCCATGCTGGGTGGTGCCATAGCCGAGGCTATCCTGGGACGGCTTAACAGTAACGGTGTATACGGTGTTATAACGACCCATTATACCAACCTGAAGCATTTTGCCTCTTCAGCGGAAGGTATAGTCAACGGGGCCATGCTGTTCGATAATCACAGGATGGAACCGCTTTTCAAACTTGATATCGGTAAGCCGGGCAGCTCTTTTGCCTTTGAAATAGCCAGGCGGATAGGCTTGCCTGAAAAGATACTGGAGATAGCATCTGAAAGGGCAGGGGCGGATCATATTAATTTTGACCGCCATCTGAAGGATGTGTTGAGGGATAAGAGGTACTGGGACCGTAAAAGACAGGATATACGGATAGAGAGCAAAAAGCTGGATGAGCTGGCTGCCAGTTATGAGAAAGAGATATCGGAATTAAAGTCTGAGAGGAAGGAGATAATTGGAAGAGCAAGGGAGGAAGCTGAGAACATTCTCAGGGATGCCAACAGAACTGTGGAGAAAACCATTAAGGAGATAAGGGAGGCACAGGCAGAGAAGGAGAGGACAAAGGAATCAAGGAAGCAGCTTGATAAACTGAAAGAAGGTATCAGGCAAAAGGATGAAGAGGAAGAAAGGCGTATAGCTGCAAAGATGGAGAAGCTCAGAGAAAAGCAAAAGAAGGTGAAAAAGCATGTAAAGCAGCCTCCTGTCGGAAAGAAGAAAAAAACTGCTGCAGCAGGTAAACCGGCCGGACCGCTGAAAGCGGGTGATAAGGTTGTTATTGAAGGCAGTCAGAGAGTGGGTGAGGTTATTTCAGCTGATAGGAAAGAACTGTCAATTGCTTTTGGCAATATTATCACAAGGGTCAGTTACCCTAAAGTAAGAAGGGCCTCTGAGAAGGAAGCAGCATCGGCAAGGGTTAGAACATCTTCATCTGCCGACCTTAACTGGGATGTTACAAAGCGCCGCAGCGGATTCAGTCCGGATAAGGATATAAGAGGTATGAGAGCTGATCAAGCTCTTGATGCGGTACAGGAGTTTATCGATGAGGCCATAATGGTGCAGTACCCCACCTTAAGGATACTGCATGGCAAAGGTGATGGTATACTCAGAAATATTATACGCGAATACCTGTCAGGTGCTGACCTGGTAAAGAATTTTTACGATGCTCATGTCGAAGCAGGAGGATCGGGGATAACCATAGTTGAGATGGATATCTGATCCTCCGGACTCATTTTTTCCGACATTTAATAATAAGCGGACCGGTGATAAGCAACTTGTAGATGGATATCTGACGGCTTCTACTCATCATCATATATAAAAACTCCTGTATTGTCCTCAGAATCGGCGAATCCCCTGAACATACCCTCTGTATTAAAAGGCATGGCAATAGTGCCGTTACGGTCAACAGAGATAACTCCGCCGGTACCCCCTGCTTCAACAAGCTTGTCTTTAATCACATGAGATGACGCTTCCTCAAGGGTCATACCGGCATATTCCATCAGCGCAGAGATATCATGTGCTACCGTCCAGCGTATGAAATATTCTCCATGTCCCGTGGCTGATACTGCACATGTGGCATTATTTGCATATGTGCCGGCACCTATTATGGGTACATCGCCTATGCGATTATATTTCTTATTGGTCATGCCACCGGTTGATGTGCCGGCAGCCAGGTTGCCATGCATATCGAGGGCACAGCATCCGACAGTGCCGTTCTTTTCCTTGCTGATAGCCTCTGTCAGCTGCCTGTAACGATGATCCGTGTAGAAATACGAGGGGTCAACCTGCTCAAGTCCCTGCTCAACAGCGAACTGTGATGCACCGTCACCGGACAGCATCACGTGTACAGATTTTTCCATTACGGTCCTGGCAGCACTGACAGGACTTTTAATATCTGTAAGTCCGGCCACACAGCCGGCATTAAGGTCTGAGCCGTCCATAATAGCAGCATCCATCTCATTTTTTCCCTCACTGGTGAATACCGATCCTTTTCCTGCATTAAAAAGAGGTGATCGTTCCATCACCTGTATGGTTACTTCCACGGCATCAAGGGCAGTTCCACCGGCAGACAGTATGCCCCTGCCTTCCTCCAGTGCCTGGTTAAGAACCGCACGGTAGGCACTGTCGCGTTCAGGGGTCATAAGATCGCGTGTAATAACTCCGGCCCCGCCATGTATTACCAGTGCCCAGTCTTTTTTTGCAGTAACTGTTTCCTGAGCAGCCTCATTATCATTGCATGAAAATAAGAGGGTGGCAGATAGGAGAAGGAATAAGGTTTTAAAGATTATGTTTTTCATAGGTCTAATTTTTTCCTGAAATATGCAGAAATCTTTCACAGGGCAGGGAATTGTTCGTTGATGGTCACTGCACGTGACTTTTGATCATGCCTGTCTGCAAAAAAATTATACTTCCAGGATTTATTCAGTTCGTTTAATATAGAAAATAAATTTGA
>JBNJHQ010000277.1:0-3196 GCA_051748705.1 Bacteroidota bacterium | reverse complement strand
AATAATGGCCTCCTGCACCTGGTCTATAGTCATATCCTTGTTCTTCATAACATCATTTTCTTAATTGTTTTAATGCCTTCAATAAGAATATCCACCTCCCCGGTGGTATTATAAAAGCACATTGACGCACGTATAGTGCCATCTATATCAAACCTGTCCATCAGGGGCTGTGCGCAGTGTGACCCTGTCCTCACCGCCACTCCCATCTTGTCCAGTATCATGCCGGCATCATACTGGTGTACATTATCTATCAGGAATGACAGAATGGATATTTTATCCCTGGTATTGCCATACAGGCTTATCCCTTCTATCTCCCTGATCCTTTTGTTTGCGTAAGCTGTCAGTTCTGTCTCCTGCCTGATTATATCCTCCATGCCAAGGGACTCAAGATAAGCCAGGGCTTCGGCCAGTCCTATAGCACCAACAAAATTCGTCGTTCCTGCCTCAAATTTAAAAGGCAGTTCATTATATGTAGTTTTATCGAAGGTGACACGGTCAACCATATCACCCCCGCCCTGCCAGGGGGGCATCTCTTCCAGCCATTTTTCTTTTCCGTACAGCACTCCAATACCGGTAGGGCCATAAACCTTATGTCCGGAAAAAGCATAAAAGTCACAATCCAGTTCCTGCACATCAACATGCCCGTGCTGAATACCCTGGGCACCGTCAACCAGTACCGGTATATTATGCTTGTGGGCTTTTCTTATTACCTCCTTTACCGGCACAATAACACCTGTGGCATTTGACACCTGGGTAATGGCAATTATCTTTGTTTTCCGGTTTATCAGCCCATCCAGCTCATCAATACGCAGTGATCCGTCATCATTGAGAGGTATTACCTTCAGCTGTGCATTTTTGCGCCCACACATCATCTGCCAGGGAACAATATTGGCATGGTGTTCCATCTCTGATATCAGCACTTCATCACCGGCGTTTATATATTTCTCCCCGAAGGAGAATGCAACAAGATTTATCGAGGATGTTGTTCCGGCGGTAAATATTATCTCCTCTTTTGAAGCCGCATTAATAAAACTCTTAACTTTTTCGCGGGCAGCCTCATACTTCTCTGACGATTTATCACTTAGTGCATGAACTCCCCGGTGTATATTGCTGTAATAAACACTATAGGCTTCACTCACCGCATTAATAACCGTCTCCGGCTTCTGCGTGGTAGCGGCATTATCAAAATATACCAGCGGCTTGCCGTACACTTCTTCAGCCAGAACAGGAAAATCCGATCTTATCTTGTTTATATCATCCACAATAATTATTTATTTATCACAATTAACCGTACAGCTTGCACACCTGCTCAGTTCACCCCTCAGTCTCTGCAGCACCAGCTCATCAATCCTGTTGCGCAACACCTCTGTACTTATATGCTTAATTATCTCATGAGCAAAGCCGAACATAAGCATCAGCCTGGCTTCTCCTTCAGGTATCCCCCTTGACCGCAGGTAAAACATTGCTTCTTCATCGAGCTGCCCGACGGTGGCACCGTGACTGCATTTTACATCATCGGCATATATCTCAAGCTGGGGTTTGCTGTCCATCCGTGCATCATCTGTCAGCAGGATACTGTTATTCTTCTGGTATGCCAGTGTTTTCTGCGCCCCCTCATTAACCAGTATACGGCCGTTAAAAGTACCGGTGGCAGAGTCATCCAGGACTCCCTTGAACAGCTGGTTGCTTATACAGTTGGGATATGCATGCTCTATGCTTACAAAATTATCCACATGCTGCCATTTGTCACTCAGGTAGAGTCCCAGTGCATTACATTCAGCCCCTTCCCCGTTAAGCCTGTGATATGTGCTGTTGCGAACCATGCCTCCGTGCAGGGTTATATTATTCGATACGGCAAAGCTGTTCTTTTCCTGGTGTATAAAGGTATGGGTCAGCTTGGCAGCGTTATTATGCTCATTCTGAACCCTCAGGATATCAAAATGAGCATTCTCCCCCACAAATATTTCTGTCACGGCATTGGTCAGAAATTTAAGGGGCGACAGGGCATGATCGCAAACTATCATTGGAAACTTTGCACCGGCTTCCACAACGATAAGGTTACGGTGTTGCACAAAGGTATCCTTATCCGAATGAACAAGGTTAATAATCTGTACAGGTTTTGTAAAACTCACTCCTGCCGGAACATAAACAAATATCCCATCAGAGGCCAGTGCCGTGTTAAGTGGAATAAGACCATCACTGCCGTTACGGGCATACTTACCGTAATGTTTTTCAACTATTTCCGGGTATTTATCTGCTGCCTCTGACAGGCTGCCAACCCATACTCCTTCAGGCAAGCCGGCAGGCATACCGTTATACTTTGGAGGAAAGCCGTTCAGCAGCACCAGGTTAAAACTGTCAAGATCCACCACCTCACACTCAAAATCCTCTGCAGCCTTAAAATCCTGCGGCCTGGGAACAAAATAGGAATTATAATCCTTATTGATCCATGGATCAAGGTTTGTATACTTATAGGCCTCATTTTTACGTCCAGGCACGCCCAGTTCAACAAACTGCTTCATGGCATCTTCCCGGAAACTGTTTATTATACCAGCCGAACTCTCCTTTATACGCCGGCTGTTTGCCCTGTACAGGTCCGAGAATCTTTTTGTTGTCTCCTCTCTTCTATCCATAATTTTCGATATCTACATCTTTTTTTATCCAGTCATAACCCTGCTTTTCAAGCTCAAGGGCCAGCTCCTTACCACCTGTCTTAACTATTTTACCGTCATATAAAACATGTACAACATCGGGTATTATATAATCCAGCAGGCGCTGGTAATGGGTAATGACGATGGCAGCATTTTCAGGGGTCTTAAGCTCATTTATTCCGTTTGCCACAACCCTCAGTGCATCTATGTCGAGTCCGGAATCAGTCTCATCCAGTATTGCCAGCCTTGGTTCAAGCATGGCCATCTGGAATATCTCATTCCTCTTCTTCTCACCGCCTGAGAATCCCTCGTTAACCGACCTGTTTGTAAGAGCCGACTCAATCTTTACCAGTTCCTTCTTCTCCCTCATCAGTTTAAGAAAATCTGAAGATGGCAGGGGTTCCAGACCTCTGTGTTTCCTGTGTTCATTAAGGGCTGTCTTCATAAAGTTAACCATGCTTACCCCCGGTATCTCTATAGGGTACTGGAAACCCAGAAATATACCTTCCTTAGCTCTTTCTTCAGGCTCCATCTCCAGCAGGTCC
>JBNJHQ010000276.1:0-3201 GCA_051748705.1 Bacteroidota bacterium | reverse complement strand
AGGATGAAGGCTAAATCACTGGGTATAAGAGCCCAGGATTATGAGAATGATAAGGTTGCCAATATAGATGACCTTTACAAGGGCGTTGAGACAATAGTGGATATTGACAGCACTAAGATAGACAGGCTCTACGAAGAACCTGATGGTATGCCTGTTAAGGATATGGGCCTGGATATACACCCGGAAGGACACCAGTTTTATATCCTGAAGAATAACGGATCGAGCGCACTTGCGCATTACAATCCCGCCACCATGATGGTAAACAGGATAATCAAGCAGACCACCTATGGTATTGACCCCCGTAATGCCGAACAGACCTTTGCCATTGAGGCTCTCTCCAATCCTGAGATACAGCTTGTTGCTCTCACCGGCAAGGCCGGAACCGGAAAAACACTTCTTGCACTGGCCTCGGCGCTGCAGCAGCATAAAAGGTATAAACAGATATTCCTTGCCCGTCCCATCGTACCCCTTGCCAACAGGGACCTTGGATTCCTGCCGGGAGATGTTAAGGAGAAAATAGATCCCTATATGCAACCCCTCTTTGACAATCTGACGGTTATCAAGCATAAATTCAGCCACCAGAGCCCCGAGTTCATACGGATAAATGACATGATCAAGGAGGAAAAGCTCGTTATCACGCCCCTGGCCTATATCAGGGGAAGGAGTCTCTCAAACATATTTTTTATCGTGGATGAAGCACAGAACCTCACGCCGCACGAGGTAAAGACTATCATTACCAGGGCAGGTGAAGACACTAAAATGATATTTACGGGCGACATAGAGCAGATTGATTCACCTTATCTTGATATCGGGTCAAATGGCCTTTCCTACCTGACTGATAAGATGAAGGGCCAGGAAATATTTGCCCATGTCAATCTGGTAAAGGGAGAAAGAAGCTATCTTTCCGAACTGGCCAGCCGCATTCTTTAATCAAAAAAATATATTGCAGGTGACAAATAATTTTTATTACTTTCCTCCACCAAAAACCAGACAAGAATGAAACGTAATGTTATAATCGTCAGGCATGGAAAAGCCTGCGCCCATGACATCTTTGAAAGGGATATCGACAGGGTCCTAACAAAAAGAGGAGTAAATGATGCTTACAAGGTCTCGAAAAAAATACTCAAATCGGGTATAAAACCGGATGTCATACTTACAAGCCCTGCAGCCCGTGCCAGTCACAGTGCATGCATATTCTCCCGTGCAATGAAAACAGGCACTGAAATTATCAGGGTGGTAAAAGATTTTTACCCGGGTTCGGCATCAAAAATGATTGAAGAAATAGCAGCACTGGATGATGATGTAAGAACAGTTGCCCTGTTTGCCCATAATCCGGGCATATCAGAGCTGGCCAGCCAGATGACAAAGGGGGTGGTGGGCTTCCTTCCAACCACGGGTTCGGCAGTGGTGAGCTTTGATATGGATAAGTGGCAGGACATATATTCATCCGAACTTAATGATCACAGCCTGATCATTCCCAGGGAGCTCAAATAGAAACACAAAGAGCCTTGTCCCTAAAAATCCTTATTTTTGCAGTCTTATAAACAGCAAATATGAGCCAGGGACAATTGACAGTGGCATTCCATACACTGGGATGCAAGCTGAATTTTTCAGAAACATCGGCAATAAGCAGGATGATGGAAGGTGCTGACTTCCGGAAGGTCCCCTTTAATGGGAAGGCTGATATATATTTTATTCACGGGTGTACGGTTACCGCGTCTGCAGATAAAAAAACCAGGCAGCTTATAAACCAAACTGTCCGCAAACACCCCGGTTCTTTTATTATTGTTGCCGGGTGCTATGCACAGGTCAGGCATAAGGAGATTGCCGGGATAAAAGGCGTGGACCTTGTTTTGGGGACCAATGAAAAATACGATATCCTTCATTTTATCAACGACCTGAACAAACGGCCTGTGCCGGAAATACATAACTGTGAAAGGCATGAACTAAGCTCATTCCACCCGGCCTTTTCAACAGGCGACCGAACCCGGGCTTTCCTTAAAATACAGGACGGCTGCGACTATTCGTGTTCTTACTGCACCATCCCCCTTGCAAGAGGTAAAAGCCGTAACCAGGCTGTTAGCGAATGTGTAAAAGATGCCCATGAAATAGCTGAAAAAGGAATAAAGGAAATTGTGCTGACAGGTGTAAATATTGGTGATTTCGGCAAATCCACCGGCGAGTCGTTCACTGATCTGCTGGAAGCACTGACCCAGGTACAGGGAATAGACAGATTCAGGATCTCATCCATTGAACCCAACCTTCTTAACGACAATATAATAGAGCTGGTAGCAAAGAACAGTAAATTACTGCCTCACTTTCATATACCGCTTCAAAGTGGCTCTGACAGGATACTGGCCGGAATGAGAAGAAGATATACAAGGGATGTTTTTGCTTCGGGGGTGCAGAAGATAAGGGAACTGATGCCCCTGGCAGGTATAGGCGCTGATATAATTGCCGGTTTCCCGGGTGAAACGGAAGAAGATTTTAATGATACCTATGAGTTCCTTGATTCACTGGACCTGTCCTACCTTCATGTTTTCAGTTATTCTTCAAGAAACAATACACCCGCCGCCGCCATGGAGGGACAGCTGGATAAGAGGGTAAAAGATAACAGGAGCAAGAAACTTCATCTGCTCTCAGAAAGAAAAAGAAGACAGTTTAATGAGAAATGCAGGGGTATGAGTGCCGAAGTACTTTGGGAGAGTGAAGAGAAGCCAGGGTACCTGGCGGGCTTTACGGAAAATTATCTGAGGGTATACAGGCCATATGAAAGGATCCTTGAAGGAACGATAAGTACCCACATCCTGGAAGAAACTGATGAAAATGCTAACTTTATAGTATAAAACCATGAAGGATGAATCTTAAATGCATATGTAATGATGTTTGTGATATTGCCCGCAGAACAGGCGATTTCATCAGGAATGAATCAGAAAATTTCGATATTGATGATGCCAGGCAGAAAGGAAAGCACGATTTTGTGTCATACGTTGATATAGAAGCTGAAAAAAAACTGAGCGCCGACCTGTCTGAACTGTTACCCGGGGCAGGATTCATTACCGAGGAAGGAACAGCAGAAGCAAGCCACAAAGCATTAAGGTGGATAATCGACCCACTCGACGGAACCACAAACTTCATGCACGGTGCCACGGTATATTCCATTAGTATAGCCCTTGAACAGGACAATGAAATATTGCTGGG
>JBNJHQ010000275.1:0-3206 GCA_051748705.1 Bacteroidota bacterium | reverse complement strand
TATTCAACTATTAATTATATATTTGCGCTTAATCCGGGAATGAGAAAAACTATGGATAAAATAAGGAATTTCTGTATTATTGCTCATATTGATCATGGGAAGAGCACCCTGGCCGACAGGTTGCTGGAGAAGACTGATACCCTGAGCGAAAGAGACAGGATGGACCAGGTACTGGACAATATGGACCTGGAGAGGGAAAGAGGAATTACTATCAAGAGCCACGCAATACAGATGAGGTACATAAATCATGGCTCTGAATATATCCTGAACCTGATAGATACCCCGGGACATGTGGATTTTTCCTATGAGGTCTCGAGGTCAATTGCTGCATGTGAGGGTGCATTGCTTGTTGTTGACGCCACCCAGGGGATACAGGCACAGACAATATCAAATCTTTACATGGCAATTGAACATAACCTGGAAGTAATACCCGTGCTCAATAAAATGGATATGTCCAGTGCAATGCCCGAGGAGGTAAAAGACCAGATCGTGGATCTTCTTGGTTGCAGGAGAGAAGATATAATTGAAGCCAGTGCCAAAACAGGAATGGGGGTTGATGAAATACTCGAAAGGATTATAACTTCGGTGCCGGCACCGGAAGGGGATCCGGATGCCCCCCTGCAGGCACTTATATTTGATTCGGTCTTTAATTCGTTCAGGGGTATAGTGGCATATTTCAAAATAGTGAATGGCACCCTGAGAACCGGTGAAGCGGTGAAATTTTATAATACAGGGAAAAAATATAATGCGGATGAAATAGGTGTACTTAAGATTAAGCAGGAACCAAGGAAATATCTTAGCGCGGGGAACGTGGGATATATTATTTCCGGGATAAAGGAATCGAGGGATGTAAAGGTGGGCGACACCATTACCCATCTTGACAGGCCGTGTGATAAAGGTATAGAAGGATTTGAAAATGTAAAACCCATGGTTTTCGCGGGTATCTACCCCGTTGATGCTGATGACTATGAAGACCTGCGTTCATCCATTGAAAAACTGCAGTTGAATGATGCCTCCCTTTCATTTATACCCGAATCATCTGCTGCCCTTGGTTTTGGCTTCAGGTGCGGTTTCCTGGGACTGCTGCATATGGAAATCATCCAGGAAAGACTTGACAGGGAATTTGATATGGACGTGATAACCACGGTGCCAAATGTGTCATATAATGTTTATACCACTTCGGGCGAATTGGTGGAGGTTCATAACCCATCAGGATTACCCCCGGTTACCAATATCGATAGGATTGAAGAACCATATATTATTGCACAGATAATTACAAAATCAGAATACCTTGGTAATATAATGACCCTGTCCATTGATAAGCGGGGAACCTTCAAGAACCAGGTGTACCTGACAAGTGACCGTGTGGAGGTCACTTTTGAACTGCCTCTTGCAGAAATAGTCTTTGACTTTTATGACAAGCTGAAGAGCCTTTCAAGAGGTTACGCTTCTTTTGATTACCACTATTCATCCTATAAGAAGGCTGATCTGGTAAGGCTTGATATACTTCTTAACGGTGAAATGGTGGATGCACTGTCAACTCTTATTTTCAGGGGACATTCCTATGATTTCGGACGGAGGATGTGTGTGAAACTGAAGGAACTGATACCGCGGCAGCAATTTGATATAGCCATACAGGCGGCAATTGGAGCAAAAATAATTGCCCGTGAGACAGTTAAGGCAGTGAGAAAAGATGTTACTGCAAAATGCTACGGCGGTGACATAACACGAAAGAGAAAACTGCTTGAAAAGCAGAAAAAAGGAAAGAAGCGGATGAGGCAGGTGGGTAATGTTGAAGTGCCGCAGCAGGCCTTCCTGGCAGTGCTGAAAATGGACTGAAAGCCGGTCATTGACACAGCAGGCGGTAGCCTTTGCCATGAACGTTGAGTATACTTATCGAAGGATCACTTTTCAGATACTTGCGGAGTTTTGTTATGTAGACATCCATGCTGCGTGCATTGAAATAATTATCATCCACCCATATTGTACGAAGCGCGTAATTCCTTTCCAGCACCTCATTCTTGTTTTTGCACAGCAGCCTGAGTAATTCAGATTCCTTGGTCGTAAGTTTCTTCGGGCCCTCGTCGGATTCAAGCACCTGGGTAAGCGGGTAAAAAGTAAAACTGCCCAGTTTATATTCCTCCGGTTCCTCATCTGTATATGATCTTGTTCTTCTCAATATGGCTTCTATCCTGTATAACAATTCTTCCATTGAGAATGGCTTTGTAATATAATCATCAGCCCCTGCACTGAATCCCTCCAGCTTGTCTTTTTCGAGTGATTTGGCCGTCAGAAAAATGAAAGGTATTTCCTTTTCAATTTTCCTGATCTTCTTTGCAAGGTTAATCCCATCAATCTCCGGCAGCATGATGTCCAGCAGGCACAGGTCAAAAGTTTCGGCCCGGAAGGTCTCCAGTGCCTGTTTTCCATCTGACAGATGCACTACCCTGTAACCTTTTGCTTCAAGGTAATCGGTAAGCAGTATACCCAGATTAATGTCATCCTCAGCTAATAATATTTTTGCCATATTCAATTGTTTTTGGGAAACCTGATATCGAACCGTGTTCCTTTATTTACCTGGCTGTGAACAGAGATACTCGCATTATGTTCCTCCACTATCTTTTTTACATAACTCAGCCCCAGGCCAAAGCCTTTTACATTATGGATATTTCCCGTAGGAACCCTGTAGAATTTATCAAAGATTCTTTTTATATCATCCTTTTTTATCCCAATCCCTTTATCTGCAATGGAAATTATCAGCTGCCTGTTATCATCAGATGTTTTAATTATAATATCAGGGTTACCATTTGAGTATTTTATTGCATTATCGAGCAGATTGGATATCATATTAAATACGTGATTTTCATCAACTTTAATTATTGGCTCTGTTGCCCTGAAGTCCCTTGTGAGTGTACCTTCAGTATCGGATATCTGTAACCTGAAATTATCGATCGCCCTGTTTATTATACTGTGAATATCCGTTTCGAGCATTTTTAACTTTATTTTGCCCCTGTCGAAGGCCGATGCCTGCAGCACTTTCTCAACCTGGTACTTGAGTCTTAATGATTCATCTTTAAGTATGCCGGAAATCTTGTCCAGGTTTTTCTTATCCTTCGAAATACTTCTGTCTCCTATCATCTGTGAAGCAAGCGAAATTGATGAGATGGGAGTTTTCAATTCGTGGGTCATATTGCTGATAAAATCAT
>JBNJHQ010000274.1:0-3213 GCA_051748705.1 Bacteroidota bacterium | reverse complement strand
GGCGAACGGACTCGACCCTGAAGGGATTGCGGAGGTCAGAAAGATAATCATTGAACAGAAGAACCAGGGAAAGACAATCATAATGGCCAGCCATATACTTGATGAGGTGGAAAAAGTGTGTGACCATGTGGCAATACTGAAAAAAGGAAGGACGCTGGCGGAGGGTAAGGTTAATGAACTACTCATAACGGATGATATAATAGTGATTGATTCGGATAATAATGAAATGTTGCAGAAAGGTCTTCTCGAAAAGGGCCTTGTCAAGAGTGCCCTTATTAAAGATAATGTCCTTGAGATAGTACCTGCCAGTGGTGTTAGTTCAGGCCATATTAACCGTTATGCCACTGATAAAGGAATAATAATAAACCAGTTATATATACGAAAAAGTACCCTTGAGGAACAATTCCTTGAGCTGGTAAAATAAAAACGCGCAATATGAAGCGACTGATTCGGTTGGAATGGACCAAGATAGCGACTTACGGTTTTTTCAGGCTTGTACTGATACTTACTGCAGGTCTTTTTTTGTTAACTGTATTTGTTTTTTCCCGGATCGACATCTCAGTACCGGGTTTTACATGGAGGAACCTGTTCAGGTTTCCCGACGTATGGCAGTCATTTGCATGGGTTGCCAGCTGGTTTAACCTACTGCTGGCAATACTGGTGATCACCATTGCCGGCAATGAATTTGGTGGCAGGACATTGCGCCAGCAGGTAATGACGGGACTCAGCCGTGAAGAATGGCTGGCAGGGAAAGGTATTCTTATCCTGGGCCTTGCCCTCTTCGGGCTTGTAATGGTTAGCCTGGCAGGGCTTATCTTTGGCTTCATTTATACGAATGAGCTATCGGCGGGCATGGTGTTCGGCAAAATGGGCATATTGCCTGTTTACCTGCTGCAGGCCGTCGGTTACATGGTGCTTGGACTGCTGTGTGCATCCCTGTTGAGGTCCAATGCACTCGCAATAATACTCTACCTCCTTTATTTCATAATGATTGAACCAATCATGAGAGGCTTATTACCCATGGAGCTAAGGCCGTGGTTCCCCGTTAAAATAATAAGCCACCTGACTCCCATGCCGGAGATCCTGCAGATAACGTCAGGTGAGGAGCTGGGAAATAGTGCAATGACCTTTGAAAATATCGGTATAATGCCGCGCCAGCTGGATCCGGCAATAAACCTTGTCATGGCACTTGCCTATATTTTACTCTTCGCTGCACTCACTTACATGGTGGTGAAGAAAAGAGACCTTTGATCATACAGGTCATTCAACGCGTAAAAAATTTCATTCTGCCCGGGCACGGGAGAAGAGACCTTTGACCATACCCGCCAGTCCGCTCATTGAGACATAGAAGGGGTAAAGCAGATGGGCAGGCAGGAATAAAGCCATTAAGTGTCTTTTTCCTCTCTTTGCTGCTATTGCTGCAAGCAGTAGGTAATCGGGAATGGCTTTTATTAGAAGCAAAAGGACAAAGATCTTCCACAGCGGGGTAATGAAGAAAGATGCAATGAACACTGCAACAATGAACATATTTGTAAGGAATACCAGAACGGCTAATGACAGCAGGAGGGGATCCGAGTAAAAGGGACTTTTTGAGGTCCACCTTATCCTTTGCCTGAAGAATGCTCTTACTGATTGCGGCGCCTTTGTCATCACCATGGATCCGGGCGAATCAAGCCATCTTATCCTCTTACCCTCCCGCCTGAAACTTTCCATAAGGAAAATATCATCACCCGAGGGAAGTTCAGCTTTTACCATGGTTTCGTAGCGGGCCGGACCCGGGTTCCTGAAGCACATGTTGGCAGCATTGCACATAACTGCCTTGCCGGGACGGGCAAATATTTCCGTCACAGCCTGCAGGGCAAGAAATTCCAGTTGCACCAGGCTGTTCAACAGTCCCCCTTCGTCTATTATGCCGACAGGCCCTATTAACATATCGGGTCCGGTATCGGCAAGCGCCCGGTATATGTCTTCCAGCCATTCTTTGCTGACACGGCAGTCGGCATCGGTTGTGACAATATAATCGCCGCGGGCATTTTCAATACCCAGGGCCATGGCTTTCTTTTTGCCCTTTCCTCCCGTGCTGAGTATTTTTGCGCCCTGCAACCGGCCTGGTGATGATTTAAGTATATCCATGCCTGAATCAGTGGAGCCATCATCTACGAAGATAATTTCAAAAAGTGCAGGGTCAAGAACCTGGGAAGCAAGGTCATCCAGCAGCGCTGGCAGACCGGAAGCTTCATTCTTAAAGGGAATTACAAGGGATAGGAGCTGTGGCTTCCTTTCATGCACCCGGCTGTCAATTTCTTTTCTCCTTTTAGCCTGTGAGAAAATGACTTTCAGATAAAGGAATAGGGCCATGTAAGGCAGCATGAGGGTCAGGAGCCAGTACATAGCTATACTATTTAAGCCATTCGTACATCCGGTAATGGTCACCGGTCATGCCAAGTGCTTCATATGTTTTCTGTGCTGCGGTATTATCTTTTTCCACGTAGAGCCGCAGACCTGCCACACCATTCTGAAGGGCTGTTTCCCTTACATGCATGTACATCTCCTTGAAATAGCCCTTACGCCTGTGGCCGGGAAGAATATAGACTGACTGTATCCACCAGACAAAGCTGTTTCTCCAGTCGCTCCACTCATAGGTAATAAGGAGTGATCCAATAACCTCATTATTGTATTCGGCCACATAATAGACGCCCTTGTGCGGATCGGCAAAAACGGCGTGAACACCCTGGTGAATGGTATCGTCCTCCAGTTTCATATTTTCGGTTTCAACGGCCATTTTTTTCTGAAACGCTATAATTTTTTCAGCATCTATTATTCTCGCTTCCCTGATAAATAGTTCTTTCATCGTTCGGTAATTTTTAAGTTTCCCTGTATTCATCCCAGCTGTAAATACCCAGATCCTCTGTTCTTATCCTGCAGAAAGCCAGTATGAAGGCACTTGCAAGTCGCGAATTGGTAAGCAGGGGTATATTGAAATCAACAGCGTTTCTCCTGATACTGTAGTCGTTGTTCAGTTCATCCTTTGAAAGATCCTTTGGTATATTCACCACAAGGTCCACCGTGCGTGAGCGTATCAGCTCAATGGTATTGGGTGATTTGTCTTCATCCGGCCAGTATGCTGTTTCAGCATCTATGCCGGCATTTGCCAGGAACTGTTGTGTTCCCCTGGTGGCATAGAGCTTGTAACCTTTCTCATCCAGGGCCCTG
>JBNJHQ010000273.1:0-3220 GCA_051748705.1 Bacteroidota bacterium | reverse complement strand
GGCTCTTTGCCTGTGCCCAGGACTGGAATCGAACCAGCACGACCTTAATCGGCCACCAGGCCCTCAACCTGGCGCGTCTACCAATTCCGCCACCTGGGCTTGTTGAATGGCGATGCAAATTTAGTTCTAATAATCAAAAAAAAAAATAAAAATATTACTTAGTGCTTTTCTGATATTTATGTAATTTAAGCCTTTTTCTCCAGGTATTTTTTTACTGTATTTAAATCCGGGATTATGAATTCACTTGCAGCCATAGGTTTGATTGCCATAGGAAGCCTTGGGGCATCAAGCTTTTATGTCCCCTTCAGGAAAGTAAAAAAATGGTCGTGGGAATCATACTGGATATCCCAGGGAGTGGCTGCATGGTTAATAGCACCCTGGCTCTTTGCACTCTTCTCCCTGCCGGAAGGCACGCTCTTTGAAATAATAGGTGCAGCACCGGCAAAGGCTAAATGGCTGGCAGTGCTCTTTGGCGCCCTTTGGGGGGTCGGTGGACTGACCTTCGGTCTGAGCATCAGGTACCTGGGTGTGGCTATGGGCCAGAGTATTGCTCTGGGCTTCTGTGCTGCTTTCGGGACACTTATACCACCGCTGGTTGCAGGAAAGAACCTTTTTGGCACTGCTGAAGGACTGTTAATGGTTATTGGAGTGGCTGTGTGCGTGGCAGGAATAGCTGTAATTGGATATGCAGGGGCACTCAAGCAAAAGGAGATGAGTGATGAAGAAAGGAAAGCTGCCGTCAGGGAATTTGCGCTTAAAAAGGGTGTAATCATCGCTGTAATGTCAGGAATAATGAGTGCTGCATTTAATTATGGCTATGAAGTGGGACAACCTATTGATAGAGTTGCAGTTGAATATGGAGTTAATCCCCTTTTCCAGAGTAATGTGACACTCATATTCATACTTATCGGGGGTTTTATTACTAACTTCACATACTGTGCATACCTGAACATTAAGAATAAATCATATAAAGACTATCTTTCTGTTCCCGGCAGTGTGTTCTTTAATAACCTGTTCTTTACCTTCCTGGCTGGATTGCTGTGGTTCCTGCAGTTCCATTTTTTCGGCATGGGTAAAAGCATGCTTCCCGAAGGAATAGCCGTTTTTGCCTGGAGCATTTTAATGGCCCTGAATATCGCTTTCAGTAATATCTGGGGTATTATACTTAAAGAATGGAAAGGCGCCGGAAAGAAAACTATGCTTGTCCTGCTTGCCGGAATAGTGATACTTATATTCTCAACATTCGTGATTAACCTCGGCTGAATGATACAAAACGGGAAATGCCTGGCGCAAAACCCGGACTTCTGCCTGCGATCCCGGGAATTGAAATACTGAAAATATTACATTAAAATTGAAGATTAAAAACATAATATTATTTAATTACCATGAAAAAATCAAAAACAATTGAACAGGCTTATAAACTGGCCAGGGACCAGTACGCGGAGATCGATGTTGATACCGACAGGGTAGTGGAAATGATGGATGATGTGAATATAAGCCTTCACTGCTGGCAGGCTGATGATGTGGGAGGATTTGAGACACCAGGTGCTGAGCTTGGAGGAGGGGGGATACAGGTTACCGGTAACTACCCGGGCAAGGCTCGGAATATTCCCGAACTTAAACAGGATATTGAAAAGGTGATGGCCTTGCTGCCTGGCAGGCAGCGCCTGAACCTTCATGCTATATATGGTGATTTCGGAGATAAACGGGTCGACAGGAACGGGATCGAAACTAAACACTTCCGGACCTGGATAGAATGGGCCGGGGATCTGGGTATTGGCATGGATTTTAACTGTACCTGCTTTTCTCATCCCAGGGCAGATGATGGATTTACCCTTTCCTCAAAGAATGAACCTGACAGAAAATTCTGGATAGATCATGTTAAAAGGTGCCGGGAGATAGGAGCCGAAATGGGCAGGCAGCTGAAATCACCCTGCATCCATAACCTCTGGATACCTGATGGATCAAAGGATATTCCTGTTGACCGTTTTACACTGAGGAAAATACTCAAAGATTCCCTTGATGAGATATATTCGGTGGAATACCCGGTGGAATACCTCAAGGACTCGGTGGAAAGTAAACTCTTTGGCATAGGGTCTGAAGCAATGGTGGTAGGATCATATGATTTTTACCTTGCCTATGCCATTAAGAATAATAAGCTTATTTGTCTCGATAACGGGCATTACCACCCGACAGAACAGGTGGGTGATAAAGTAGCTTCATGCCTGCAGTACCTGGACGAACTGATGCTTCATGTTACCAGGGGTCTGAGATGGGACAGCGACCATGTTGTTACTTTTAACGATGAAATATTGCTGATAGCTCAGGAAGTAATCAGGGCTGATGCCCTGTCGCGGGTAAATATTGGCCTTGATTATTTTGATGCAAGCATGAACAGGATAGGTGCTTATGTCACAGGGACAAGGGCAGCCCAGATGGCCTTTATGTACGCCATGCTCGAACCGGTAGGCAAACTCAGGGAATATGAGGATAAGCAGAGGTATTTTGAAAGGCTGGCCATGCTCGAGATTATGAAGAGTAAACCCTTCGGAGCCGTTTATGACTACTATTGCCATATATCAGGTGTTCCCGTTGGAGAAGATTATATAGCAGATATCCTGCACTATGAAAAAGAAGTTCTGTCAGGCAGGCAATGATGTGAATAAATTTTTATCGTCCCCCTTGTTGCTTAGCTGAACGGCCTTGAATAAGAAAGAAGGGCTTATTGAGTAAAGAGAAAAAATAATATACTATGAAAAGATTTGTACTGTTTGTTGTTAGCCTACTGTTTTTTACCGTCCCGGCAATATGCCAGCTGAGCATAAGTGAAATGTTTACCGAAAACAGGAAAACTCCCATGGGACTGGATGAGCCACATCCACGTTTTTCGTGGATAATCGATTCTGATCAGCGACAGGTGCTTCAGACAGCTTATGAGATCCGGGTGGCTGAAAATGCAGGTGATTTTGAATCAGGCGAAGCTATATCCTGGTCAAGCGGCCGGGTAAAATCCTCCCAATCTGTCCACGTACCTTATTCAGGACAGTCCCTGGAGACTGGTACCCGGTATTACTGGCAGGTACGTGTATGGGATAACAGGGGCAATGAATCAGGATGGAGTGAAATATCATGGTGGCAGACCGGCCTGATGAATAATTCAGCCTGGAAAGCTGATTGGATCTCCGGGCTGCAGAACGGCGACGTCAATGTATCCTTCTTC
>JBNJHQ010000272.1:0-3247 GCA_051748705.1 Bacteroidota bacterium | reverse complement strand
GAAATCAAAGATTCACAAAGTAAAAATTACTGAAGCCAACCTTCAGTACGTTGGAAGCATTACCATCGATGAAGATCTGATGGAGGCTGCTGATATACTCGAAAACGAAAAGGTGCAGGTCGTTAACCTCAATAACGGTGAGCGGCTTGAAACATATGTTATTAAAGGAGAACGTGCCTCCGGCTCAATCTGCCTTAACGGACCTGCCGCAAGAAAAGCGGCAGTGGGAGATGTGATAATAATAATATCATATGCCTCCATTGAATATGAAGAAGCAAAAGCATTCAAACCACGACTGATATTCCCCGATACCGATACAAATAAACTGGTCTGATCTTGAAAGAAAAAATCAAGCAGTTAGTTAAGCTCCTTATCTTTATAAGCCTCAGTGTCATTCTCCTAATCATAGCTTTCAGGAAGGTCGATCTTTCAGAGGTAGTGGGAATACTGCTTAAAGCCGAATATTTATGGGTCCTGCTGGCCCTGCTGGCAGCTACACTGGCTTATTTTATCAGGGCACGGAGGTGGATACTGATGATAAGGCCCCTGGGCTATGACCCGCCGCTCAAATCCGTATACCATGCACTGATGACAGGCTACCTCTTTAACCTTGCCCTTCCCCGCCTGGGTGAGCTCACCAGGTGCGTGGCACTGGGCAGGAAGGAAAAGATACCGGTAGACAGCCTCTTCGGCACCGTAATAACGGAAAGAGCATTTGACTTTATCAGCATGTTAATCATTATGTTCGTGATGATACTGGGAAGGGGCAGCACAATGGATTCTTTCCTCAGGAAAAATATCTTACAGCCGGCAGGAGATAAAGTCAGCTCCGCTCTCGATGCTTCATTGCTTTTTGTTATCATCCTGCTGATCTTTCTTGCACTTGCAGTACTGATGATGTATATCTACAGGGAAAGGCTGAAAAAAGTCAGGATGCTGTCAAAGGCAGGCAACATAATGAAGGGTATATTTACCGGACTCAAAACTTTTGTCAGGATGAAGGATAAACTTGAATTCATCATCCATACCCTTATCATGTGGTCCCTCTATATTGTTATGACATGGGTTGTTCTCTATGCAATACCATCCACCTCTTACCTGCAATTCGGTGATGCTGTCTTCCTTCTTGTAATAGGCACCCTGGGGATGTCGGCACCCGTACAGGGTGGTATTGGCGCCTTCCACTGGATCATATCGCGCGGACTGTCTGTTGTTTATGATATAGATCTCAGCGAGGGACTGGCATATGCCACTCTTTCACATGAGTCGCAGCTGCTGTTGATAGCCGTTCTTGGCACCATCTCATTCTATTTCATCATGGGAAGAGCAGGAAAAAACAGGGTTAATATAACAAAGGGCTAACGTTCAAAGATTAAGCTTTATGGCAAAGAATAAAACAACATGGGTGTGCAGCAACTGCGGTGCCGAATCGCCAAAGTGGATAGGTCACTGTCCCTCATGCGGCGAATGGAACAGCTATAATGAAGAGATAATACCTGCAAAAGGCAAATCATCCCTTTCCTTCAACAGTGAGCAGGCCAGCCCCCGGCTGCTCAATGATATCTCAGCTACGGAAAATGAGCGCATCCGGTCGGGTATGGAAGAGATCGACCGCATACTAGGAGGCGGCATAGTACCCGGCTCCATGCTCCTGCTCGGCGGAGAGCCCGGAGTGGGAAAATCAACCCTGGCCCTGCAGCTGGCCATGAAGATGGTGAACAAGAAAATTCTCTATGTCTCGGGCGAGGAAAGCGGTGAGCAGATAAAAATGAGGGCGGGACGACTGGGCGATACCAACGACTCCTGTTACGTGTACCCGGAAACATCGCTTGAGCCTATAATAAGCCATGCCGAAGCTATAAAGCCTGAAATAATCATTATTGATAGTATACAGACTATCAGCACATCCCGGATCGAATCATCGGCAGGCACTGTGAGCCAGGTAAGGGAGTGTGCTGCCCTGCTGCTCAGGTACGCCAAGCAAACAGGGGTGCCCGTGATCATTATCGGTCACATAACAAAAGACGGCAGCCTGGCAGGGCCGAAAATACTGGAACATATTGTCGATGTGGTGCTCCAGTTCGAGGGCGACAGCAACTATGTCTACCGCATACTGAGGGCTGTAAAGAACCGCTTCGGGGCCACCACGGAGATCGGCATCTTTGAGATGCTTGCCACCGGGCTGCGCGAGGTATCCAATCCTTCAGAGATGTTCATCAATCAGCATGAAGAGCTCCTTAGCGGCATAGCCATTGCCGCCACCATTGACGGTATCAGGCCCTTTATGATCGAAACACAGGCACTGGTGAGCAGTGCCGTTTACGGCACACCCCAGAGAAGCTCCACGGGCTTTGACACACGCAGGCTCAATATGCTGCTTGCCGTGCTGGAGAAAAGGGCGGGATTCAAACTGGGTATAAAGGATGTATTTATGAATATTGCCGGAGGGCTCAGGGTGAGCGATCCGGCCATAGATATGGCAGTGATAAGTGCCGTCCTCTCTTCAAACCTCGACATAGCGGTTGAACGCAATGCCTGCTTTGCCGGTGAAACAGGCCTGTCGGGGGAGATAAGGCCCGTAAGCCATATCGACCAGAGAATAAAGGAGGCCTCCAGGCTGGGCTTCAGTAAGATCTACATATCCCGCTACTCACGCACCGGCGGGTCAGCTAAAAAGGATATCGATGTTATAAGGGTGAGCAGGGTGGAAGAACTGGTGAAGAAACTTTTTGCCTGATAGTTAAAATTCTTCCAGGTCATAGATATCCCTCGTACGACCCTGACTCTTCACCTTATCACAGTCAAGCTCAACATCAAAGCCGGGTGGTTCATCAAATTCGTCCGCCTCCATTATGCCCAGCTCGGCATCGCCGAACAATTTCTGGAAGAAGAGGCCGAATACCGGTAAGGCCATGTTGGCTCCCTGCCCCTGTGTCATATCTTCAAAATGTATAGCCTGGTCTTCCCATCCTGTCCATACCCCGGCCACCAGGTTGGGAGTGATGCCCAGGAACCAGCCATTGGAATGATTCTGTGTGGTGCCCGTTTTGCCGCCAATCTGGCCACCCAGCTGATACTTATACCTCAGCCTTATAGCTGTGCCCCTGTCAACCACACCACGCAGCAGGCTGACCATCAGAAAGGCCTCCTCCTCGCTCATCACCTCATCAATATGGGGTGAGAAAAGAGACAGGATATTGCCGTTCCTGTCCTCTATCTTGCTCACCACTATGGGCTCGGTAAAAAC
>JBNJHQ010000271.1:0-3287 GCA_051748705.1 Bacteroidota bacterium | reverse complement strand
GCTTCAATAAGCTTTCTATCGGCTTCAAGCCTTTCACGTTCGTTAACATATTGCATCGCCAGCGCTTCCTGCTCTCTTGTCAGTTTTGACTCGATAGCAGACTTGATATCCGGGGGAAGGCCAATAGAACGTATAAGCAAAGCGTTCATATCAATATTATTCTTTTCAAGAATTATCGCAGTTTCTTCAATAATCGCTGCTTCTACCTCACTCCTTTTTGTGGAATATATTTCTTCTGCGGTGTATCGGCCGGTAACCTGCCTGACTGTAGATCTTACCTCCGGAACAACCAGGTTATTGACATAGTTAATTCCAAATGTTTCATGGAGATAACCTATCCTGTCATAAAGAGGGTTAAATCTTACCGTAACATCAACATTGATGCTCAGACCATTCTTATCCAGAACATCCATTGTCTCCTCACTCTTCTGCTCCTTAACATCGTATTTATACATAGAATTCCATGGTGCCACAATCTTAAAACCTGTTCCCATTACATCATCCTTTCTGAGTTCCCCTGTCAGGGTCTTGAAAAGCACTCCCCTCTCCCCGGGTTTTATTACATAGAACATCCTGCTTCCGAACAGTAATAAAAGAACAACTATAACTGCCAGTGTAATAATTAATGTCTGTCTTTGTTTCATTGCATTCATAATTTTTTATGTTTCTTGAATTACAAAAGTAGTGTAAAATTGTTCACTTTCTGTAAATTGCGTTTAATTTTTCGGAATTATCAAAGGTAAAACAGCTTATCATAAACAAAAAAAACAGAACGAGCACGATTTTTATTTATCATAAATTCTAAACGAATGAAAGAAACGGAACTGATAACCAACGACGACGGCAGCATTTTCCATCTCAGGCTCAGGCCCGGAGAAGCAGGTAAAAAAATAATCATTGTGGGTGATCCCGGAAGGGTAGATATGCTGGCACAGCATCTTGATAGCATTCGGGTAAAAAAGAGCAACCGCGAATTTTTCACAGTAACGGGTAATTATAACAATAAGGAAATAAGCATTATATCCAGTGGGATTGGCACTGACAATATTGATATCCTTCTGAATGAACTGGATGCCATATTTAACTATGACCTGGAAACGGGACAGGTGCTAAAAGAAAAAACCAGTCTGACCATTGTCAGGCTGGGAACATCGGGCGGACTCCAGCCTGAACTGTATCCAGGTGAGCCAATAATAAGCGAAAAAGCCATTGGTTTTGATTCAGTAATGAACTATTACCGGGGGATAGAGGAAATCACTGATCCTGCTTTTGAATCAGCATTCATGAGGCATACATCCTGGCATCCAAGGCTTCCCAGACCATATATTGTTGATGCCAGCAGTGAATTACTCGATAAGTTTTCTAAGACAGGATTTGTAAGGGGCATGACTATTTCCACGCCCGGCTTCTATGCCCCCCAGGGGAGGATGATCTCGCTTGAGCCGGCCGACAAAGAACTTAATGATAAAATAATGACCTTCACTTATAAAGGACGGCAGATACTAAACTATGAGATGGAAAGCTCTGCTATTTACGGTCTGTCATCCTTGCTCGGCCATAAGGCCGTTACCATCTGCCTGGCCATAGGCAACAGGGTGAGCGGAAAATTCCTCAGTGATTATAAACCCCTAATGAATGAACTGGCTGTCAAGGTTATGGAAATTATCTGATAGGTTTATTTGGCGTAGCTCACAGCCCTGGTCTCCCGTATAACGGTTATCTTAACCTGCCCGGGGTAGGTCATTTCATCCTGTATCTTCCTGGCTATTTCGTTTGACATTGATTCAGCCTCCTTATCTGACACAGCCTCGGCTCCCACTATTACTCTCAGCTCCCTTCCTGCCTGTATGGCATATGTTTTCATTACACCCGGATATTCCAAAGCAACAGCTTCAAGCTCCTTGAGTCTTTTTATATACAGTTCCACGACTTCTCTCCTGGCCCCTGGTCTTGCCCCGGAAATAGCGTCGCATACCTGTACTATCGGGGATATGAGGGATGTCATTTCCACCTCGTCATGGTGTGCACCAATGGCATTATAAACCTCAGGTTTTTCCTTGTATTTCTCTGCCAGTTTCATCCCGTAAACAGCATGTGGCAATTCAGGCTCATCATCGGGCACCTTACCCAGGTCATGGAGTAAGCCGGCACGTTTTGCCAGTTTAGCGTTCAGTCCCAGCTCGGATGCCATGATGGCACTTAAGTTTGCCACTTCACGGCTGTGCTGAAGCAGGTTCTGACCATAGGAAGACCTGTATTTCATTTTCCCAACAAGCCTGATCAGTTCAGGGTGCAGGCCGTGTATGCCAAGGTCGATGGTTGTTCTTTTGCCGACTTCAACTATCTCCTCCTCTATTTGCTTTCTGGTTTTCTCAACTATCTCCTCTATCCTTGCAGGATGTATTCTCCCATCACTGACCAGCTGGTGCAGTGCCAGCCGTGCTATCTCACGACGAACAGGGTCAAAGGCAGACAATACAATTGCCTCAGGTGTATCATCCACTATTATCTCCACACCGGTAGCAGCCTCGAGGGCTCTGATGTTACGTCCCTCCCTTCCAATTATCCTTCCTTTTATCTCATCTGATTCGATATGGAAAACAGTAACCGCATTTTCGATGGCTGCTTCTGTGGCCACCCTCTGTATGGTCATCATAACTATACGCTTGGCTTCCTTGTTGGCAGTCATACGGGCCTCATCCATAATCTCGTTAATGTAAGACATGGCTTCGGTTTTTGCTTCCTCTTTAAGGGATTCAATAAGCTGATTCTTAGCTTCTTCTGCAGACAGGCTGGAAATGGTTTCCAGTTGTTCAACCTGCTGTTTATGCAGGCGATTAAGTTCCTCACCCCGCTTATCGACTATCTCAAGCTGGTTATTCAGGTTCTCTCGTATAGCATCGAGTTCATTATTCTTCCTCTGTGTTTCCTCCAGCTTCTGGGAGATTGATGATTCTTTCTGTCTGATCCTGTTTTCAGCCTGGGTAACCTTATTATTCTTTTCGCTTATATATTTCTCATGCTCTGATTTGAGCTGCAGAAACTTTTCTTTCGCCTGCAGAATTTTCTCTTTCTTTATCACTTCAGCTTCATTTTCCGCTTCAGCGATTATCTTTTCACTTCTTCTTTTCAGCAGGATCTGCCAGAGAAAGAATGACAATAAGGCACCTCCGGCAAAGATACCCGCACACACAAGCCAACCGGTCAATCCAAGTGTTATCTGTGATATTATTAATCCAATCATAGTATATTTATTTAAAATGAAAACCCGCAGAGTTTCTTCAACT
>JBNJHQ010000270.1:0-3302 GCA_051748705.1 Bacteroidota bacterium | reverse complement strand
TCGAGCCACTGGTGCAGGCTTTCGGCAGCGCTCCAGTGACTGTATTCAAAGGAATAATCAGAAACTATAAGGCCCCTGATATGTATTGAAGATGATTCGTGGAAGATATGAAGATTGTCTTCATGTTCTTTACGCGGTGCCCCGTAGTTGCCCACGAGGGGATATGTAAGGCACAGTATCTGTCCCCTGTAGGAAGGGTCGGTCAGGCTCTCGGGGTAACCTGTCATGGCGGTATTAAAAACCACTTCCCCGGCTGAAGCTATTACTTTGCCAAATGATCTGCCCCTGTAAACGGTGCCGTCTTCAAGACTCAGTTTAACCGGTATGGCATTTTTCATCTGTTTAAAGTTTTTAGTTTAAGGAGGGCATTTTCAATATTATCAAGAGCTTTTTTTACAGTATCAAGGGGGCAGGCAAGGTTCATCCTCATATAACCTACACCTCCCGGTCCGAATACGGAACCTTCATTCATGCCCACGCCGGCTTCATTGACAAAAAAGTCATTCAGTTCTTCCGGTGCCATCCCCATAGACCGGCAATCAAGCCATATCATATAGGTGGCTTCGGGAGGAACAGGCCTGATAAATTCGTTGTTTTTAAATCTATCCAGCACATATTCAATATTAACTTTCACATATTCAAGCATCTCGTCGAGCCATTCATCGCCCGAGGTGTAGGCGGCAATGGATGCTTCTGTTCCAAATATATTACCTCCCGTGATATGAAGGTTTTGTATTGCAGTGTCAAATTTATCTTTCAGCCCGGGGTTACTTATAATGACCGATGAGGTGGAGAGGCCTGCAACATTGAAGGTTTTACTTGGTGCCATGCATGTTATTGTGGAAGCGGCTATATCCTGTGAGAGGCTGGCAAGGGGGATGTGCCTGTGGCCGGGCAGTATGAGGTCAGAATGTATTTCATCACTCAGAATGAGAATATCATACCTGAGACATATATCGGCCAGCTTAGCCAGTTCGTCGTTTGTCCATGCCCTGCCAACAGGGTTGTGTGGATTACACAGGAACAGCATGCGTGCTCCTTCGGCTGCTTTTTGTTCCAGGTCAGCGAAATCTATTTTCCATATTCCGTCCTCCTCCAGTAGCTGGTTGTACACCAGTTTGCGGTTATGGCCAGTGACAGCGGTAAAGAAGGGGAAATATACGGGAGGCTGTACAATTATCCTGTCACCGGGTTCAGTGTATGCCAGTGTACATACATTCAGTGCAGGCACCACCCCGGGGCTGAAGGATATCCAGTCATTTTCGATATGCCATGAATGTCTTCTTTTAAGCCATTCAACAAGCGATAAGAAGTATTCATCACGCCGCAGGGTATAGCCCAGTATTTCATGATCGAGCCGCTTGCGGAGGGCTTTAATTATTACCGGGGGGCATTCAAAATCCATGTCAGCAACCCACATCGGTATTACATGGCCGGTGCCAAAAACATTTTTTCTTGCGTCGTATTTTACACAGCTGGTACCCTCCCGGCTCACAGGTTTATTAAAATTATACGTCATAACCCAGTTATGAATTCCGGGGTTCAAAGTTAAGCATAATTATTGCGAATCCAACGCCAGCAATGCAAAACTGGCCAGCCAGTGTCCCCCTTCATAATGCCCGTCGGTGATATGGGGCAGCGAATGCATAATGTGCTGATCTGCTATGTCTGACAGGTGTTCATACCCTGGCACTGTTTCTGCTATTCCATAGAGGCACCATGCCCTGCTGAAATTCAGCCCGTCGAGATGTGCAAGCTGGCCATCGGCCCTGTCGCTTACAATACCCGGCTCCATATTAAAGGACGGGTCTGCCAGGCCAGGCAGGAAGCCGGCCAGCCACCCTGCATATTCCTCGCTGTCGAGAACCCTTCTCATTAGATTGGCCTCTTCGAGGCAGGGCGACAGGAAATCGTTGCCTCCGGGCTCCCATGAGAGAGGGCAGTCGCGATCGTAATAATAAAAATCCCTTGCCCTGTTCCTGATGCCTGTCATGAGGCTGTCGTTGCCGGTGGTCAGTGCATAATCATAGGCAAAGCTCAGGCCGAAAGCGGTATTGGCATGAGTCCCGACTCTTATCGGGTAGTTCAGTTTCGGGAGGAAGCCGATATACATTTCAGCTATAAGCCCGGCCAGCGGCGAAATATTATCAAAAAGCTCACGGCCAAAGTCGGTGTCCCATGTATACAATTCCTCGCTTAGCTTTAATAGCCAGGCCCATCCGTATGTCCTTTCAAATGTTTTATTGTGTTCGAGCAAAAAATACTCTATTTCCCTGCTGATATTTTCAGATGTCAGTCTCCTTGAAAGGAGCTCTTTCATCTCTTCCGCCCTGTCGAGGCCGGGGAATTGTTTTAGGAGCACGACTGTTGACCAGTGCCCGTGCACTGATGAATGCCAGTCGAAACAGCCATAAAATGAGGGATGCAGTTTACGCGGCGGTAGCAGCTCTTCCTCGCTGTCGAGGGTCTGGTTAAGCTTGTTGGGATATTCTTTTTCAATACATGCCAGTGGCAGTGCGGCCAGCCTGTTAGCCTCATTGATATCCAGGACAGGTCCTTCTCCATTTTTCGCGACGGGCTGTCCGCCCTTATCGCCCTGCTGCCTGCCCTGGCAGGCGTTTAATAAGACAAGTGCAATTAAAAATATGATGTGCCTCACGATGATTAAAATTTGATTTTAATTCACCAAAGCTACAATAAACTGGAAATTACAGGACATGTTTTTTCCGGATTGTAGGCTTCTATATAAATATATTTTATAATTTTACGCCTATTATAAAGGTTATAAACAGGATAAGCCCAAATGAAAATGACTGATCATTTTAATTAATAAATAATTAATTACCCATGAAGAAAATATTAGTAATTGTAATCTCACTGGTTCTGGCATCTTCTACCCTATTCACTTCCTGCAAAAACAGGGGTGAGGATAAGGATCAGAAAAAAATAAAGATAGAGGATACTAAAAGTCTTACGGACGAAATCGAAAAGCATGTTTACCCGCTGCCTACATCAGCAGAGGTAATAAAAATGCTTACAGAGCTCGAAGTTGGTTACATTATCGGAGTGTCGAATCCGGTGGATAAGGCAACAAATTATATTACAAGTAAGAGCCAGGCCATCAATCTTGGTATTTACGGTGCCGATCTGAGTTATGCAACACTGTATAACATGAACCAGGATGTGATTAATTACCTGGATGTAATACGTGAGCTTACCAACAATCTGAAAATGTCAAAAATATATTCAAAGGGATTATATGATGACATAAAAGAGAGTTTTGATAACAGGGACCAGCTCGT
>JBNJHQ010000269.1:0-3316 GCA_051748705.1 Bacteroidota bacterium | reverse complement strand
AAAGATCGGCATTCTTTTCAATCGCCAGTTCCAACACTTCTTCAAATGATCTTACAGGATCAGTATCCTCACCCGTCCTGAAGTGTTCAGTAGTATTGTATGCGCCGGCCATTCTCCTGCTGTATTTCAAAAACGGCTTCCCCCTGTCATCATCCATAAAGAGATGGGTATCACTTATGTGGATAATTTTCAGGGGTGAATTTATTTCATCCAGGTAGAATGAAATGACATTGTCATCAACTGAAACAGTTCCTTTTCGAAATATATCTCTCTTCGATTCTGTAAATATTCCTGCTAATGGATTACCCGTCAGGAAGATCCCAAGATTGGCCGATAATAATGTGCCAAAAAAACTGCGTCTTTTCATACTGGTTTTATTAAGGGTAAGGTATATTGTAAATTTTCAAGCAGAGTCACTAACTTTTCATCTGAAGGTCCTGGTGCATTTGCATCCACAGTCTCAATTTCATACTTCATATTTACAGGCTCTTTACCGAGTGAGAAAAATCCTTTCAGCGGTGAGTCTGTTTCAAGTATTATTTTATAGTAGCCGTCATCTGCCACATCAACATCCAGCTGTTCATTATTTTGAAACAGTTTAAATGCTTCATATTGAAACAAGGCTGTTTCTTCAGGATAATTTAATATTTTCCCTTCAACTGTTGTCCTTCTGTTTACGCCGGCCTCTTTTTCGCTGCAAGAGAAGAGAGATCCAAGAAAAATTACACCAGCCATAAGGATAGTGAGTGATTTGAAAAGTTTTTTCATTTTTCCGTCTTTTAAGATCCTAAAGTTACAGTATTCATCATAAAGATTGTGTCCAGTGACTATCTTAAATATTTTCTGATTTCTATGATCTACCTGGTTATACTGGCCCTCCTGCAAGAACACCGGGTCAAACTAATTATCATCCAGTGATTCGGAAATTCTTAATATTGTGCCTATTTTAGAGACCGATTTCGTGGATATATGTGAAGCAATGATAGACAGGGAACTGCGTAATATGCAAATTGAATATAAAAATAAGGCCACGGTATGTAAATATACCGTAAACAGGGGCTTCCCACAGCCAAAAGAGCTGCAATCAGACTTAATTATTAAACAGATTAATGGAAACAACAAATCATATTGGATTTGACAATGAGAAATACCTCCATGAGCAAACCATTGCAATTCTTGAAAGGGTGAACCGCTTTAACGATAAGCTCTACCTGGAATTTGGAGGGAAAATTCTGTATGATTACCATGCCGCAAGGGTATTGCCGGGCTTTGATCCCAATGTCAAGATGCGTCTTTTGCAAAAATTAAAAGACAAGATTGATGTAATCCTCTGTATTAACGCAGGCGATATTGAAAGAAAAAAGATCAGGGCAGATTTTGGAATTTCCTACGATGTTGATGCATTAAAAACCATTGATGATTTCAGGGAATGGGGAATAAGTATCAAAGCCGTTGTTATTACACGTTATGAGAATCAAGCCCCCGCCAAAGCATTTAAGAATAAGCTTGAACTCAGGGGCATTAAGGTGTATATCCACTACCCGACAAAGGGATATCCCACAGATATCGATAAGATTGTAAGCGACCAGGGTTACGGGGCAAACGAATATATCAAAACAAGCAAACCAATTGTAATTGTTACTGGTCCGGGTCCGGGCAGCGGTAAACTTGCCACCTGTCTCTGTAACCTGTACCATGAATACAAAAAAGGGGGCAAAGCAGGATATGCAAAGTTTGAAACATTTCCTATCTGGGACCTGCCCCTTGATCATAAAATCAATATTGCCTATGAAGCTGCAACGGTTGACCTGAAGGATGAAGTGATGATAGATAAATACCATCTAAGGGCCTATAATATAAAGGCAGTGAATTATAACCGTGATATTGAAGCCTTTCACCTGGTAAAGAGGATTATCGAAAAAATAACAGGCACTGAGTCCATTTATCAATCCCCAACTGATATGGGAGTTAACCGTGCCAGTGCAGGTATCGTTAATGATAGCTTAATACAGGAAGCATCACACCAGGAGGTTATCAGGAGGTACTTCAGGTGTGCCGTTGAATATACCCTGGGACTGGTAGATAAAGACACTCTCAACCGCTCTGTTGAAATTATGAAAAAAACAGGGGCTAAAGTGGAAGATCGTAAAGTGGTATTGCCTGCCAGGGAAGCTGCAAGAAATGCTGAAAAAGAAGGTAAAGGCAATGCCGGTATCTTCTGCGGGGCATCCATTGAACTGCATGACGGCACAATTATCACAGGCAAGAATTCTCCCCTGATGCATGCCTCCTCAAGCCTGATTCTGAATGCCACCAAATACCTGGCCGGATTACCTGATAATATGTACCTTTTGCCTGAGAGTATAATTGATTCTGTAACCCATTTAAAAAGAGACATACTAAAGGGCAAAATGGTCAGTCTTGATCTTGATGAGACATTAATTATCCTGGGGATCAGTGCCCTGTCCAACCCTGCAGCACAAATGGCACTGGAAAAACTCAAATACATAAGTGATTGCGAAGTACATCTCACCCATATTCCCACCCCGGGTGATGAGGCAGGATTGAGAAAATTGAAGATAAACCTGACATGTGATCCTGAATATTCAAGCAAAAGCCTTTTTATTACCTGATATGCAATAAGTGGAAAGAATGCTTTTCCCGGATGCCGAATTTGTTTTATTCATTTAATTTCTTAATTTTTCAAAGCCTTAGAAACCAGGTTAAAGTAAATCAATGATCATGGGAAAAAATAAAATAATAGTCCTGCTGTGCCCGGTACTGTTATCTCTTGTAATTTTTGCCTGTACGAAAGAAGAGGAAAAAAGTGAACGATTTAAGATTCTGACCGGGCAGATATGGACGAGCGACAGCCTGCTTGTTAACGGGGAGGATGCATCAGGGCCGGGGGAATTCCTCGAAAAGATGGCAGGCGATGCAGAATTCAGGCCTGACGGGACCGGCGATTTCGGTCAGTATACAGGCAGCTGGTACTTTATGGAAAATGAAACAAAAATTACCATCTCCTCCCCTTCCCTGGGTACCCCGCTGGAGTTGAATATTATTGAACTTACACAGCAGTCTTTTAAGATCAGTACCGAGTGGCTGGTGGATGCAATACAGGGTACCTATTTCACGATCAGGATCACGTTCAAACCAAAATAATATGTATTCATGCGCTCCTGCATCACACTCCTGGTATTTTTCTTCTGCTCTTATGCCTTTGCAGGTGCCTCTGATTGCATAATCAGGGGAAGGGTCTATGACGCCTCTACGAAAGAATCGCTTCCGGGTGTAAATATTACTTATGGCAGCA
>JBNJHQ010000268.1:0-3334 GCA_051748705.1 Bacteroidota bacterium | reverse complement strand
TGCCTCGTCTTTTTCTTTCTTTTCAGGCAGTGGTTTTTCCATCAGGTAAGCCATCCAGTTACCTTCATCCTCAGGGAGCTTGAACGATTTCACCCTTTCTATGACAGTCGACTCATCACTTCCGAGAATTTTCATGCCAAGGTTGTTCTTCGGCATTTCATCCGGCTTTTTCTTATCTTTTTTTGCCTGCCTGGTCTCGCTGTATGGAGGGACTATCCTGTAGACAAAATAATTATTTTCGGGGGAAAAGGAAGCATTATCACCTCTCTCAAACATGTCTTTGGCGTCATTATTCCTGTCATACAGGTATAATGTACCGTCACCCTCCTGGGGGTTGATCTCATAACTGATAAAGTCACCGTCATCAGTCATCTGTGTGCTGCCCAGGTTCTTCCAGCTATCGTAAACTGAATGATCGAGCGCTTTCTTCTGCCCGGCCAGCATAGCCGGCAGTATCAGAAACAATACAAAGAAGGTCTTTTTCATATTCATAATTAATGGTTTTACTTTTTATTTTGAACAAACATATTAAAAGATAGTATTATGGACAGCTTTTCGCGTATGTTTTACAGGCAGTATATCCAAAAATGAATAAACCTGCGTCTTAATAAACGGCTTCAGGTTTGAAATACTTTTCATACTCCTCATCTTTGCTCTGTTTTAGCTTATGTACAGGGTAGGGAACCGTTTCAGGCAGGTGGCAGATACATGGATATGAGCCCCGGGGTGGCTTTGTTGAAGTTTCAATATACGATTTAACGATTCAAAAATTGGCTCCGCCGATCTCGCAGGATGCGTTTGCCTCCGGCAAAGTTACCCTGCTCGGTTCAACAATTACATTATGCTATCTTTGCTCCCATGGAAAAACGTATACTTGGATCATCAGGACTTGAAGTATCAGCTATCGGCCTTGGCTGCTGGGGTATGTCGGGAGCATATGGTAAAGGCGACAGGAAGGAATCGATAGCAACAATTCACGAATCAATTGATCAGGGTATTAATTTTATTGACACTGCCGACATGTATGGCAACGGTCATAATGAAATACTTGTCGGCGAGGCCCTGAAAGGAATCAGGAAGAAGCTTATCCTGGCTACCAAATTCGGCTTTGTGGGGGGCGAGGATGGGGACCTGGCCGTTAACGGAAGGCCCGATTATGTGAAAAAAGCCTGTGAGGCAAGCCTGAAAAGGCTGGGAACAGATTATATCGACCTCTACTACCTTCACAGGCTCGACAAAGACGTAGCCATAGAAGAAACCGTAGGTGCAATGTCAGTACTTGTTGAACAGGGTAAGGTGAGAAGCCTGGGCCTGTCGGAGGTTTCAGCCGGAACAATAAACAGGGCTCTAAGTGTATACCCCATCACTGCCCTGCAGTCAGAGTATTCACTTAATACACGGGACCTGGAAGAAAGTGTTATTCCCGCCTGCCGCAATAACAATATTGCAATTGTACCTTTCAGTCCACTGGGCAGGGGGCTGCTGACCATGTCAGTAAAATCAGAGGCCGACCTCCCGGAAAACGATTTCAGGAGGAAGATACCCAGGTTCCAGGGAGAAAACTTCACAAAAAACGTAAAGCTATTATCAATAGTCGGGGAAATAGCCAAACAGAAAAATCATACCCCCGCACAGGTGGCCCTTGCCTGGCTACTTCACAGGGGAGATGACATTATACCAATCCCTGGAATGAAAAGAAAGAAATATGTAAAAGAAAACATATTATCAGTGGATGTCATTCTAAGCCCGGATGACATTGACATGCTCGATACTCTTTCTCAAAAAATCTCAGGTGCAAGGTATAATGAAAAAAGCCATCGCTTCCTGGAATAATTCAGATTTGTTTTAATTAACTTTAATACCACTCCGCTATGCATGCCAGGTCTTCCTTTATTTCACTCCTCCTTGTCCTGTTCATTTCAGTTAATGCCTGCCCTGCTAATGAAGGGGATAAGATCACCATTGACTACACTGTAAGCATGGAAAAACCAAATACGCATTATTTCCATGTTGTTATGCAGGTCCGTAATTACCCGGGCGACAATATCGAATTACGCCTGCCCGACTGGACCCCGGGCTATTACTGGATAATGAATTATGCAGCCAATATCAGTTCATTTAAAGCTGAAGCTGTTAACGGTGAAGTTCTTCAATGGGAAAAAACGGATAAGAGCACCTGGAAGATAAATAAACAGGGACTACAGAACCTGCGTATTGAATATGATGTATATGCATACAGGGTTTCCGTGGCCGATGCCTACCTTGATTATGGCAGGGCCTTCATATCACCCACCGCGGTCTTTATGTACCCGGCTGGAAAAACTGACCAGCCCTGCACGGTGAAAATCATACCCTACAGTGAATGGAAATCAGTTTGTACCGGACTTGACAGTGTTGCCGGTTCAGTAAATACCTTCCGTGCAGACAATTACGATGTTCTTTACGATTGCCCCATACTGGCAGGTAATATGAAGGTTCTTCATTTTGAAGTTGAAAACATACCCTATACCCTTGCCGTTGAAAATCCGGGTAATACAGATCTTGAAGGCTTTAAAAACAATCTTGAGAAAGTTATCCCGGTGGCCACAGGACTTATTGGCGATATCCCATATAAGCATTACACCTTCCTGATAATGGACCGCGGCATGGGGGGACTTGAGCATGCCAATTCAATGGCAGTTTATGCCAGGGGTAACTTTTTTGAAAGGGACAATGAAGAAAAGAATAAGGGATGGATGAACTTTATCACCCATGAATTCTTTCACCTCTATAACGTCAAAAGAATACGTCCTGCCGGTCTCTGGCAGCTGGACTACAATAGCGAGAACTATACAGATATGCTCTGGGTATCAGAGGGATTTACTGTTTACTATGAGTATATTATAATGAACAGGGCAGGCTTACTCACCGGGGATGATGTCTTAAACTACCTGGGGAATACAATCAGGACCTATGAGAGTATCCCGGGCAGCAGGTACCAGTCGGCCACTGAATCAAGTTTCGATACATGGATCAATTTCTTCAACAGGAGCAGTAATACTCAAAATGCCACAATATCATATTACGACAAGGGCTGTGCCCTCGGAATGCTGCTCGACCTTGCCATCAGAAAGGAGACGGGTAATGATAAATCGCTTGATGATGTAATGAGTTTACTTTATTTCAAATATTACAGGGAATTAAATCGTGGATTTACCGGGGATGAATTCAGATCGGAATGTGAATCAATTGCCGACACATCACTGGATGAGATTTTTGATGTCTATGCTTCAACAACAGGCGATATCGATTACAATAAATATCTTGGATACGCCGGTTTACAGATTGACATGGA
>JBNJHQ010000267.1:380-3335 GCA_051748705.1 Bacteroidota bacterium | reverse complement strand
AGTGCGATTAAAAGTCGTTAATGGCTTAGGATTTTAATTGATTAATTGTATTTTATGCACTTATATGCTCCACACCCGGGTCATAAATGAATATAAATATAGATAATATGGCTGATTTATATAACTTGACAGGTTGAAATCAGGCTTAAAAATATAAGAGATGAAAGAATCAGAACTGTTACATGCCATGCTGAGAGACATACCCAGGCTGGAGATGTCATTATTGCCAACTCCCCTGCACCGCCTAAATAATTTAAGTGCTAAACTGGCTGCCGATCTGTACTGCAAGAGGGATGACCTGACTGCTTTTGCCTTTGGTGGCAACAAGACCAGGAAACTGGATTATCTTGTAATGGATGCTCTTGCCAGGGGCTATGATTCACTCATAACCTTTGGAGCGGTGCAGTCGAACTGGTGCAGGATGACAGCTACTGCAGGCAGGGTAAACGGCATGGATGTTTTTCTTGTTCTGTCAGGTGAAAAGCAGGGAAAAGAGACAGCAAATCTTTTACTGGACCGCCTGGCAGGAGCAGATATCAGCTTTACTGCCAGTGAGGACAGGGATGATATCATCATGGAGATTAATGGTATGATACTGGACCTGGAACGCCGTGGCAGGAAACCCTATTATATGCCTGTGGGAGGGTCTGTGGCGAGGGGATCGATGGGATACATTGGTGCTCTGGCCGAGATACTGGAATACTCGGAGAACAATGGAGTGTATTTCAATGAAATTATCCTGGCTTCAGGTTCGGCCGGTACGCAGGCAGGACTGGTTGCGGGGCAGGCTGTCAGCGGCTGGAAAGGACGCATTACGGGTATGGCAGTCTCGAGGAGCAGCGATGAACAGGAACAGATAGTATTTGAAATAGCAAAAGACACGCTCGATCTTATTGGCTGTGATTATGATGAAGAAAAGGTACGGTCCATGGTACATGTGGACGACAATTACCTTGGCGAGGGTTACCGCAAGATCACCCCGGCCTGTACCTCTGCAATAAAAGATTTTGTCAGTTATGAAGGCATTTTTCTCGATGAGGTTTACTCAGGAAAAGCAGCTGCCGGTCTTATCGATTATGCAGGCAGGGGTGAACTGCGGGGTAAGGGTGCCGTCCTCTTTATCCATACAGGAGGTAATGTACAGCTTTTCGAGTAAACCGCACCCACCGGTCATTAATGCAGTCTGACCGGTACGGCAGGGGGCGCAGCGCCCCCATGCCGGTACCGGTTTATTCAGACGGGTATCAGTTCGGCATTGCTTTCTTACTGTATCATTGCAATGCTTGCCTCTATTTCCTCGTTTGTCAGCGCATGATCTTCCAGTTCTTCTGAAAAATATTTTTCATAGGCGCTGAGATCAAGGTGTCCATGCCCTGAGAGGTTAAACAGTATTGCCTGTTCCCTTCCTTCCCCGTCACACCTTTTGGCTTCATCAATCGCACCTGTTATAGCGTATGTAGCTTCCGGTGCGGGCAGGATGCCTTCCGACCTGGCAAAGAGTACCCCGTTATTGAAGCAGTCCTTCTGCAGCTTTGACTGTGCTTCCATAAGATTATCTTTCAGTAGCTGGCTGACTATTACACCTGCCCCATGGTATCTCAAGCCCCCTGCATGTATCTTTGCCGGAACAAAATTATGACCGAGCGTGTACATGGCAAGAAGCGGGGTCAGGCCAACAGTGTCGCCATGATCATACATAAACCTGCCCCTTGTGAGCTTCGGGCAGGAAGCGGGTTCAATGGCTATGGCCCTTGTTTTCTTTCCCATAGTAAGATTTTCCCTTAGGAATGGAAAGGAAATACCGGCGAAATTGGAGCCTCCGCCAAAACAACCTATTACAACATCCGGGTAATCACCTGCTTTTTCCATCTGGAGCAATGCTTCCTCACCTATTATTGTCTGGTGCAGCAATACATGGTTGAGAACCGATCCGAGTGAATATTTTATTGCCGGATCTTTAGCCGCTCTTTCAACTGCTTCTGAGATAGCTATGCCCAGGCTTCCCGGGGAGTCAGGGTTTTCGGCAAGGATCTTCCTGCCCGCTTCGGTCAGATTGCTGGGTGAGGCCACTACAGTGGCATCATAGGTGTTCATCATTATCTTACGGTAGGGTTTCTGCTCATAGCTGATCTTTACCATGAATACTTCCAGCTCAATTCCGAAATTACGGCAGGCAAAGCTGAGGGCTGTTCCCCACTGGCCGGCCCCTGTTTCCGTTGTCATTTTCTTTACACCCTCTATCTTATTATAATATGCCTGCGCAATAGCTGTATTAGCCTTGTGAGAACCGGCATAACTGCCACCCTCATACTTGTAATAAATCCTGCACTTTGTATCAATGGCCTTTTCCAGGCCGTAGGCCCTGTATAAAGGACTGGGCCTGTAGCTCCTGTACAGGTCAAGCACTTCCCCCGGTATGTCAATGTACCTTTCAGTTGTGACTTCCTGCTCAATAAGTCCCATAGGAAACAGTCCTGCCAGGTCTTCAGGCCTGATGGGTTCCCTTGTTGCCGGGTGAAGAGGAGGTAAAGGCTTATTTGTCATATCAGCAACGATATTATACCATGTGGTGGGCATCTCGTTTTCTGATAAAAGGAATTTTTTTGTTTTTTTCATGATCTTATTTTTTAATGATTAATTTTTATGGAAACAAAAAAGGCACGCTGTGTCCAGCGTGCCTTTTCTATGGGAATTAAATATCTTAATTACATAACAGCATGGTTCACAGCATTTAGATTAATACTGTGCCACCACCAATTATGCAGGTTTCTTGTTTTCATCGGGACAAATCTAGAGATTATTTTTAATAATACAAGAACTTGTTCGCATTTTTTTCATCGTCACGAATTCCGGTCACCATCGCCCAGTGGATCATATCTGTTTTTCTTTTTGGATCATTCATACTCACCAATTCCCGTCACCATCGCCCCGTGGATCATATCTGTTTTTCTTTTC
>JBNJHQ010000267.1:0-370 GCA_051748705.1 Bacteroidota bacterium | reverse complement strand
TTTCACAATCGACATGTGGATCAAAACAGCTTATCGGTGAATAATCCCTGATAATATCCCGGCATCTTACCTGTTGATCTGGTAATCAATAAGCTCCTGCTCCTGTATCCTGCGTGTAAGCATATACCCGTAATCCTTTGATTTTCTAATCCTGTTCTGGCCCCAGGCCACAGTGGTCCATTCCTTTGCCCGGTGCAGGTCACCCAGTATTTCGTATATTACTGCAAGGTTATGTGCGGCACGGCCTCTTACCTTTCTCTTATCTGATTGTACCGCCCTTTCAAGTGCTGCAATAGCCCTGTCCCAGTCGTTCAGCTCCATCATACGTGCTCCTTCGGCAAGGTCATAATTACCTTTACCTCTTTTGAAA
>JBNJHQ010000266.1:0-3343 GCA_051748705.1 Bacteroidota bacterium | reverse complement strand
GAAAGTATCGTTCTTATCCCAGTAGGCCAGGATATCCTTGTTAACCTGCGACAGGTCAAGGCCTTTATATTCCGGAAATTTCTTACTCATCTGTGGTGCTGTTTTTAAAAACGCAAAGATATTAAAATATGCTTTCACGGGCAACAGTGATGATAATGGCACAAACACTTACCAGTAAAGCCAATATAGTGGCATTTGTTTGAATGCAAACGATTACCAATAAAACGTTATTATTGGTATTTGTTTGATTTATTTTTTATCTTTGTAAATCATAATAAGTAAGTAGTATAAATAAGTAAATAAATTGAACAGAGAATTCATTATAGATCAGCTAAGAAAAAAATTCAATGGGAAGGACTCATTCTCCAGGAAGGCCTTATTAGATTTATATCGCAAATTTGAACCTGATTTAAAAGATGCGACTTTTCGATGGAGGCTTTATATGCTTAAAGATATGAAAGTAATAACACCAATATCACAAGATCATTTCATCCTGAGCTACAAGCCTGTTTTTAAACCCGAGATTGATGATTTTCAAAAGAAAATACACCTGAGAGTTGAAAAGCAATTCCCTGGTCTTAAGCAATGTATATGGTCTACTAAAGCTGTCAATGAATTCATGCTTCATTTACCTGTAAAGTCTATTACAGTTTTGCAGGTTGAAAGAGAGGCCTTAGAGCCGGTCTTTGATTTTATACAAAGTCTGAATTTTGGAACTGTTTATATTGAGCCGGACAAAAAAGAGATTGAACGATATATTTTCGAAACAGAAAGGTCAATAGTCTTACAATCTTTGATTTCCAGAGCGCCATTACAGAAGATCGGGAATGTTACAACAGTAACTCTTGAAAAAATAATAGTTGATCTGTTCAGCGATCAAAATTTGTTTAGTGCTTTTCAGGGAAGAGAATTAATATATATTATCAATAATGCTTATAAAAAGTACCTTGTGAATTTTACAACATTGTTTCATTATGCTGGCAGGAGGGGAAAAGAAAAGGATTTAAGGCGCTTTCTTCTGGAAAAAACTGATATACCAAAAAATATCATCAATGATAAAAGTTGAATCACTGTCAGCAAAGTGGATTTCTGAAAAAAGACAGAAATACAGTAAGGATCCGGCAATTATGGAAGCCATGATTCATGCTTTATATTTGTTGGAAAACATCAAATTGACTGGTCTGGAATTCATATTTAAAGGGGGAACGGGCCTTGTATTGCTAATGGATCAGCCTAAACGGTTTTCAGTGGATATTGATATAATACTCAACCCATCAATTAGCAAAAAGAAACTGGAAGAGCATCTTTCAAAGATTGTATCTTCCAGTGTTTTTACTGGGATGGAACTGGATGAAAGGAGAAGTTACCAAAAAGGGATACCAAAAGCACATTACAGATTTTTGTATGAATCAAATGTTGGAACCAGGGATAAGAAAGGGAATGCAATATCAAATCCACAACGAGAAATTTTACTTGATATAGTTTTTATAGAGAATCCTTATCCATTGACCGTTGAAAGACCGATCGATACGGAATGGCTTCTACGGGATGGTGATACAGTTAATGTAATAATGCCTGACATCAATTCAATAGCAGGCGATAAACTAACTGCTTTTGCACCGAATACGACAGGGGTGCCCTATGGCCTTGCTAAGGAGAAGGAGATTATGAAGCAATTATTTGATATTGGTTGTTTATATGAAGATATATCAGATATTGAGATTGTGAAACAATCATTTTACAAATCTGTTAAATCTGCAATAGAGTTTAGGCCGGAACGGAGTATCAAATCTGCTGAACATGTGCTGGAGGATATTTTTGATACATCCTTAATAATATCAGGCATTATCAGCTTTTCAAAAAATGAAAAAAGCTTCCCTCTAAGAGAAATCAGATCCGGAATAAATCAATTCAGGCATTATATTTTTGAAGGAACCTTTGGATTATTGGAAGCTAAGGTTGCAAGTTCTAAATCTGCGTTGCTGGCAGTAATAATTTTAAAGGATTACCAAGGTGAATTACCCAAATACAGTACGGATATTTCTCTTGCCGATTTTATGATAAGTAATCCGGAGTATAATTATTTGAACAAGCGATTGAAGTTTGTTGCTCAGGGTGAAGCACTTTTCTATTGGTTTCATACAGTAAGGATATTATTTCCTGATTAATTTTTTCTCCGCCCGGGCATTTTACTCCGGACATCATGCTTTCACCATTTTTTCGTTGACTGCTTTTTTTTGGTATTTTAGTGGTTCAAAACTAGCCCTATGCCCGGAAGAGTCATGATGATAGCAGTCCTGGCACTGCTGCCCGCAATGCTTACAGCACAGTACGTGCCGCATAATGTCAATAACAGGGGCGTATATGTTTTCCTTGATGAGCTGGCAACGGACGGCATCATAGAGCTTAAGGGGGTCATCAAACCATACAGCCGTATGATGATAGCCGCAAAGCTCAGGGAGGCGGACCAGACCAGGAACAGTCTCACACAAAGGCAGGGCAGTGAACTGGACTTCTACCTGCGGGATTTCGGGAAGGAGCTGTATGACGATGAGGAGGATTATGATAAGCGTCTGGATGTCTTTTATTACCGGGATGAGCGTTTCACCCTTACCGTCAACCCCATATTGGGAGGCGAGGCCTTTTTTAATGACGGAGGCAGGGCCACTCACTGGCGCAATGGCGCGGAGGCCTGGGCTTACTACGGCAGGTGGAGCTTCTATGCTTCGCTGCGCGATAACCATGAGAAGCCGCTGCTGGGGAGGTCGGGGTACCTGACCAAAAGGGAAGGCGGACATATCAAGCTGGGCACCGACTGGAGCGAGATGCAGGGCGGTGTTGCCTGGTCATGGGACCAGGGATATGTAGCGCTGGTGAAGGACGGCATGGAGTGGGGCAGCAACTATAACGGTGCCGCCATCTTCGGAGGCCACAATCCTACCTTTGTCCGCCTCAGGTTGCATATGGAGCCGGCGGAATGGTTCCACTTTGACTATTTCCACGGCATGCTTAACTCCATGGAGGTTGACTCAGCCCGGTCGTACTGGGTGACGACAAGCTACGGCACCGACTACCGCGAGGTGTACCACAAAAAGTTTATTGCCGCCAATATGTTTTCTTTCCGTCCTTTCAGTAAGCTGTGGGTCTCGACCGGCAACTCCATTATTTACAGCGACCTCGACTTCCACCCGGCCTACCTTATACCCGTATTTTTCTATAAGTCGGTGGACCATACCTATAATTCGGGCATCGACAATATGAACTCACAGATGTTTTTTAATATCAGCTCCCGACAGATCAGGCACCTGCATCTCTACGGCAGCATGTTTATTGATGAGCTGTC
>JBNJHQ010000265.1:0-3344 GCA_051748705.1 Bacteroidota bacterium | reverse complement strand
AAAATCAGTTATTCTTTCAGGGTTCTTATAGTCAATTGCCAGTCCTCCTCCTGCGTTAATATGTTTAATTTCAATATTATGGCCTTCAAACCAGTCCTGTAACTCATTAATGCGTGTGCACAGGCTCCTGAATGCACTCATTCGTCTTATCTGCGAACCTATGTGAAAATGCAGGCCTATGAGTTCAATATTGCCCGAAGCGTGAATCTTTTCAATTACTTCTTCCAGCTCCCACATATTAATGCCAAATTTTGCCTCTTCAATACCCGTGGTTATATAATCATGGGTGAAGGCATTGACATTGGGATTTATCCTGATTGAAATCCTTGCAGTGTAATTGTTTTCCTCTGCCAGTTTATTGATTACTCCTATTTCCTCCAGGGATTCCACGTTAAATGAAAATATATCATTCTTTATTCCCGTCAGTATTTCATCATCTGTCTTACCCACACCGGCAAACACTATTTCACCGGGTTTGAAACCACATTTTATGGCCATCAGGATTTCATTGCCGCTCACGCAATCGGCACCAAATCCTGCCGAGGAAATTCGTCGCAATATTTTCTCATTGGCATTGGCTTTAAGGGCATAGTGTATTTTATATCCGTAGCGCCCTGACTCATTTTTGATTATATCAATGGTTTTGTCAAGGATCTCCATATCATAGTAATAAAAAGGAGTCCTTAAGCCTGAGAATTTATCCACTGTCTCTTTATCAAACATCCCGGCTCATATTAAAAAGGTGGTGGTTAAGTGCATTAAGGGCCTCTTTCTTATAGCGGCTTTCAGTTAGCAATGATATATTATGCCTGCTGCCGCCATATGATATCATCCGGAGAGGTATACCCTGCAGGGCAGTGAATAATTCAATTGTCGTTCCGGATTTTTCAGCAATAAAATCACCCACCACACAAATTATCGCCTGGTTCTCTTCAACTTCCACATGCCCCAGTTCCCGGAGGTCGCTGACTATACTCTCAAGCCTGGCATCATCATCGATAGTGAGTGAAACGGCCACTTCAGAAGTTGTTATCATGTCAATGGGAGTGCGGTAGTTCTCAAATATTTCGAATATCTTTCTTAAAAAACCATAGGCCATGAGCATCCTGTCTGATTTGACTTTGATTGCCGTGATACCGTCTTTGGCAGCCACGGCTTTGTAGCCGCTACCCTTGCTCTTATTGCTTATTATTGTCCCTTCATCCTCCGGCTGGAGGCTGTTTTTGAGCCTTACAGCTATGCCCTTGCTCCTGGCAGGCACCAGGCTGGTGGGATGTAAAATCCTGGCGCCGAAATACGACAGCTCTGCTGCCTCATCAAAGGAAAGCTCCCTTATAACCTTTGTGTTCCTGACAAAGCGCGGATCATTATTATGCAGCCCGCTGATATCAGTCCATATCTGTATTTCACTAACCTCAAGGCATGCTCCTATTATGGTGGCGGTGTAATCACTGCCTCCCCTTTTAAGGTTATCAAGCTCTCCAAACACATTACGGCATATATATCCCTGGGTAATAATGATATCCTTTCCAGTGTGTTCTTTCAGTTCGCGCCCGAGATTTTCCCTGATGTAAAACATATCGGGTTCCCCGTCCTTGTCTGTCCTCATAAAGCTCAGGGCAGGCAGCAGGGATGTATTTAAGCCCATCTCCTTGCAGAGAAGGAAGAAAAGGGCTGTGCTCATCAGTTCTCCCTGGGCCAGTATGGCTTTTTCATCATTCCTGGAGAATTCCTTGAGGGTCAACGATCTCAGGTAGTCAAAATGGGACTTAATTATTTCACGGGCTTCTGTGACAATTTTCATGTCCGCAAAAAGTCCGGGAAGAAGCTCAAGATAAACCTCACGCATGCGATCAAATTCCTCCGCGGCTTCTTTCTTATTGCCATCAAAGAGAAGCCTGGTGGTTTTTTCCAGCCTGTCTGTTGTGCCCGACATAGCCGAAAGAACAACTATGAGATCCTTTCTGCCTTCCAGCAGGCGGGCAATATTTTTCATCCTTTCGGGCGACCCGACTGATGTGCCTCCGAATTTATATACCTGCATCGGTTTTTTACTTTAGGATTCTGTCTATGCGATCAATTTCTTCGTCGGAGAATTTCGTATTATCAAGCGATAATATGTTCTCTGCAAGCTGGTTCCCGGAGCTTACCCCTATAAGCACTGAAGTCACCCTCTTATCTTTCAGTATCCATCCCAGTGCCATCTGGCTGAGCTTCTGACCCCTGGCAAGTGCCAGTTCATTCAATGCCTTTATCCTGTCGAGCTTTGGCAGTACCTGCTTCTTTTCAAGGTAGGTCATTTCCTTTCCGGCCCTGGAATCCTCAGGTATGCCGTTAAGATATTTATCTGTTAACATTCCCTGTGCCAGGGGTGAGAAAGCTATCATGCCCTTTCCCAGGCTATCGAGGGTGTCCATGAGCTTATCTTCAACCCACCTGTCAAAAAGTGAATACCTTGCCTGGTGAATAATGAAAGGAGTACGCAGCTCACCGAGTATGCGTGATGCTTCTGCTGTCATATCAGCGTCATAATTGCTGATCCCGACATAGAGGGCTTTGCCTGACCTTACTATCTGGTCAAGTGCAAGCATTGTTTCCTCCAGGGGTGTATCCGGGTCAGGCCTGTGGTGGTAAAATAGGTCGACATAATCGAGATCCATTCTTTTCAGGCTTTGTTCAAGGCTTGTTATCAGGTATTTGCGTGAGCCAAAATTTCCATAGGGCCCGTCCCACATATCAAAGCCTGCCTTTGTTGAGATAAACATTTCATGGCGGTGGGGTCCAAGATCCTTTTTTAGTATTGTCCCAAATGATTCCTCCGCAGATCCGAAAGGAGGGCCATAATTATTGGCCAGGTCAAAATGGGTGATCCCAAGGTCAAAAGCCTTCCTTGATATCTTCCTTGCCTTTTCCAGCGAATCAATAAAGCCGAAATTATGCCACAGGCCGAGAGACAGAAGGGGCAGCAGTATACCACTTTTCCCGCACCTGCGGTATTTCATTGTATCATACCGCTTTTCGTCGGGAATATATCTTACCGGATTGGACTTATCATGTGCTTTCATATGCATAAATTGTTTATATATGCAAACTTAAATAAAATTCGCTTAACTGCCTTTTGCTTCTTTCTACCTTCTGTCAGTTGGTTTTTTGCCAGGGTCTCCTGCCTGTTCAGCAAGCAGGGGCTTGAGGAAAACTTATCTCCATGCCACCTATTAAAAAAAGCCAGACTGAATTTTCAGTCTGGCTCTTTGCCTGTGCCCAGGACTGGAATCGAACCAGCACGACCTTAATCGGCCACCAGGCCCTCAACCTGGCGCGTCTACCAATTCCGCCACCTGGGC
>JBNJHQ010000264.1:0-3380 GCA_051748705.1 Bacteroidota bacterium | reverse complement strand
TTTTCCGGGTAGAGCGGTTCGTTGCCTCCCCGCTCCCCCACAGATCCGGATTAGCGGCTTGCCCGCATCCGGTTCCTCAGTAGTTAGTTTCGCTATGAAGATACAAAAGAGTGAGAGATATAGGGTTTAACAAGAGGGTCCCATTTGTCAACTAGCAGGATGAACTTATCCCATATCCAGACAGGTTTACCCCCTCTACGATTCAGCCATTTAAATAGACTGTGCTTAACCATCTCATAATAGTTGATAACACCTTTGAAATTAAATGTAATCCCATAGTATGAGTAGTGTCCACGCAGTTTGATATTAACGGCAGCAATCAAATCTCTAAGTTTCAAATGACGATTCAACTTAATGAACATGTTGATGTTCCTAAAAGTCCTGGTCAGCCTTTTGGAGCTGGTCTTACGCTTCAGAACTAAGTTCCCTTTACGGCTATTACCCAAATAATGGGTAAAACCAAGGAAATCAAAACTTCTACCTGACCCTCCCCTTTTGCTGTTCAGGTCTATCAGCTTCGTCTTTTCAGGATGTAATGTAAGTTTGTATTTGGCGAACCGTTTCGGTAAAACTTCCATTACTCTTTCAGCGTCTGACTTATCCGTAAATCCCAGAATAAAATCATCAGCCCATCTGACAATGAAACTCTTTCCCTTTAGCAGTGGCTGGATCTGCTCCGAAAACCACACATCCAGCACATAATGAAGATAGATGTTACTCAAAAGCGGTGAAATCACCGACCCCTGCTGGGTACCATGCTCCGGGTAACTGATGTTGCCCGATTCCATGACCCCAGCCTTGAGCCACTTATCTATCATCCTTCTTATCACTCCGTCCTTTACCCGTTTGTCAAGGAATTCCCGGAGAATGCCGTGATTGATGCTCCCAAAGTAGTTTTTAATATCTGCATCTATTATATAGTGCATCTTATGTAAACTTACTTGTCCAGACATGTAATTAATCGCCTGGTGTTGCGAACATCCCGGTCTAAACCCAAATGAAAAAGGTTTAAAATCCTCTTCATAGATCGGTTCTATGACCTTACGAACACTTGTCTGCAGAACCTTATCTTCCGTAGTGGCGATATCAATCGGTCGCTGGCTGTATCTATCTTTCGGTATGAAGACCCGTCTTAAGGCCGGGGCTCTGTACCTGCCGGATTTGAATTCAGCCAAAAGACTATCACATCTTTCCGGGAATTCAAATCCATACTGCAGCCATGTCTTCCCATCAATACCCTCTGCACTCTTCCTGTTGAGCTTTTCATAGCTCTCTTGCAACCATTGTGCATCTATGAAATGATGAAGGTTATGCAAGGCTTCTCCCTTGAGCTTCTTTGCTCGTTCGGCTATCTGTAATTCAACTGTTGACATTTTCTTCATGTCTCTGGTGCATTTAATGTTTCTGAACTACAGTTCTAACTACCGGCATCCCCCTTCCCTACTCCCCGGCTTTCTGCGGTCCAGATTTCCCGGCTTTCAATCGGTACTATGAAGATGCTAAGACTGCCTTCGTCCTTCTCCTTCCCTTCGGTTTCCCTCGGTACGGATACCACTTAACGCTTGCTGCTTGTTCTTACCGTTACTACAGGGGCAGCAAGTTCCCTGTATAACCCGGTCCCTTGGTCAGGCAGATGACCGAAAATCCTGCGTTCTCTCGCGTGGAGGCGTTAGGCTCTCCCGTGTTCCCGTGCTTCCCTCGTCTACCTCTGATATGTTCTAAGACCCCGACCAGACCGCCGCATCTCGCTCTTAACGATGCTTTAGTGTTGTTCCAACTCAGGCTACAGTTAAAACTCCGGTATTGATATAACTTCCGTGGCTCAATAGCATACCTTCAGCAGTTTCTGTCCACGCTTCGTGCCATCATTTCTGTTGACTACGCAAGACTCGATTCCGGTGGATAGCTAACCCTTACCGGACAGGATTGGTTACCTGCAGGGAAACTAAGAGGTGTTTCATTAACTTTATATTTGTTCGCCTTTAAATCCCCACCTCACGGATTTAGCACGGCGCAAAACCTGATTAATTCATAAACTCAATTTTCAAGTAAAAATACATCATTAATTTTTTCAAAACAGGATGTATTATCCAAAAGCACACAATATTTCCGGATTGACTATCACTACTATTAATAATCGGGCATAATTCTCCCACGCCGGTAACCTTTTTATTACCACACACTATCAATTTCCTGCATGTAAAAGAACGTTTCGGCGTGATTGTCAGTGGTTTAAATTCTAAGAGTTTCAAAGATACACAGGCATTTCTCAAATTCCCATCTACTGTAAAACTGCACAGGCAACTCAATTTTTACTTTAGTCTTCATTATTTTCACTTTTGCAGCGACCTTTAAGACTTTAAGCTGTATTGTTTTCATTGTTGCTTTACAAAACTCGGTTCCTTTAAGTACCTGATTTTGTAAGGAGTGTATTAATACATAAGCTGCCGAATGTAAAAAAAGCCTGAATTGATTTGCCTTGAAACTACTGCAAGACATTCTGTCGGACAGCAGGTATGTTTTGTGATCCTTGATCCTGAGTTCAGCTGATCCTCTTGCACAATAACCCTGCTCATACAATGCTTTTGTCCTTACATTTCTTAAACTGCTGGTAATGTATCTTATGTTGGTTCCCATACTGGATACTTCTACTTTTACAACAACCCGTTGGGAATGTTCCCATGCCGCAGCCTTGTATTCAAAAGAGTGATACCTCTTCACTGGATTTCCATATTGCCCATACTCTCTTTTAGCACTATCAATTGTAACTTTTGCCAATTCGTGTAATGCTTTATTACCGGAAAGTCCTGTTATAAACCCTGTTTTGTTATCCTGGTGACTCCAGTCCATAAACTCTTTTGAGCAAAAATGACTGTCTCCCCTAAGGATAATCAATGTATCCGGCCACATTGCATGAAGGTAATTGATCAATCTTTTCATGATTGAAAACACATTGACACTTTTACTTCGGCGACCTGGTTTTAAAATAGTCGAAACTAACTTTCCTGTTATTCCTTCATAAATATGTAAGGGCATAAAACAATGATCACCGTAATATGTGTTAAACAAAGCTAATTCCTGTTGCCCATAAGTCAAAGCACTTGTATCGTCGCAGTCCAGTATAATAAATTCCGGGGGAGAATCATAAGAGCCTACAAAATTATCAATAAACACTTTTGCCATTTCATACAATTCCCTTGAAGATGGCAGGTTTTCCAAACGGCACATTGTTGGCTGGGATGCAAGGGATTGTTCACTATTTGAGCATACTTTCAGTATCCCATCATCTTTTAAAAGGTTACAATCATTTGTGTCTTCATACCCAGCTGCTATCTGCATGATCCTTTGCCTGATCATAGAATTCAGACTATGGCGGGTAT
>JBNJHQ010000263.1:0-3419 GCA_051748705.1 Bacteroidota bacterium | reverse complement strand
GCTTAATTTTTCCAGGAAATCTTTCGTTCTATCCCGGTCTTTGTTAAAGAAAGGTGCTTAAAGCGGAATTATAACTGTTTTTCCTGGTTCATTATGGCTATTTTCCCATTTCTTTTTTCCTCGCTGTAGTTAATGATATTGGCAATGGTTGAGTCACCTGTAATATTAACGGAGGATCTGAGCATATCCAGGGGTCTGTCCACTCCGAGTATCAGGGCCAGTCCTTCTACGGGAAGACCGACTGATGTGAGTACCATAATAACCAGCACAATACTGCCACCCGGAACGCCCGGTGATCCTATGGATGACATGGTTGCCATAAGCACTATTGTGACCTGCTGTGCTATTGTCAGGTCTATACCATATACCTGGGCTATGAAAACTGCTGCTACGGACTGGTAGAAGGCTGTGGCATCCATATTTATTGTAACCCCTACCGGCAGTACAAAATTGGCCACTTCCTCGGATACTCCCAGTTCTTCGGTATTCTGCCTCATGTTAACGGGCAGGGCTGCAGCGCTGGAACTGGTTGAGAATGCCACCATCTGGGCCGGCAGCACAGCTTTAAAGAATTTCCCGATCGGTATTTTTCTTGTAAATATTTTAAGGTAGGTTGGGTAAAGCACTAATATAAGCAATAACAGTCCAACAAAAACGGTGACAAAGTATTTTCCAAGGGCGATGAATATATCGGTATCACCTGCAAAATCGACCACCACTCCGGCCAGCAATGCAAAAACCCCATAGGGAGCAAAGAGCATTATCAGTTCGATAATTTTTATTATGATATCATTCAGGCCGTCAAAGATAAATTTCACGGTTCTGACCTGGCTTTCCTTAACCAGGATCATTGCCACTGCAAAAAGTATTGCAAAGAAGATTATCTGCAGCATCTGGGAGTTATCGCCCATGGCAGAAATAATATTATCAGGGACTATATCAACGACAAACCTGAGTGGGGAACGGTCGCCCGATTCGGCCAGCAGCTGGCTTTCATCGATGGTACCCTGCCACTTGGCCATAAATTCGGCCCTTTTCTCTTCCGGGAAGGTGTTTCCCGGTTCCACTGTATTTACCAGGAACAGTCCGAATGTGGTAGCAATAAGGGTGGATGCCATATAGTAAGCAACTGTCTTAATTCCTATTCGTGAAAGTTTGGTAATATCTGTAAGGCTTGATATTCCTTTCACGAGTGAGACGAAAATAAGGGGAACAGCAATAAGTTTAAGCAGTTTCAGGAAGATTGTTCCCCAGGGCTTTACCCAGTCAAGTGTAAATTCATTCAGCCCTGTCCTGGTTGCAATCATACCCCAGATAAGGCCGAGGGCCATGCCGATGATTATTTTAGCCCACAGTGGCAATCGCTTCCACATAGTCAGATATTAATATATTTTTAGTCTTCGTCATCCTCAAATTCTTCAACACCAATTTCATTTTCGGTAGTTGCAACTATACTGGCCATCGCGGAATCACCAGTTACATTGGCTACTGTACGGATCATGTCAAGAGGTCGTTCCACACCCATTATCAGGGCCAGTCCCTCTGCCGGTATACCAACGGAGCTGAGTACTATCACCAACATGATCACTGCTCCTCCCGGCACTCCGGGAGCGCCAATAGAGGCAAGCAGGGCAGTAAGAACGATAGTTATCTGTTGTGTAAGATTAAGATCAAGTCCAAAAACCTGGGCAATGAAAACGGCTGAAACGGCCTGGTAGAAGGATGCACCGTCCATATTGATGGTTACTCCCACCGGCAGCACAAAATTTGCCACACTTTCTGATATTTTAAGTTTCTGCGTACATTGCCTGAGTGTAACCGGAAGGGTTGCCGCACTTGAGCTGGTAGAGAATGCCACCGTCTGCACAGGAATCAGATGCTTATAGAAATCCCTGACTTTAATTTTGGAAAACAACCTGACATAGAGTGGATAGAGACCAAAGATCATAATTATCAGCCCAACCACTGTGAGTGCTGCATATTTTCCAAGTGCAATAAATAACTGGGCATCGCCTGAGAATTCCGTGATAAGGGCTGACAGCAGGGCAAAAACACCTATTGGTGCAAAGCGCATGATTATGTCCACTATTTTCAGGATAATATCATTAAGGCCGTCAAAAAGCTCTTTAACCACGGTAACCTTTCTGGCTTCGAGTATTATTATAGCAATGGCGAACAATATAGAGAAGAATATTACCTGCAGCATATTAGAATTGTCGCTGGTGGCGGCAATGATATTATCGGGCACCATATCCTCAAAGAATGAAAGTGGAGGCCTGTCCTTCACCAGTCCTGCAACATCTTCTGAATCTTTTACATTATTCTCATACTGGGTCTGAAATTGCTCCCGTGTCTCCTGGCTGAAAGCATGACCGGGCTTAAAAGTATTAACAAGCACAAGACCAAAGACTATTGCTATAACGGTTGAAGCCATGTAAAGACCAATGGTTTTCAGTCCGATCCTCGAAAGTTTGGTTATATCGGTTATGCTTGTTATGCCCTTTACGAGCGAAACAAAGATAAGGGGTACGGCAACCAGTTTAAGCAGTTTGATGAAGATTGTACCCCAGGGCTTTACCCAGTCAGCGGTGAATTTTTCAAGCCCTGTTTCTGCGGCTATGAGTCCCCATATTATGCCTAAAATCATCCCGAAAATTATTTTCAGCCACAGGGGGTATTTTTTCTTTTTCAGCTTCATCTTAATATTACAATCTTATATGGGGTAAGCATGCCTATCCAGATCGCCTAAAATTAGAAATTAATATGATCCCTGAAATCTCTCCGGGATATTCTACAGCATAAAATATAAAAAACAGTCTTATCAGCAGCCGGAGCAGCCATCATGGCTTCCGCAATCACTGCAGCCATCGCTTTTATGCATGTTCAACTCATCCGGGCTTGCATCCCTTACATCCAGCACTTCGCCTGTAAAATGCAATTCAGCTCCCGCCATAGGATGGTTAAAATCCATTTTTACCGCTGTGTCACTGTTTGACAGTACTGTCCCGATAAGTCTTCTTCCCTGTGCATCGGCCATAGGTACCTGGTTACCCGTCTTCAATAAATTTTCATCAACCTTGCCATCAACCTCAAAGACCGACATTGGGAGCTCAACTATAAGTTCTTCCCTTTTGTCCCCGTATGCCTGGTCAGAAGTGAGGCTGAATTCAAATTTATCACCCTGTGAGAGATTCTCTATGTTAGACTCAAAATGGGGCAGCATCTGTCCTGCGCCATAAAGGAATTCCAGGGGATTTTCACTATTTACTTCTTCAACGATATCACCTTTACTGTCACCTTCTCTAAGTACATACTTAAGGGATACCATTTTGTCTTTTTCAATGTTCATGATATTCTTATTTTTATTTCAAAGAGGCCAAAAGTAATGATAAAGTATCAATCTGCCAATTAATTGTCTC
>JBNJHQ010000262.1:0-3519 GCA_051748705.1 Bacteroidota bacterium | reverse complement strand
GTAAGCTTTGTGAGACCGGAACCATCAAACCCTATCCTGTAAAGGTGTAAAAAATAAGGATCGCCGGGTTCCCGGCCGCTGGCTTCGAAAAGAACAGTACGCTCATCTTCATCCACGTGCACCACTCTCCGTACAACCCACTCACCTTTTGTTACCTGGTTTTTTACCTTCCCGCTATTCCCGTCAATAAGATAGAGATGGTTCCAGCCGTCCCTCTCGGAAGCCCATATTATCTCTTCACCATCATTAACATCGTAGCGGTATTTTTTACTGCTGTAGTCTATAAAGGTATCAGATGTTTCGTTAACCAGTATCCGCGACTGTCCATTACTGGCATTCATCTCAATAAGCTGGTATACCTGGTGTCCCCTCTGGTTATATTCAAATGTAAAGGCCCTGCTGTCATCCCTCCAGTCAAAACGGTTAAGACTGTACTGGTTCGGCAACAGCTCATCACATTCAGCTATCATCTCAGCCTTCTCAACATCGAAAAGTCGCGGGTAGGATTGCCTGAGCGCATCACCCGGCTTGGTGTATTCAACACTTGTATGTACAGGTTGAATCTGCCCTTCAGGTGACGACTCTATATAGTGAACCATACGCTGTTCAGCTGCCGGCTTTACCAGGTATGACATCAGCTTTTTGGAGTCGGGCGACCACTGTACAGACGATGAATAGTAAAGTCCAAGGCCCCCGTCGTCACTCAACTGTTTCAGGTTGCCCGTAGCTTTCTCTTTTACAAAGAGGTTATGATCCATAATAAAAGCCTCCCACCTGCCATCGGGTGATTCAACCGTTCTGCCGTTACCGTTGCCCCCACGGTTCCCCCGCCACGAAGACCGCTCACGGGGTGTATAAGCCTCACCCTTTTCTATTTTGTATGAGGGCAATTCGCATGTCCAGTGATACTGGTCACAGACAAAACTTATCTCATCCAGGTCATCATTAAATTCAAGCTGCCGGATATTTTCACCTGAGGGAAGGATCTCTTTACCCTGTATCTCTGACACCTTGCCGCACAGCTTCTCAAGGTCAAAAGCCACAGCTTTACTTTTCTTATCTGTATCCACAAGGTAATAAGTATCACCGTCTTCAGTCAGCACACTGTACCAGAAGACACCGGTCTCTCCTATCCAGCTGGGATTAACATTCGCATGCAATACTTTATCCTCAGTAAGTGATTTGAATTCTTCATACCTCTTATACCGCTCTGCCAGTTCCTGGGCGCTAACAGTACTGTAAAACAGTGGCATTACCATCATTATAATACCGGCTGCTGCCATTTTAAAAAACGATCCTTTAATTTTCATCTCTCTCTTTTTGTTTTTTTTAATAAATAATCTGTTCCGGGATATCTGTATTACCGGTCATCATCGTTTAGCCCCTTATGAAAGTTGACTCTCCTAATCGGCTAAAAAATGTTCTTACAAAATTATATAAAAACAAGCACTATCTTTTAAATAAATAACCAAAGTGACTCATATAATCCTTAATATTATTATTTTCAATCTCTTGTTATAATTTTGTTAATTGTGAGATTATTAAGTTAAACCGGGATAAATAATTTTATAAAAGCCAGGCCATGAAAAAAATATTATTTCTTATCTTCTTATTAATCAGCTGCACATATGCAATGGTAGGACAGGAGAATACTATCTCCAATGATTACTGGAAAATCCGGTATGACCATCGCGGCATTAATCACCTGAGCAGCATCAACGATCCGTTTGAAGCAAATGTATTATCCGAATGGATAGATGCCGATGTACGCTTCCGGCTTAATGATGGAGAATGGCAAACAGTCTTTAAGCGGTTTTCCGCCTTTTACCGTCCCCCCGAACACGAGTACACCTGGTCCCGGAACCGTATTGCTAATGACGAAATGGTTCAGTTCACCGATTATAAACCGGGTATGCCCTTTGCCCTGGAACAGAACTACAGTTTTGATGGCGAGGCACTTGAGTGGGATATTGTTCTTGAGAACCGTATGTATTATAATGTGGATATAGGGGATATATATATAAATTTCCCGACAAGCAGGGCTTCCGCCCCAACACAGGAAGGACTGTTTGAAGGAGGTTATTTACGGCACGGGTTTATCTCGGGTGATGGTTCATTCCTGCTGTTCACCAAACGCAGCGGTAAGCCACCTTATCTCCTGGTAACGGTTAAACCCGGAACAGGCATCCAGCACTCGGAAGGGTCCACATATTATATCCACTCAGGCTATACCGGCAGGCAGGAGGGTGCCAGCTCGCGCGCACAGGAGCATGTCTCCACTGAGCTCGGTCCCAAAGGATCAGAAAATGACAGGCTTGCCTTCGGGCTCAGACTTCACTGGGCTGACAGCTATACTGAGCTTCGCGATATACTTTATGAGAACAGGCTGATTGATGTCCGCGCCGTACCGGGAATGACCGTGCCGGAAGATCTCGAAGCACAGTTCTCTCTCCGGACCAAAACCGTGATAGACTCAGTGGTAGCTGAGTTTCCCGGACAGACAGAACTGAGCTACCGGGGGGAGCTCCTGCCCGACCACCATGTCTATAAGGTGAAGTTTAATCGCCTGGGCGAAAATATGCTAACAGTGTATTTTGACGGCGGCAGGAAAACATACCTTGAGTTTTTCTCCACCGAGCCGGTTGAAACACTGCTGTCAAAACGCAGCTCTTTTATTGTAAACAATCAGCAGCACCGCAACCCCGACCTCTGGTATGACGGACTGTTCTCTATATGGGACATGCGCAACCATGTTCTCAGGGGACCTGACAATACCGATGGCTGGACAGGCTGGGATGCCTACAGGGTTGCATGTGACGACTGGGTGCTTGGCATAGCACCCTACCTTGCATCAGTCAACGCCCTTTTCCCGGATGAGGAGCAGATAGAAGCGGTGGAGTATTATATAGAGAATCATGTCTGGGGAGGCCTGCAGCGGACAGACGAGGAGAAGCCATACCCTTACGGTATCCATGGGGTGCCAAACTTTAAGGTAGCGCGCGATACAATGCTGAGGGCGCAGATTGAAAACAGGAGGCTTGATAAGATGAAGATATGGCGTGCTTATGATTACCCGCACATCTTTATGCTCTATTACCATATGCACCAGGTTGCCGACCGTTACCCTGAAAAAGTGAATTACCTTGATGCCGAGGGCTACCTTGAGAGGATGTGGCAGACGGCACGGGCATTCTTTGTGTACCCCTACGAAATATACCCGTGGTATGATATCTACAAGTGGGGCTATATGAATGATATGCTGGTCCCTGAAATAATTGAGCTGCTGGAGGAGAAAGACAGGCAGGAGGAGGCTGACTGGCTGCGTGCCGAATGGGAAAAGAAGGCCAAGTATTTTATTTATGACGACCCCTACCCCTATCGTTCCGAGTTCCCTACAGACCGCACAGCTTTTGAATCATCATATGCTCTGGCAAAGTATGGTGCCACCCATGATATGGAACCGGACGAGAAGCTCTGGTATGACAAGAACGAAGATAAATGGTATTCACATCCCGATGT
>JBNJHQ010000261.1:0-3535 GCA_051748705.1 Bacteroidota bacterium | reverse complement strand
CACCTGATGAAGGAATACAAGATAGGAGGCATACCGGTTATAAGGGATGACAATGTACTGGTTGGGATTGTAACAAACAGGGATTTAAGGTTTGAGAATGAGATGACCAAGAAGATATCCGAAATAATGACAAGGGATCTCATCACAACCGAGCAGGAAACCGATCTGGATAAGGCGGCGCATATACTGCAAAAGCATAAAATCGAAAAACTGCCTATAGTAAATGAATACAATCAACTGGTAGGTCTGATAACCTACAAGGATATAACGAAGACAAAGGACAGACCCTCATCATGTAAGGACAAAAAAGGAAGGCTGCGGGTAGCTGCAGCCATAGGCATAGCACCTGACACAATGGAAAGGGCTGAAGCTCTCATTAAGGCCAGTGTGGATGCACTATCCATTGATACTGCCCATGCACATACGAAGAATGTTATCCAAATACTGAGGGAGATAAAACGAAATTTCCCCGAGACTGAAGTTATTGCAGGCAACATAGGCACTGCAGAAGCAGCCAAAATGCTTGCTGATGAAGGTGCTGACGGGGTAAAGGTAGGTATCGGTCCCGGTTCAATATGTACGACAAGGATTGTCGCAGGTGTTGGGATACCCCAGCTATCAGCAATATACAATGTGGCAAAGGCTCTGCGGGGAACAGGAATTCCAATAATAGCAGATGGCGGCATAAGGTATTCGGGCGACATAGTCAAAGCACTGGCAGCAGGGGCTGATTCAATTATGGCCGGCTCATTGTTTGCAGGTGTGGAAGAATCACCCGGCGAAACAATTATATATAACGGGAGAAAATTTAAATCTTATCGCGGCATGGGCTCAATAGAGGCTATGCAGCTTGGATCGAACGACAGGTACTTCCAGGATATTGAAGATGATATAAAAAAGATGGTCCCTGAAGGTATAGCAGCAAGGGTTCCTTACAAGGGAACGCTTACCGAGGTTGTTTACCAGATGATAGGCGGACTGAAAGCCGGGATGGGCTATTGCGGATCCCCTGATATAAAGACTCTCAAAGAAGCACGCTTTGTAAGAATCACCCATTCAGGCATGATCGAAAGTCATCCCCACGATGTCACGATAACCAGGGAAGCACCGAATTACAGCAGGTAAGAACCTGAAATCATTGTTTCACCATGAAGAACGGGAAGCCTATAGTATATTTCATAGCTTTAATATTTGCACTGAACTCAAATGCACAGGAGCCCGGGACCCTTATCCGGGTTAACGACAGATCAGTCAGCACTGAAGAGTTTAAATGGCTCTATCAGAAGAACAATACCCTGGAAAACCATACGGCTATAGATGAGTATCTTGACCTCTATATTAATCTCAGGCTAAAAGTAGAAGCAGCCGAAGAAGCAGGCATACATAAACGTGAATCCTTCAAAACCGAGCTGGAAGGATACAGGAAGCAACTGGCAAAGAATTACCTTGCTGACAGTGAAGTTAAAGAAAGACTGCTTGAAAAAGCATTGGAAAGATACGAAACGGAAATACATGTACTGCACATACTTATAAAGTGTCCGCCTGATGCATCACCTGCAGATACCCTTGAAGCATATAACAGGGCTATGAACATAAGGCAGAGAATACGACTTGGTGAACCTTTTGAGTCGGTCGCCAGAGGAGCAAGTGACGACCTCACGGTTAATCTGAACGGAGGCAACCTGGGGTACCTGACTGTTTTCCAGACCCCGCCCCCCTTTGAAGATGCCATTTACAGGATGAAAGAGGGGGAACTGTCCATGCCGGTCAGAACAGCAAGCGGATATCATATAATCAGGGTGCAGGATAAAAGAGACAGGCAGGGAAGGATCAGGGTGGCACACATAATGAAAGCCACACCCCCGGGAAGCACTGAAAGAGTAAGAGGTAAAGCAAAAATTGAAATAGACAGCCTGTATCTTTTACTGCAGGAGGGTGCTGATTTCAGGACACTTGCTGAAAATAATTCCGATGATATGATGTCGGCAGCCAACGGGGGTGAACTGCCATGGTTCGGGAGCGGGGAAATGATACACGAATTCAGTGTGGCCGCTTTTGACCTGTTAAGGGATAATGATTTTACCAGGCCTGTAAAAACCGTGTACGGCTGGCATATAATAAAAAGACTTGACAGGGAAGCGCCGCTCCAGGAAAGGGAGGCAAAGAAATTCCTGGAGAGCAGGCTTCCCAATTCATACCTCCGTTCTGAGAGTAAAAAATCATTAACGGAAAAACTGAAAAAAGAGTATAACTACAGGCTGAACCAGGAAGCACTGGATTGGTTTTATGCCATTGCGGATTCGTCTTTCCGCCATTCAGGTGAACATAATATTCAGAACCGGCTGCCGGAAGACACACTTTATTCCTTTGCCTCGGAACAATGCAGCATGAAGGAATTTGCAGTTTTTATCAGGCAAAACGGGAATACTGCTCCCGCACACAACCCTGAAGTTTTCATTAATACATTGCTTGACCGGAAAGTGTATGAACATCTCCTTGAGTACGAAAATTCAATACTTGAAGACAAGTACCCTGAATTTCGTTACCTGATGAATGAATTTTATGACGGTATTCTCTTCTTTGAAATATCAGACAGCCTGATCTGGTCAGGATCTGAAAATGACAGCACGGGTTTGAGAGAGTATTACAATACGAGGAAAGAAGAATTCAGGGAGGAGCCCCTGGCCTTTGCCAGGATCTTTCATATTGCAGATGATGCAGGGAAAAGAAATACAAGAAGGATAATGAGGGCTATCAGAAGGCATCATGGCAAGGATAATTATTATCAGAGAATAATGGACAAAGCGGTCAGCGGACAGGACACCCTGGTTCAAATTACCGAAGGTAAATGGGAAAAGAGTGAAAATAAATACCTCGACAATGTAAGATTGAAAAGGGGTCTGAGCCAGGTCCGGGATAATAATGGTATAATACTTGTTGATATACTCAAAATTGATAAAGAAAGATTTAAAGATCCTGAAGACGTCAGGGGGATAATAATAAGTGGCTACCAGGAATACCTCGAAGAACAATGGCTGAGCGAACTGAGAAAGAAATACGAGGTAGCAGTCGACAGCAGCAAGATGGAAAAACTTAAATCCGAATTAAGAAAATGATAAAATTTATAAGTGCATGCAGTTTGATTCTTCTTATCACGGCATGCAACAATTATAATAACAATGCCGGACGTGAACCTGTAGCCCAGGTGGGAGATAAATATTTATATGCCGACCAGATACCGTTTAATGCAAATAACGGGTTCAGCAAGGAAGACAGCATAAGTATCGTGCGTAATTATATTGACAGGTGGATACGGAACGAACTCATACTGAGCAAGGCTGAAGATAACCTTTCAGAGGAATACCAGAATGAAATAAACAATAAGATCGAAGAAACGAAGGCAAACCTGATGATCTACCAGTATGAGCAGCAGATGATGCTGCAAAAAATGGATACTAGTGTGAGTGAACAGGAGATAAGGGATTATTATGATTCCCATTTACAGAATTTCACTCTCCAGAACAATTTACTGAAA
>JBNJHQ010000260.1:0-3538 GCA_051748705.1 Bacteroidota bacterium | reverse complement strand
TATTAAGGAAGGCGGGAAGGAAACAAAAGCCGGAACACAGGATGATGTGCTCAGCCCGGATATGGCCGCTGAAACGGATGTTCAGCCGCAGGGAAGTGATAAGTTCGGCGACTACCTTATTATAGAGAATAAGGTTGAGGGACTCGATTATAAGCTTGCCAGGTGCTGCAACCCGGTGCCGGGCGATAAGATCTTTGGTTTCGTGACCATAACGGAAGGGGTTAAGATACACCGTATTAACTGTCCAAATGCACCTAACCTGATGACCAACTATCCTTACCGTGTGCTGATGGCCAGGTGGACCACCGGGAGGGAGGAAGCTGCTGCTTTCCAGACGGGTATAAGGATTACCGGCATAAATGATCATGCCATGATAACCAAGATATATGATGTTCTCAGCTCATATAAGGTGAGCCTCAGGAATTTTAAGTATGAGAACCATGACGGGCTGTTTGAAGGTATTGTTTATTTGTATGTACCCAATGTAAACATGCTGAATGGTTTAATAAAGAAAATATTATCCATTGAAGGGGTGATGAAAGCTGCAAGGTTTGATTAATGATATTTTGAAATAAGCATTAAATACATTATTTTTACAGTATGCGAAAACTGTTATTCATAGCGATTATCATTTTTACGGGCATGAACCTTCATGCACAGTACCCGTTTAATAACACGGGTATCTTTTATATGCCCGCTCCCGGTCCGGAAAAATACTATGCTGACAAGAACGATGATGACGGTTCAGATACACATTCATGGGCCCGTTATCAACTGCAGACAGGAGTAATGTTTAATTCGTTAAATGGCTTTAATTCAGTTAGTACATGGCTATCACCTTCAGTCTTACTTCCGGTTAATTCAAAGCTCGCTATAAATGTAGGCGGTACTTATATCAACAGTTTTAATCCCGGGGATCTTAATGAGTCCGGGGAGTCGGGTAGAGCATCGGATTTTATTATGAATGTCTCGGGCATTTATTCAGTGAATGAAAAGATGACGGTTTACGGTCAGTTTTCAAAGTCGCTGATGGATGAAGGCCTTTTTGGTCGTGATGGATTTGAATCCATGACCCTGGGAATGGACTATACACCCCTGCCCGGTGTCCGTATAGGCGCCAGCATAACCACCACCAACGGGCTTAATCCTTATATGATGCAACAGGGCTATATGCCCTACCATATGAACCGCGGATATATGCCCGGGTATTACAGGCCATACTATTAGTTTTTAAATATCTCAGAGTTCTGGCCCGGCTTAAAAACTCCATGCCTTATTTCAGATCAATCTTCAGCGAAACTGCCGGTATTATCGGAAAGAGTGAAACAGACTTGAGTTGCGGTATTGCTGCATTGTTTGCAGGGCTAACTATTGTTGCATCAAGGTAATAATAGTATGCATTTCTCCGGTTATAGACATTATATATACTGAACTCTAAAGCTCCGGACCATTTCTTCTTCTCGAAACGATGGGTATATGAGACATTAAGCCTGTGAAAATCCTTCATTTTGTATGCATTGATATCACTATTGCTGTACGCCGGATGTAATAACCAGTAGGGACTGACACTGCCATTGTAGAAATCAAATGATGCCATATTGTAAATATACTCGGGTAATGTAAGCCTTTCGCCTGACAGGTATGTGAAGTAGACTGATACACGGTTATTTTTGTTAAAATTATAATTCAGTACCAGCGACAGGTTATGGGGCCTGTGGTGCCTGGCGGGGAAGGGCATTCCCTCATTGAGCTCATCGAAAAAATGGGTCGTTTTTGAGAGTGAGTATGATAATCGTCCGTTAAGTTTACCGGCTGGTTTTTCAATAATAAACTCCGCACCAAAAGACTCACCATTTCCGGAAGTAACAATATCATCGAGACTGACAGGCCGCGTTCTGTGTGATGTGAGATTATGAGAACTGTAACCTGTCCTGTATGCGAGTATATTATGCATCTTCTTGTAATAAGCTTCGGCTGTCAGGTAAAACGTCATGCCAAAAAGATGCAGGTCTGTATTGTATGCAAAGGCTGATTGATCGGCTGTTGCCGGTATATACCGACCTGAAAAAGGTATGTAGATATCCATTGGCAATCCGAGTCCCGGATTGGTAAGCATATGAAGAGGTTGTGAGGTACGTGACCATGAGACTTTCAGGGAGGCAGATTTACCCGTCAGGTATTGCAATGAGATCCTTGGCTCGGGGGAGAAAAAGCTTGTTTCTTTCGTTTGAAAGAAACCTAACCTGAAACCCGTGCTTAACCTTAATTTTTCTGTCAGGATAAAATTACGCGACAAGTGACCTGTCAGTTCTGTCATATTTAAGGGATCGACATTGCCTGATGTATAGGTGGAGTCATTATAAGAAGAGGAATACTCAAGTTCAGACGGTACAAGAAAATGATATTTTGCTTCAAGGCCTGCTACAAAAGTATTAATGCTGTCTTTTCTTTTTATATAACTTATACCGGTGGATAAATCTGTTATGGATGACTTGTAATAATCACTGTGATCTCGTGCCGGATCTATAAATACATTTTCATTCCTGAAATCCATCCTGTAATCGCTGATACCTGCATAGGTATTAATATATGCCCTGTCTTTTGTGATATGCTCGTAGAGTATCTTTGCGAAGCTGTTTTTCCATAACTGCTTATATTCCGAGTACTCTTCTTTAGACTCTGACGGTTTATGAACATCACTGAAATAGTCACGGTCAGTGTACAGAGAAAGTACAAGCAGATTATTACTATCCGCTCTGTGCTTCGCCTTTAAGTACAGATCGTAGAATCCTGTGTTATTATAATTATACCTGCTTTTCACAAGGGAGTAAAGCTTATCCAGGTAAGTGGCTCTTCCGCTTATAACAACTCCACTCTTATTATTGATTACAGGTATATCAGCCATCATTTTTGCCGATATGGTGCTGATATCTGCTTTCAGCTGTAATGAATCCATTGCGGGATCACGTGTTTTGATATCAATTACCGATGATAATTTACCCCCGTACCTGGCAGGAAAAGCTGCTTTGTAGAAGCCGGCTTCTTCAATGATAAGCGGGTTGGCTGAAGAAAGGAAACCCAACAGGTGGGAGGGTTTGTAAATGACGTTATTGTCAAGCAGGAACAGGTTCTGGTCTGTAGAACCACCCCTGACGAAAATATCTGATGATCCTTCACTGCCCTGGCTTACACCTGGCAAGGTGGCAAGAGTCTTAACCAGGTCATTTTCACCTCCCATGGTTGACAGGCTTTTTATGGCTGAATGCCCTATTTTATCCAGTCCGGGCAGGATATGTTCGGTTTTATTAAAATAGCTTGTACTGACGGTTACTTCCCCAATATCATAGTTTATTATTGATGGGCTTAGTTTTATAGTAATGGATGTGTCATTTTTTAGTGAAACAAGAAGTTGTTCGGCATAGTAGCCGTCACATTCGGCAAATATTATATACTGTCCTGCAGGTATACCAAGGCGGGCAATTCCCTCTTTGTTTGTTTCAAGGTTCTTTTTCAGGGCCGGTATCAGAACATTGGCCTT
>JBNJHQ010000259.1:0-3546 GCA_051748705.1 Bacteroidota bacterium | reverse complement strand
CTTCAGTTTCGGCCCCCTGCCTCTCCTGCCATAGTTAGGAACTTCGGGCGATTCATGAAGCTTTTTGCCCAGTCCGTGACCAACGAGCTCACGTACAACTGAAAAACCTCCACCCTCGGCTATATTCTGCACGGCCCATGATATATCCCCCACCCTGTTTCCTGAAATGGCCTGACCTGCTCCTGCCTCCAGCGACTCCCTGGTATATTCCAGTAGCCTCTTTCTTTCATCGCTTATCTCGCCTACGGGGTAAGTAAAGGCACTGTCGCCATAAAACCCCTCAAGTATCACGCCACAATCAATGGATATGATATCTCCATCCCTCAGTTCATATTTTGAAGGTATACCATGAACTACTTCATCATTAACAGAGGTACACAATGTACTGGGGAAATCATTATATCCCTTGAAACCGGGAAGCGCTTTATTATCTCTGATAAATTCCTCCGCTACCTGGTCCAGTCTGAGGGTTGTGATACCCGGTCTTATTATTTTTGCAAGCTCAGCCAGTGTTCTCGACACCAATTGATTGCTTGCTCTCAATAATTCAACCTCTTCCCCTGTTTTAAGATGTAACATCAAAGAACATTTTTTTACATAGCCGACACGGCACCTGCCCTGCCTTTTATTCTTCCTGATTTCATCAGTCCGTCATAATGGCGCATCAGCAGGTGACTCTCAATCTGCTGCAGCGTATCCAGCACAACACCAACCAGGATCAGCAATGATGTGCCCCCATAAAACTGTGCAAAAGGCGAGCTTACCCCGAATTTCACAGCTATGGCGGGCAGTATTGCAATGATGGCCAGGAATATTGATCCGGGCAATGTTATCCTCGACATTACCTGGTCGAGAAATTCAACTGTTTTGCGTCCGGGTTTAACACCGGGTATAAAGCCCCCGTTCTTTTTCATATCTTCAGCCATCTGAACGGGATTTATTGTTACAGCCGTATAGAAATAGGTAAAAGCAATAATCAGCAGTGCTGTAATAAGGTTATACCAGAAACCATACATATTTGAAAGTGCTGAAACAAATCCTGACATCTGCTCTGCCGAAGCATAGCCTGCCAGGATAATGGGCAACATCATGATCGCCTGTGCAAAAATTATAGGCATAACGCCTGCAGCATTCACCTTAAGGGGTATATACTGCCTCACACCACCGTATTGTTTATTGCCAACTATTCGTCTTGCATACTGAACAGGTATCCTCCGGGTACCCTGCACAAGCAGGATAGTACCCAGCACAACGGCAAAGAGCAGCACCAGTTCGAGTAAGAGTGCCACCAGTCCGCCTGATCCGTCAAGCCTTACACCCAGCTCAAACACGAAGGCCTGTGGCAGCCTGGCAATAATACCTATCATAATGATAAGCGAAATACCGTTTCCTATTCCCTTGTCAGTAATCTTCTCACCCAGCCACATTATAAACATTGTACCGGCGGTGAGAATGATCACCGATGAGAAGGTAAACAATGTGCCTCGCAGTATAAATGCGCTGGCCGGCAGCGTGTTATGCAGGTTTGCCAGGTAAGTGGGTGCCTGGAGCACCAGTATTGCCACGGTAAGGTAGCGGGTATACTGGTTCATTTTTCTTCTGCCGCTTTCACCTTCACGCTGAAGTTTCTGGAAATAAGGAAATACTATACCCAGTAGCTGGATAACAATGGATGCTGAGATATAGGGCATTATACCAAGAGCAAAGACCGAAGCCTGCGAAAAGGCGCCTCCCGAGAACATATCAAGCAGACCCATAATACCTGAGGCCGTCTGATCGGCAAGATTGTCCAGCTGTGACGGATCAATGCCCGGCAGGGTAACATACTTACCGAACCTGTACAATAGAATAATGCCCAGTGTATATATTATTCTTGCCCTGAGATCTTCTATCTTGAATATGTTTCGTATCGTCTGAATTAATCTCATCCTAGTTAATTTTTACTGCTTTTCCCTTTTGGGCTTCTATGGCTTCGGCTGCTGCTTTCGAAAAAGCATGGGCGTGCACTTCAAGTTTCTTATCAAGGGATCCCTTGGCCAGGATCTTAACCTTTGCTTTTTTTGATATCAGTCCGGATTCAATCATTATATCCAAAGTAATGACATCAAGGTTTTTCTTTTCTGCCAGGGCCTGCAGGGTACTTATATTAATTCCCTTATATTCAACACGATTAATGTTTGTAAAACCGTACTTGGGAACCCTTCGCTGCAAGGGCATCTGTCCGCCTTCGAACCCAATTTTCTTTGAGTACCCCGATCGTGATTTCTGCCCTTTATGGCCCCTGGTGGATGTACCACCTCTGCCTGTACCTTGACCTCGTCCCAGGCGCCTGTCTTTTTTTACCGTTCCTTCAGCCGGTTTCAGATTACTTAAGTCCATTTCAATCAGATTTATGATTCCTTTATATTTCCTCAACTTTCACAAGGTGCTTAACTGCATTTACCATACCCAGTATCTGTGGTGTGGCTTCATGCTCTATGCTCTGGTGCATTTTTTTCAGCCCCAGTGCAGTCAGTGTTCTTTTCTGACGCTCAGGTCTTCCTATTTTAGATCTAACCTGTGTTACCCTTATCTTTGCCATAACGATATTTTTCTATCCGTTAAATACTTTATCCAGTGATATTCTCCTCTGGTTTGCCACCGTGTAGGCGTCCCTGAGTTCAGTCAGCGCTTCAAAGGTTGCTTTAACCAGGTTGTGAGGGTTTGACGAACCTTTTGATTTTGCCAGGACATTTCTGACGCCAACACTTTCGAGCACGGCCCGCATCGCTCCGCCGGCCTTCACGCCTGTACCTTCAGAGGCAGGCTTCAGGAATACAGAAGCACCTCCATACTTGGCATACTGAACATGCGGAATGGTACCGTTGATTACCGGTACGCGTATGAGGTTTTTCTTTGCATCTTCAACCCCCTTGGCTATTGCCGTGGTTACTTCATTGGCCTTACCCAGTCCGTAACCGGCTACGCCATCTTCATTACCAACCACCACTATGGCAGAAAAGCTGAAGGTACGACCTCCCTTGGTTACTTTTGTAACCCTCTGGATACTAACGAGTCTGTCTTTCAACTCGAGATCAATGGTTTTTACTCTTTTAATTTCTTTATTCATATACATTTAGAATTTTAACCCGCCTTCGCGTGCTGCTTCAGCCAGTGATTTCACCCTTCCATGATACTTATAACCGCCCCTGTCGAACACTACACTTTCAATGCCGGCCTCCTTACATTTGCTGGCCAGCAATTTACCAACCATTACAGCCTGTTCTGTTTTATTGCCTTTAGCGGCAGAGACTATATCTTTTTCCCTTGACGAAGCCGACAATATTGTTTTGCCGTTATCATCGTCGATAAGCTGGGCATAGATCTGCTTATTACTTCTGAAAACCGATACCCGTGGCCTGTCCGGGGTACCATAAATGGTTTTTCGTATTCTCAGTCTTATCCTCTTCCTTCTTTCTGTCTTAGTTAAGCTCATCACTCAATTTTTAAATATTAAACACTTGCAGATTTACCGGCTTTTCTCCTGATATGTTCACCGACAAACTT
>JBNJHQ010000258.1:0-3550 GCA_051748705.1 Bacteroidota bacterium | reverse complement strand
TCTCTGAATATTATTTCGGGAACTTTGACTCCATATATGCTCTGGATAAACACGATTATCTAAATCTCATGGATTCGCTGGAAGCAGACTTTGATTCACTCATACTCTCCTTTGAAAAGCAAAACCCGGGCCGTTACAAGAAGTTCGTTGAAAAAGAGATAAAGGAAATAAAATACGCATTTGATAATTTTATCGTGATGTATCCCTATCACCATAGCAGGATCACAGGAATAAAAAAATTGTCAGATGACATTATCGATAAAAGACTTGAAGCCGTCACTGAAGAGTTCAATAACCCGGACTTGCTTAATATTGAAGGTTTTACAGCCTTCCTGAAGTCTTTCCTCTACATTAAATCAAAAATTGAACTTCAGGATCCGTCGTACAGCCATATTGACAACCAGCAGCTCCGGGCGACAATGAACCTGGTACCGGTGTATTTCACCAACCGGGAGGTGAAGAACTACCTGGAGCATTATTATTTGTATGATCATATCGACAGGTTTGGCATTAAGAACATAGAGGATATTTATAAAGACTTCGTGGAAACATGCCACGATACATCACTGGTGAATAATGTCAAATCTTTTTATGAGTCGGAGAAGAGAGGCAGGGAAGGCCATTTGATCAGGACATATAAAACAGTTGACGGCTTTAAGCTCGATCTGCATATCTTCCTCCCGGAGAGCATGGAGGGAAAGGGAAAACAAAAATTCCCGGTCATGGTGTATTTCCATGGTGGAAGCTGGTCGGAAGGAAAACCTGACTGGGTTTTTCCTTCCTGTGAGGATTATGCAAAAAACGGATGGGTGGCTGTTTCTGTCGAATACCGGCTTGCATACCGTCATGGTACGCTGCCTTTCGAATCTGTTCTGGATGCAAAATCGGCTATCCGCTGGTTGAGGATGCATGCCGGTGAATACAATATAGACACGAACAGGATTGTCGTATCCGGTAACAGCGCAGGGGGACACCTTGCTCTGTGCACCGCACTCGTAAGAAACTGGAATGATCCCGGTGATGATTTAAGCATCACCGCAGAACCAAACCTTATACTTGTCAACTCGGGCGTATATGACCTTACGGATGCAAATAACTGGATACGCCAGGGGCTGAGGGAAAGCGGACGTGATGAAGATCTTGTTGAGGAGATATCTCCTGTTTACCTTGTAAGGGAAGGCTTGCCTCCGGCACTTATCATACACGGTACCAACGACAGAAACGTAGCATTTCCCACGGCAGAGGTTTTTGTAAACAGGATGAGGGAAGAAGGCAATACTGTTGAATTCAAAGTGCTGGAAGGAGCTGACCATTATATATGGTTTGGCGAATATGCGCAACAGGTTTCGGAGATACGGAGAGATTTCATGGGGAAGCATTCCTATGACTGAAAACGATGGCTGAATTGTACATCCAATACCATTGAATAAGCTGCTCCGCGAACTTTTATGCGGTATTTCTGATTGCTATCTCAGCCCAATAAGTTAAATTGCATGAATTATTACCATATCCTGAAAACCAATGACCCAAACATCTTTTAAAAAATCACTCCTGTTTCTTGCATGCTTATTGTTAGTTGTCCAGTGCAGGGATACCGGCAACGAGGGTGTCACTATACAGGGACACGATTCAAATTCGAACAATGAGTACATAGTACTTAACTACATGCCACGGCTGCGCGGCTGCCTGAACTTTGACAACTTCCGGAATACCGGTACGCGGATTAACGATGACGGGTATTTCAGCCTTTCAGCAGACAGGCTGACCCATGCAGCCACTTATACGCTGGTCTATAAAAACAAAGGTATCAGGCTTGAACTTTTCAAAGGTGATAATCTTGAATTAGAGTTTGATATTAATGATCCGGCATCCACCTGCTTTGCTAAAGGCCAAGGGGCTGCAAAGATTAATATACTGAACCTGGCACAATTCAAACCTGATTTGTTCTATGATGTGAAATACACCCTGGATGAGTATAAGTCACGTCTTGACAGTATTACTGCTGTCCAGGCCGGAATATTGAATGCAATAAAAAATGGAGACCCGGATAATGCGCTCATAACTAATGCGGGGAACAGGGATAAGATTGAGAGGATTATAACGGAAAACTCAATATCGGAAGGGGAGGTCAGATTTATAGAAAATATTATTTTTAGCAGTAGAGCAGCAATCAGTGGTTTCATCACATACTTATGTGAACGTAAAAAACTGGATTCAACTGAAATCGATTTCTCAGGCGATATGTTCAGTGTATTTAACACTGCTAACTATAATAAAATAGACAATACCAACGATTTTCGTGTTGCCAATGCCCTTGAGGATATTTTATACCTTGAGTATGTCAGGACTCAGCAGGAAAAAGGTGATGTTATCAGGTACAATGACTGGACCGCTTATCAACAGGATACAGCCATTCTTAAATGGATACCAGGTTTTATAAAGGCTAATTTCAATAGCGATGTTCATGATAAGTTTTTCGCAGAAAATGTTGCAATTGCACAGACCCTGGGTTTTGATTACCAGGAATCTTACGAGGATCTGAGGGAAAGTATCACTAACATGAAATACATCGAACGCATTGACCGCTTCGAGGAACTGCTGGAGAATGGCCTTGCTAATCCGGAATACAAGCTGGACATGGAGGAAAAGACCCTTGACAGGGAAGCATTTGAAAAACTTATAAGCAATAATGACCAACCGCTCTTCATAACATTCTGGTCGGCTCGTTTTGCAGGATCTACAATAATACCCCATTTGCCTGCAATAAAGGATTTTGAAAGGGATATTAAGGATGATTTCAAAGTGCTTAACATATGCATCGATGAGGAAACACACAAAAACCTTTGGGCCGCCAGGATAATCGACGATGAATGGAAAGCCGGTCACTATTTCCTCCCGGTGGAGGGAAACGATTCAACATTAACACGCTTTAATTGTACAAGGCTCTCCTCATTTTGTTTCGGGGGTGCAAAATACTCGCTGGTCGATACAAATGGCAATACCATCAACGACCTTGAATCACCAATGACCCTGACACGTGAAAAGCTATTGACTTACCTGGAGGATTAATTAAGCAAACAGCACAAAATATTCTCACTTACGATTGCGGAACCCCTTAAGGGAACGGGCTCAGGAATAAAAGGAAGCCGACAAGGCTCCTTTTGGGCCGTTAACGGGCGGAGTTCAACGAACAGGCAACATCCCGGCGCAACGGATTTCTTTTTGAAGAAAACGGGAGCTAACACAGGAGTATATGAGTTATGCATCAAATAGAGATTACTGTCGAAGGAAAATCCTGAGAGGATACTTTCACCCTAAAGAATGATCAGACCAAAGAAGATGACGTAAGCTGTGAATGATGTAACTTTTTATTTGAATTGTGTAACTTCTTGATATTCTAATTGTATAATTTTCAACCTACCTCTACGGCTATTAATATACGTTAGAAAACTTGCCGGATTATATGGTATAAGTTTGATTCTGATATGATTAAGGGTCACTGTAGGTTTTATTATTGTCGAAAAGATGCTTATATAAAATATTCTGGATC
>JBNJHQ010000257.1:0-3575 GCA_051748705.1 Bacteroidota bacterium | reverse complement strand
CAAGACTACCCGGTCGAATATAATGTGGCTGGGGCCAATGACAGTATTTACGCCTTCGGGGAGTCAGGAATATTTGTATACTCCCCGGCAGAGGATGCTTTCATAAGCTATAAAAATACTGAAAAGAAAATCACGGAGGACAGGAAGTATAAATACATACTGTCTGATGTGAATTACCCGCTTATCCTTGCCGATGATGGATGGATCTTCCTTGATTCCAGTCTACCCCACCTGGAACAAACCGAGAGCATCATGAGGCTTTTCGATGATCCGGGCTTCATAAGCATTGATGAGAACCGTTCAATCTGGCTCGCAGACAGTAAAAACAATATTCACAGGATCGAACCCGTAAGGAAAGATAGCCAGGAAACTGAATTCATTATGTATATCTCCGGGGTGAGAAGTGATGACAGGAGTTTCCATGAATTTGATAATATGATCTTTGAACCGGGCAAACAACGTATCCTGGTCAACATTAGCGCTCCTTATTATCTTAAGAAAACATCCACCAGGTACCAGTACCTTATCGAAGGATATATGAAAAAGTGGTCTGAATGGACCATCAACCCTGAATTAGCCTTTCCACTCGAGGCAGGTGATTATACGGTGCATTTCAGGGCCATGAATGTCCTGGGTGAGATAAGCGAAGAAAAAACCATCAGGTTCTCAATAAAACCACCTTTTACTCAATCAGTACTGTTTTATGTTCTGATGGGACTATTGGTAACAGGCTTCTTTGTCCTGGTCATCATCTTCCGCGAAAAGAAACTGAAACACGACAAGAGGGTGCTTGAAGAAAAAGTCAGGCAGCGTACCCTGGAGATAGAGCAAAAAAAGCAGCAGATAGAGATACAGAGGGATGAAATTATGAACCAGAAAGAAGAAATTACCAGTAGCATAGCCTACGCCAGCAGGATACAGTCAGCCATGTTGTCGGGCAGGCAGTTATTCAAGAACAGCTTCAGGGATTATTTCATAATGTTCAAACCAAGGGATATAGTAAGTGGCGATTTCTACTGGATAGCCGGTAATAAAGACAGGGTTTATTTTACTGCAGCCGACTGTACCGGTCATGGTGTACCCGGTGCTTTCATGAGTATGCTTGGCATCTCACTCCTGAATGAAATAACCAGTGACGGAGAAAAAAATTTCAGGCCCTCGGAGATACTTGAACTGATGAGAAGCAGGGTAATAAACTCACTTTCGCATGCAAGCGTGGAGCATAAGGCGGTCGACGGGATTGACCTTGCTTTCTGTAAATATGACAGGAAGAGAAAGGTACTGGAATATGCCGGGGCATTTAATCCGCTGTACCATTTCAGAGAAGGCGAACTAACTGAATATAAGGCTAACAGGATGCCTGTTGGTTCATATACACCCAGTGCAAGGACCTTTACCAATAATGAATTACAAATAAAAGCGGGTGATGTGATATATATCTTCTCGGATGGCTTCACCGACCAGTTCGGGGGACCGGAAAACAAAAAATACAGCACACGCCGCTTTAAGCAGACCCTGGCAGAAGTAGTTGAAATGCCCATGAAAAAACAGCATGAGATACTCAGGAAGAAATTCGCGGAATGGAAAGGAGAAACAAGCCAGCTGGATGATATCATACTTATAGGAATAAGATTCTGAACATATAATTATCCTTCCCACCTGTAATAGACTTACCACGAATATACCCTTATCCAAATTGCATCGGTCAGACCCATTAATGATATACACGGCCTTGAAGCAGCTCTTTTGACTCAATGTTTTAACATGTCAACATCTTCTTCATTTAAATACATCTTAGTATCTTTACATATATATGATAAACTGATTGAGCTGCCATGAAACATGAATACCCCAGGGGCTTTGCACGATTTTATGATACTATCTACCATAAAATGCGTGACGGAGCCGACAGCGAATATTTTCTTGAACTGATAAGAAACAGCAGGGGTAAAATACTGGAAATCGGCGTTGGAACAGGTCGCCATTTCATGAGGGCACTCAAAGAGGAAGCCGATATTTACGGGATAGACATCAGCCGCTCAATGCTGGATGTCCTGTTCAAAAAACTGGACAGGAAAGATCATTACCGCATCAGCCAGCAAAGCATTGTCGATTTCAGTTTTGATTTCCGCTTCGAGCTGATACTGGCCCCTTTCAGGGTATTCATGCATCTCCTTGAAAAAGAGGAGCAGATAACGGCATTGAATAATGTATATAAGCACCTTGTTCCCGGCGGCAGTTTTGTTTTTGATGCCTTTGTACCCGACCCCGGCATTCTGCATAGTGGTATTGACAGGCAGACTGATTTTGATGATGAGTATGAGCCGGGGAAGAAACTCAGGCGCATCGTTACATCCATGCCCGACCTGGTAAACCAGATACTGAATATTCTTTTCCGCCTTGAATGGGAAGAGGATGACGGTCTGAAAACTGAAGAATGGAAGGTGCCCATGCGAATCTTTTTCAGGTATGAACTGGAGCATCTTATTGAACGTTCCCTTTTTGAGGAATACAGCATTATTGGGGACTATAGTGGCAAAGCCCTGGATGAAGATTCAAAGGAATTTATTGTTATATGCAAAAAATCCGCCGGCAAGACATAATCATATAGGGCCTGAAAAAATTATCAGGTACCACCGGTAAAAACACGGGAAATAATATCCACCGGGGAAGAGTAATTTAAGCCTGAGAACTGGAAGCTAAAGAAAAAATAATATGGAAAAACTGCTTAACATCCTGAAGTCAATACTTGAACCAACAAGTGTATTAATAATTGTCATAATCCTGCTGGTTTTTACCTCGTGGATATTCAACCGGATGAAAACCGTTAAAAACACGGCGGGAATAATAAAAAGGTCAATTACTTTCCTGATAGCTTTTATCGGCACTATAATATTTATCCTTGCCCTGCCAATTGACCCCTCAGCTAAAGGCCAGATAATCAGCCTGCTCGGGATAATAATCAGTGCAGCGATAGCCCTGAGCTCAACCACCATACTGGGCAATCTCATTGCGGGCTTTATGAACAACTCCATGAACAGGTTCGGGAACGGCGACCTGATAAGTATTAACGACCTGCAGGGAAGAGTGATCAGAAGATCTGCCTTCCATATTGAGATACAGCTTGAAGACAGCAATTTCGTCACCCTGCCAAATCTTTATGTCGCAACCAACCCGGTGAAGCTGACGCGTAAAACAAACACAGTGATATCCTCATCCGTCTCACTGGGCTATGATGTCCCAAGGACAAAAATTGAAGAAGCACTGAAGGAAGCAGCCCTGGCAACCGGATTAAACGATCCCTACGTCTATATTACTGATCTCGGCGATTTCTCAGTAACATACAAGGTTCACGGCTTCCTTGAGGATACAGGCAAGTTTTTCAGCACCAGGTCTCTGCTGAACGCAAAAGTAATGGACCTGCTGCACAGGAACAGGATAGAAATTGTATCACCCACATTCAGAAATAGCCGCTCGGTGGATGACCGGCAGTTTATACCCGAGTACCACGCTGAAAAGAAGAAAGTGGAAAAGGAAGTATCACCTGAAGAGCTTGTATTTGATGAAGCAATAAA
>JBNJHQ010000256.1:2503-3585 GCA_051748705.1 Bacteroidota bacterium | reverse complement strand
TGTTGAGATCACCGAAGGAAAAACTTTCGTAGCACACAATGCAAGGTTTGATTATTCCTTTATCCGCCAGGAGTTTAAAAACCTTGGGTATAACTACAGTAGGAAGCTGCTGGATACGGTAAGCCTCAGCCGCAGGCTGTTACCGGGGCACCGCTCATATTCACTTGGCAATATTTGCATGGAACTCGGTCTTGAGATCAATGACAGGCACAGGGCCCCTGGAGATGCACTTGCCACTGTGAAGCTGTTTGAACTTTTGCTGCAGGCAGATGAAGCTTCCGGCCAGCCCGGAATAATAAGCAACAGCAGGAAAGCAAAGCTGCACCCTTCGCTCGATCTCAAAAAAGTGGATTCCCTGCCAGAAGAACCAGGTGTGTATTACTTCTATAACGACCGGAACGATCTGATATATATTGGAAAAAGCAAGAATCTTCACCAGAGGGTTATGACCCACCTTTCGAATAACAGTTCAAAAAGGGCCATGCAAATGAGGGACGAGATAGCTGATGTTGATTATGAACTAACGGGAAATGAACTAATTGCCTTATTGAAAGAATCTGAGGAAATAAAACAGAACAAACCGGTATATAACCGCGCCCAGAGGAGGACAGCCTTTACCTGGGGTATTGTGTCGGAGCGGGATAAAGCCGGTTATATACGTTTTGCGATAGTTAAGCTGGGTGATTATGATGTAAAGCCCCTATCTGTTTTTACTTCCGGGGAAAGGGCAAGGTCGAAGCTGGCTGTCCTGGTTGAAAAATATGAATGATGCCCGCAATTATGCGGCCTGTATCAATCGGACAATGGATGCTTTCACAGGCAGGTGGGCATATGCAGGGGAGCCTGCACGGGTGATGAAAATGCTGCTTCCTATAACAGGAGGGCACAAAAAGCCCTGGATGAATTTATTTTCAGCCGCGATAACTTTTTCATTATTGACAGTGGTCGGCATGCCGGTGAGAGATCTGCGATTAAGATCATAAATGGCCACTATGCCGGCTACGGCTTTTTTGACATCGATGAAGTGGGCTTCGGGCTGCAGGCTGTTCATGAAAGCATTAAACCCTCAGTCGACAACAATG
>JBNJHQ010000256.1:0-2493 GCA_051748705.1 Bacteroidota bacterium | reverse complement strand
GATCGTAAGATTCTGATTTTTGCTATATTCATAAAAAAATCAAGCTTATGGCAATATTTACCAGGCACACAAAAAAAATAATAATAAAGATCGATGAATTCTTCGACAATGTCGAGGATGGCCTGTTAATATTCAAGGGAGCCATCGGGAGTTATCTAAAAAAGGAGCCTGATGTTTTCAGGGATTACCTTAAGAGGATAGACGAGCTGGAATCCAAGGCCGACAGGAAGCAAAAATCAATAGAGAATGATATGATCATTCACAGCATCCTCCCACAGCACAGGAGTGAGGTAGCCATGCTTATAGACGATACGGATGACCTGCTGGATACAGTTAAAGAAGTTATTTACCAGTTTGATGCGGAGATACCTTCTTTCCCTGAAGCCCTGAACAAGGATATTCTTCACCTGGCAGAAGCTTCAGTTGCAACCTGCGAAGAACTGATGCCTGCCCTGAGATCCTTCTTCAGGGAACCCCATAATGTCAGGGAGAAACTCAACAAGGTCTATTTCTTTGAAGGCGAAACAGATAATATTGGCATCAGGATAAAAAGGAAAATATTCCATGATATGCCCGACCTCAACCTGGCTGAGAAATCGCACCTTAGATATTTTACACATCATATTGAACGACTGTCAGACAGGGCACAGGATGTAGCCGACCGTCTCCTGAGCCTTTCGATGAGGATAATAATGTAGATATGATATTTTTCTTTCTGACAAGCGGTCTTTTCCTGGGCTGGTCACTGGGAGCCAATGATGCAGCGAACATATTTGGTTCGGCTGTTGGTTCACGCATGATATCATTTATAAAGGCCGCTGTTATAGCATCCGTCTTTTTAATCATTGGTGCCGTGTTCCAGGGTGCCGGGGCAACTGAAACACTTGGCCGCCTGGGTGCCGTCAATGCCATGGGTGGTTCATTCACGGTTGCCCTATCGGCTGCATTGACAGTATATTTCATGACCCGCCTGAGCATACCTGTATCAACAACACAGGCTATTGTGGGTGCAATAATCGGCTGGAACCTTTTCACCGGCAGCAGGACAGATCTCACTTCATTGACCACAATAGTGACTACATGGGTTACGGGACCGGTGCTGGGAGGACTTTTTGCCATGCTTTTATACATAGTGATAAAGAAATTCAAGAGGAAAGCAAAAATCCACCTTATCAGGTATGAATCGTTTGTACGTACGGGCCTGATTATTGTCGGTGCCTTCGGTGCTTACAGCCTTGGTGCAAATAATATTGCCAATGTGATGGGTGTTTTTGTCCCGGCCCTGGACCTGGAAAGCATAGACCTTGGATTTATGGTGCTTGGGGGTTCGCAGCAGCTTTTCCTGCTTGGTGCCCTGGCAATAGCTGCCGGCATATTTACCTATTCCGGAAGGGTTATGAAAACCGTTGGAAAGAATATTTACGAACTGAGCTCTGATTCGGCTCTAATAGTTGTACTGGCCCATTCGATAGTGCTTTTCATCTTTTCCTCATCGAGCCTTTCAGAATTCATATCCGGCCTGGGACTGCCGGCAATACCTCTTGTGCCGGTTTCAAGCTCACAGGTAATAGTAGGGTCCATTGTGGGTATAGGCATACTGAAAGGTACAAGAAACATAAACTTCAAAGTGCTTGGTGGTATAGCCAGCGGGTGGCTTACAACACCCATTATTGCAGGGATAATATCCTTTATCTCGCTTTTCTTCGTCCAGAATGTATTTGATATTGAAGTACAGGAGCCGGGTAGCGGCACTTCACAAAGCCTTCAGGAAATTATCCACGAGCCTTCAGAACCCTGCCGCGCCAGCTGCTTTTCAGTTAAAGCCCTGGAGATTCTTACTGATTGAAAACAGGAATTCTATGCCTCCCCCCTCCAGGTTCTTGGCCGTGATCTGTCCCCTGTGGAACTGCACAGCATGCTTGACGATTGCCAGCCCCAGGCCTGTACCTCCCTTTTTCCTCGACCTGCCTTCATCTATCCGGTAGAACCTCTCAAATAACCTGGGTATATGCTTGTCAGGTATACTCTTACCGTCATTCGAATAGCGGAAGTAATAGTAATTATCATCTTCATAGTAAAGGCCTGTTTGTATTTTTACATTAACACCGGCATAATTGATCGTGTTTTCTATAAGGTTCTGGTATATTGAATGCATAAGAATTTTGTTGCCTTTTATTCTCAGGTCTTTATCCAGGTCAATATTAACGGTCATATTCTTTGATTCAAGCTTCATCCTCATGCTGTCAACAACAACGGATACCACATCATGGACTGAAATATTTTCTATTTCGTAAAAGCCTTTCCCCTCTTCCAGCTTATTCAATACGGAAATATGATCAATCAGCTCAGCGAGCCTCATTGCCTGGTCTCTTGTCCTTGACAGGAACAGGCGCTCCTGTTCCGGGTCTATGTCCGTATTCAAAACAGTCTCGAGATAGCCCATGATTGATGTCACCGGCGTCCTGAGCTCATGTGCGATATTTGATGTCAGCT
>JBNJHQ010000255.1:0-3585 GCA_051748705.1 Bacteroidota bacterium | reverse complement strand
CTTTCAATGGTTGAAAGAACGCTTGCCGGACAGGATTATATCAAGGGCTATGCCTCTCTTGCCGGAGGCATGATAAAAGGACTGACAACAAATGAAATAAGTTTTGAAGGCGAGGTGAATATCCAGCTGGTGGATGCCTCTGAAAGACCAATGGATACAGATGAATATGTGGAACAACTGCGACCCGTCATTATGCAGACAGTAAAATATCCAGGTGCAGTCATAAAAGTAATGCATACAAAGATGAAAGGCATACGGCAGATAGGCCAGTTTGACATTGAGCTCGAGATTATGGCACCCAGGAGTGAGCCACTGGAAAATATCTATATGCAGGCCACCATCCTGCGCGATAAGATAAAAGACCTGGATTACCTGGCGGGGCTTGATATTTCCATGCAGCTCACAAAGCCCGAATACAGGATCCTTGTAGACAGGCAAAAAGCTTTTGACCTGGGAATAAGCCTTGAAGAAATAGGCCGGACAGTAAAAACCGTTGTTGAAGGGTCTGTGCCCACTTCTTATAAAGAAGGCGCATACTATTATCCTATAAGAATTGTAATGGATGAGTCAGAGATTAAATCAGCATCCGACCTTGAAGCAATATATATAAACAGTCCCGGTGGTGCAAAAATTCCCCTTAATGCAATAGCCGCAATTAAAAAGAGCAGTGGCCCGGTGAAGATAGAAAGGAAGAACCAGGACCGCATGATCAAGGTAACGGCCAATGTGGCAGGTATGAGCGTGGGAGATGCCACGGCAGACCTGCAGGAAAAACTGGAAGATCTTATTCTGCCTGCCGGCTACAGGCTCAATTACGGTGGGCAATCACTTATGCTCACAGAAAATATCAGGCAGATGGCAATAATACTGCTTGTTGCCCTGCTGATAGGATATACCGTGATGGTTCTTTATTTCGAAAGCTTCCTTAAACCACTGATAATCATAATACGCATACCTCTGTCACTGGCAGGCATGTCTTTCGCCCTTTATATAACAGGCACACCCGTGAGTGTTACCGCCCTGATAGGTATCATCATGCTTACGGGTATGGAGATCAATAACGGGATATTGCTGCTTACCTTTATCGATGAGTTGCGAAACCAGGGGCAGGGTCTGACTGAAGCAATAAAAAACGCGGCCATCATACGCCTGCGTCCTATTCTGATAACCGACATAAACAGCCTTTTTGCATTATTGCCGCTGGCCCTGACCATGGGTGATGGCACGGAAATGCTGAAACCCATGGCAGTGGTGGTCATAGGCGGACTGCTGTTTGGATTGCTGCTGGTATTCATTTTTATCCCCGTCACATATCGAATATTATATGCACGGGCTTGAAGCACTGCCTGACCAAACAGCCCGATCAGCATATTGTAAATGTTTCAGCTTTAGGAGGTTTTCTACCCGGGCCCGGTCTACATGCTGCTCATTATCCCTCCAAGCACAAGGATGGCTATCAGGATAGGATACAGTACCAGCATCACTATAGCCATTATCCCCAGGAATTTATAGTGGGATTTTAAAAATTTCATTGATTCCGTCAGGGATTTGCTGTCCGATTCTTGTACTGCCTTTTTGGCCTTGCCTGAAAAGTTAAAAAGATAATATACCGGGAAAAAATACAGGACTGCAATAAGAAGGTAAAGGATCCCAATTCCAATACCCAGGGCCGGGCTTACAAAGTCATCCCCGAGAAACGCCAGTGCGGTACCGGAGAATAATGCTACAAGGACCAGCATACCTACACCAATAAAGCCCAGTATTGCAATAAACATTGCCCATTTCCTTGCTTCTTCAAGATGCCTTAAGCTGTCGTGGTTGAATTCTAAAGAATTTTTAACTTCATTATTTGTCTCTTCCATATTAACCGGGATTAATTTGAATTTTAAAAGTCCTTATAAAGATATCAAAAAATATTATTGATCTCGCTGCATGACCGTACCCACCCGCCACCATTCCTGGTATTTTATTATGTTTTATCGGCCGGTAGCTGTGAAATAACAAACAAAGCCCGGAGCCTTATGGCTCACCGGGCTTTGATACTGCAGGTCTTCTGCATATATTCTGCAAAACTAATGTGCAGAAGATAAAGCAATCCTATTTCTTCCTGTTGCCGCTTTTGGTTTTGATAACCACAACGCCGGCGGCTCCCCTTGAGCCGTAAATAGCGGTTGAAGAACCCTTTAATACGTTAATTGATTCCACATCGGCAGGAGCGATATTCGATAAGGACTGGACTGGTGATCCATCTACAATAAGCAGGGGATCATTGGAAGCATTAAGTGAGGTTATCCCCCTAATCCTGATCGCTGTTCCTTCTACTACCACGCCCGGAAATTCACCAACAATCATTTCATAAACATCTTTGTATGACCTGTTCCTGAATTTGTCACCATCTATGGAAGAGATGCTGCTAACAAGGTCGTCTTCACCAATCTTTCCATATCCTGTTTCAACTACCTCCCCGGACCGGGCAGGATCGAAAGCCATATTATCAGATTCAAGATTTATCATTACTTCAAGCTTCTCCTGTCCAACATAGTCAACCTCAAGTCCACCGTATTCAGCACTTAAGAATGATAATTTCCGGGCATCAGGCTTGATTCTCAGCCTGAATTCCCCTTTCGCATTGGTCATTTTATTTGAATTCATGCCGTCTACAAATATCATCACATTGCTCACAGGCACAGAGTCCCTGTTAACAATTTTCCCAGTAAGGACTGCCTTCTTTTTGTTGTTTTTTCCCTGGCCTGCCATTGGCCCGCAAATAAATATTGCAAGAATTATGGTTGCTGCTATTTTTATTTTCATGACTGTTCTGTTTTAAAAGTTTTTAATTTTTCCGGCCTCATTTCCCGGCCTTATACAACTCCTGTTAAATAATGACCCTTAAGTGGAACCTTTACCCTATCAGAAAAAGACTGATCATCTGATAAAAGATATAACAAAACCAGGTCCTAAAAGTTGAATTCCCGGGTAAAGGTACAAAAACCCGGTACAAATTCTGATGTAAACCTGAGGGGAATACCTCTTTTATTATGATTTTAGCCGGACACTACTATTGGATCAGACCCAAATATAGCCTGACAAAAAACTAAAAACATATTTGTAGATTGTTCCACATTAGAATTATCTTGGGGATATGAAAAAGAAAAGTGTTTTTTCTGTACCCCGGAAGATGGAGATTTTAAGGAAAACAGAGGAAAAAAGAATAAAAGTGCATATACACAATCGTTACCAAACATTTAAGAATATGATGCGAATTAAAGGATTTATACTGGCTGCCTTGATTATCTCTTTTGCATTTTCCTGCAGGAATGAAGACATGCTAAACTATAAGAACCCTGATATAGCAATAGAAGACAGGGTTGAGGATTTATTGTCCAGGATGACTATTGAAGAGAAATTTGGCCAGCTGTTTATGGTTCCTGCTGATTTTTCAGGCGGATTGGAAAAATATAAAGATGGTATTTTCGGATTACAACTGAATACAGAGTCATCCTTAAGCTCTCAACAAATACTGGAATATGATGAGGGAGGAAAGGCTGTACAAACAGCAATGCTTGTTAATGAAATACAGAAATA
>JBNJHQ010000254.1:0-3598 GCA_051748705.1 Bacteroidota bacterium | reverse complement strand
CATTTCCATTTTTACCGGCGATAGCCACTTCCCTGGAATACTTCTCAATATTCCAGTCAATGATGTCAAAAGTCCTGTTTACTTTCATCATATAATACTTTATTTTAATGGTATGATGGAACCCACATGTAACTGCTTATTATAATATTGTGTTTGTGTATTCAAATACATGTGGGTTTCATAAGAATAATATTATGGAACGGGCAATTCTACAAAAAAATTTCGAACAAAAGAAAGGTAAAATTGACAATCATGATTAATGATCCAGTATAAATCAGATAATCAAATAGTTATCAAAAGGTGGCGAAAAATATTTTTTCGACCCGGTTTGGATAATAAGGATTAATGGGACCCGGTTTCAGAGGAGATTTTCACTTACTGTTTTTTTAATAAAATCGAGAGCCTGTGGTATTCCCCCCGGCTGGTTGCCCCCGGCCACGGCCATAAAAGCCTGGCCTCCGCCTCCGCCGTTAATGTATTTTGCAGCTTTGTTTATGATATCTCCTGCATGTATCTTTTTAATTTTCACTATATCATCGCTGACCATAATAAGCAGGTGGGCCTTATCGCCTATCTGTGAACCTATGGCGAGCACGATGCCCTTATTTGAGGTCCTGATCATCTGTGCTATTTTCTTCAGGATATCCATGGAATCTGTTTGCACCTGCTGTGCAATGAATTGCACGCCATTTATCTCTTCCGATTTGCTTAGCAGTTCATCCCGTATAAGGGTAATGGCATTTGCTTCCAGCTTTTCTATTCTTTTATTCAGTTTACCAACCTGAGATATAAGCTTTGATATTGATTCAGGTATGTCACTTGAGCTGGTGAGCATATTGCTTACCTGGTCGAGGATGGCCAGCCTGTTGTTAACATAATCCAGTGCATGCTCTGATGTTACTGCTTCAATTCTTCTTATACCTGCCGCGATGGCTGATTCAGAAATAATTTTAAAAAGGCCTATCTGTCCTGTGGATTCAACGTGGGTGCCCCCGCATAGTTCCAGTGATTCATCAAATCCAACCACTCGCACCCTGCTGTCATACTTTTCACCGAAAAGGGCAATAGCACCTTTCTCAAGGGCTTCATCCACCGGCAGTTCATCGATGACGGTAGCCGGAATATTTTCCCTTACCATTTTGTTTACCAGTTTCTCCACTTCATCAATTTCTTCACGCGAGATTTTCCTGAAATGGCTGAAGTCAAAGCGTAATTTTTCTGCCGTGACCAGCGATCCTTTCTGTTCAACATGATCACCAAGCACTTTTCTGAGAGCATGGTGAAGGAGGTGGGTGGCAGTATGGTTTTTGGCGGTGGCTGATCTCTGCTGCCGGTCAACGACGGCCTGGTAATAATCTTCAGTATCGCGGGGAGCAGCTTTGCTGACGTGCACTATCAGTTTATTTTCCTTAATGGTGTTTATAATGTCAATTTTCTCACTGCCATTGGTAATATACCCGGTATCACCTGCCTGCCCGCCTGATTCTGCATAGAAAGGGGTTCTGTCGAATACAAGGTGGTAGAATTCCTCACCCTTAAGCTTGATTTTACGATAACGTGTGATTTTTACCCGGTCGCTTGTTTTTTCATAACCGGTAAATTCAGTGCCCTTTTTTGCATCAATTATTGTCCAGTCGCCTGTTTCCTTTACAGCATCAGTCTTTGATCTTTGCTTTTGCTTCTTCATTTCCTCGTCGAAGCCTTCCGTATCAACTGTCATTTTATTCTCTTTCAGGATAAGCTGGGTAAGGTCGAGCGGGAATCCATAGGTATCGTAAAGAATAAAGGCATCTTTCCCGGGGAAAATATCCTGGTTTTTGTCCTGCAGTTCGTCTATCCTCCTGTCAATTAACTTCATACCTTTCCCCAGGGTATTCAGAAAAGTAATTTCTTCCTGCCTTATTATACTTGCTATCTGTTTTTGCTGTGCTTTAATTTCATGGAAGTAATCGCCCATAATATTCACCAGCACGGGCACCAGCCTGTATATGAAGGGTTCTTCCTGCCTGAGATAGTTATAGGCATAGCGAATGGCTCTTCTGAGGATCCGCCTGATAACGTAGCCTGCTTTGTTATTTGAGGGCAGCTGTCCGTCAGCTATTGAAAAAGACACTGCCCTGAGGTGGTCGGCTATTACCCTGAGTGCTGTATCAGTATTTTTCCCGGCACCGTAGCTGATCCCGGTAATGGCTGATATTTCACTTATAAGTGACTGGAATATATCGGTGTCATAATTTGACTTTTTATTTTGTACAACCATGCACAATCTTTCAAAGCCCATACCCGTATCAACATGTTTATCAGGCAGCTGTTCGAGCGAGCCGTCGGATTTCCTGTTGTACTGGATAAATACCAGGTTCCATATTTCAATCACCAGGGGGTGATTTTTATTTACCAGTTCATGTCCTGCCACCTTCTCCCTTTCTTTATCCTCCCGCAGATCCACGTGTATTTCAGAACAGGGTCCGCATGGCCCGCTATCACCCATTTCCCAGAAATTGTCCTTTTTTGATCCTTCCAGTATCCTGTTGCCAGGATTTTTGAAGCATTTTTTCCAGAACTCTTCCGCTTCATTGTCCCTTTCCAGCTTCTCGGCCTCATTGCCTTCAAAAACGGTGGTATATATCCTTTCTTCAGGTATATTCAGCACTGATGTAAGAAATTCCCATGCCCATTCTATTGCTTCCTTTTTGAAATAGTCGCCAAACGACCAGTTCCCAAGCATTTCAAACATGGTATGATGATAAGTGTCGTGACCAACTTCCTCAAGATCATTATGTTTGCCTGATACCCTGAGGCATTTCTGGCTGTTGGCCACACGCAGTGTACGGGGCTTTTCATTCCCGAGAAAGATATCCTTAAACTGGTTCATACCCGCATTGGTAAACATTAGTGTGGGATCATGTTTGAGTACCATTGGGGCAGATTCTACAATAGTATGTTCTTTTGATTCAAAAAAGTTTAAAAATGCTCTTCTAAGTTCCCTTGAGTCCATATAATCTACTGTTCCTTAAACATTATGTTGGTAAATTGTTTGTAAAATTAGTTTATTTAATTAGATTTGTCGCACCCCAGGGGGAAAAACGTGGGGAAAAACAATTTGTGAAGATCCTGATGTTAGGCAAGAAGTATCTACTCGACAGGGACGAAATAGTCTATAAAGAATACCGGCTGTCTGTTGAACAGAGGCTCGCAAGATTTACTGTAATTCTTGTGGTCTCCTTAATTCTTGCTGCTTCTTATGGCTTGGTTTTCAAGCATTTCTTTGGTTCACCCAAGGAAAAGAAATTACAGTCACAACTTGAGGAGATCAGGTATAAGTACAGCTTGCTTGAGAGTGCCTTTAATGATGCGGATAATAAGCTTTCACTCTTTGCCGCTTCCGAGGACAGGGTTTACAGGCCAATTTTGGACCTCGATAATATGCCATCTTCCTTCAGGCAGTCCGGTTATGGAGGTACAAAAAAATATGAGGAACTTGAAGGTTACGAAAATTCAAACCTGCTCATTTCTTCAAGACAGAAAGTTGACGAGCTGCTGAGGAAGACATATATACAGTCAAAGTCATTTGATTATATCATCCCACTTGCATCCGAAT
>JBNJHQ010000253.1:0-3619 GCA_051748705.1 Bacteroidota bacterium | reverse complement strand
GCAATTCACCAATATAACAGAGGCATGGCTTGAGAATGACCATTATAAGTGGAGGTTGATGAGGGCTAATGGTGTCAGGGAGAAATATTGCACCGGAGATGCTCCTGCCAGGGCTAAATTCATAAAGTGGGCCGAAACAATACCCCATGCCATGGGCAACCCGGTCTACCACTGGTCGCACCTCGAGCTCAAAAGATATTTTGATATCGACCTGCTGCTCAGACCGGCAACGGCCGATGAGATATGGGAAAAGGCAAATGCTGTGCTCGCCATGCCGGGATACAGTGTGCGGGGTCTGCTGAAAAAATTCAATGTTGAAGTAATATGCACAAGCGATGATCCCCTTGACAGCCTTGAATATCACGGGCAAATAAAGAAAGACGATCCCGGTATAAGTGTACTGCCGGGTTTCAGGCCCGACCGTGCTTTCTGCATTGAAGACAGCCAGTCCTTTAATGAATATGTTGACAGGCTGGCCGAAGTTTCATCATCAGACATTTCAGGCTATGACCACTTCCTGCTGGCACTGGCAAAAAGGACGGATCACTTCGCCGCCGGCGGCTGCAGGCTATCAGACCATTCCTTTGCCAGCCTGCCGCAGCTTGAGTTCACCCTGGCCGAAATCCGGGGTATTTTTGAAAGAGCGCGCAGCGGGAAGGAAATTACGGGTGAGCAGTCCTATAAATTCAAACTAGCCCTGCTAAGGGAACTGACAGCTCTTTATGCCCTCCATGGATGGACCATGCAACTGCACCTGGGAGCCCAGAGAAATAACAACACCCGCCTGTTGAAAGTGCACGGCCACGATGCCGGTGCCGACTCAATAGGTGATGAAAAACAGGCACAGGGACTGGCCGCTTTCCTGGATTCACTTGACAGGGAAAATAAACTCCCTCCCTGCATAATCTATAATCTTAACCCCGCTTTTAATGAAGTGATGGCATCAATGGCAGGTAATTTCCAGTCGTGCATGCCCGGGAAAATGCAGTATGGTCCGGCATGGTGGTTCCTGGACAATATGAAAGGGATAGAGGAGCACCTTGATATAGTGGCAAACTATGGACTGCTCAACAACTTCGTGGGTATGACAACAGACTCAAGAAGTTTCCTTTCCTTCCCCAGGCATGAATATTTCAGGAGAATACTCTGTAACATGACAGGCAAAAGGGTGGAGAAAGGCATCTACCCTGATGATAAGGATATGATAACAGCCATGGTAAGGAATATTTCGTATTACAATGCTAAAAATTATTTCAACTTCTGACGGGTCCAGCACTATCTATGTTCCTGAACTGGATGAGCATTACCATTCAACCTTCGGTGCCATAAAAGAATCGCTGCACGTATTCATCAATGAGGGCTACAGGTCAGTGAGCACCGATCCACTTTCCGTTTTCGAGATGGGTTTTGGGACGGGTTTGAATGCCCTGCTTACCCTTTATGAATCGATAAGGGACGGGCGGCAGGTTGATTATGTGAGTGTGGAAAAATATCCCCTTGACAGGGATATCTACAACAAGCTCAATTATGAAGACTTCTTCCCCGGATATAAAAAATCATATTTCAGCTTACTACATGAATGCAGCTGGGAAGAAAACTGCAGGATAACTGGCAATTTCAGCATCCATAAGCTTCAGGCAGACTTTCATGATCTGCATATCGACAGGCTTTTTGATATTGTTTATTATGATGCATTTGCCCCCGGCAAGCAGGCAGAAATGTGGTCAACCGACATCCTGTCAAAAGCAGCGTCGCTGCTTAAACCCGGGGGAGTGTTTGTAACATACTCAGCGAAAGGCCAGCTGAAAAGAGATCTTGTCTCACTCGGTTTCCGCGTTGAGCACCGCCCCGGACCCGCAGGTAAAAGACACATAAGCCGGGCTGTTAAAAAAGATGATTAATTTTCACATTTCTTTAACTCTTAATCATATAAGAAAATATTATCTTAGCGCAGAATTTTAACCAAAAAAATAAGATACATGAAACTTAATGTTTTTGTTATTATGGCATTATTTGCAATCATAGCAGGTGCTTGTTCAAATAGCGATGTTAAAAATCTGAAGCTGGAAAACGAGGATGACTCCCTTGCATATGCTTTCGGGGTTGACATCTACAATAATCTTAGTAGCAGGTCGGAGGTCGAACTGGACCCGATGTACCTGGCCAAGGGGATGAAAGATGCCAAAGAAGGTAATTCAATCTTCATTGATGCTGCAGCCAGCGGTTATATCATGATGGTTATGCAGGAACGCCAGGAAAAGCAGCTTGAAGATCAATATAAGGATTATATAGCTGAGAATGAGGCATTCCTCGAAAAGACTGCGGAGGATGAAGGTGTTGTCACCACTGAAAGCGGACTGCAGTACAAGGTGATTGAAATGGGTGAAGGCCCCAGGCCGGGATTCAGGGACACTGTACTGGTACATTATGTTGGCAAACTTGTTAACGATACAGTGTTTGACAGTTCAATAGAAAGGGGAGAACCTGCACAATTCAAAGTGAGTGCCCTTATTAAAGGATGGTCTGAAGGACTGCAGCTGATGCCTGAAGGCTCAAAATTCGAGTTTTATATTCCCTATGAACTGGGTTATGGTACAAGGGGTGCCGGACAGGATATCCAACCCTTCTCAACTCTTATCTTTGAAGTTGAATTGCTGGATGTGATAAACAAAGAGGAATAGGAGATGTCTTTCGAACTTTCAGGTAAGGTAATTGAGGTTGGGCCCGTTCAGCAGAAAGGAGAAAGCTTCAAAAAAAGGGAATTTGTTATTGAGGTGACAGAAGCAGGTAATTCAGGCCGTGAATTTATTGATTATGTCAAATTCCAGTGTATACAGGACAGGACGGATATTATTGATGACAGTTTCCTTAATGAAAATGTCAGGGTCTCATTCAACATAAAGGGCAACAAATGGGATAAAGACGGTAAGGTAAACTACTTTACCAACCTTGACGCATGGAGGATAGAGAAGGGCGCCGCCGGCCAGGCACAGGCTGATGATGCCCCTCCTCCACTGCTCGATGATCTCCCGCCGGAGAACGACGAGATGGATGATCTGCCCTTTTAGCTAAGTTATTCCCCTTTTTTAAATATCTTTGATAGGACACTGACAAGCTGATTTACAAAATGATTAAGGCCAGTAACATCTACAGGGTATTCGGGATCTTCTTTTTGCTCACTGCCTGTGCACCTTTATTGCATGGGCAGATATGGCTTGAGAAATTAAATCTGGATAGCAAATCAGCAACCGACTTCTTTGAAGTAAGAAAAGCCGCAGAAGAACATTTCAGGCATCAGAAAAAGGAATATTTTGCCAGGAAATTTGATATAAGCGATAATCCTGAATTGAATTACAGGAGCATAAGGGGCTATATCGAATTTAAAAGGTGGGAGGAATACTGGCAGAACCATGTTGACAGTAAGGGCTTACCAATCAGCCCTATCAAGGAATACGCTGAATACAGAAACTTTATTGAGAGTGGAGCCAAAGGAGCTGAAGCGGAGTGGATAAATATTAACCGCACTTCTGCACCGGGCGGTTACTGGGGTATGGGAAGGATAAGAGAAATTGCCTTCCATCCTGATGACCCGGATACTTTCTGGGCAGGTGCCGACCAG
>JBNJHQ010000252.1:0-3624 GCA_051748705.1 Bacteroidota bacterium | reverse complement strand
TGATCTTTTTTTTGCTTTTCATGGTATCACCTCCTGTATATTTATGTGTCCTGCTTTTCTTCGGCATGACTCTTAAGGAAAAATGCCGAAATTAAAATCAGTATAAGTAACAAAGACTGGTAAAGGAAAACGCTTCTGTATCCGGACATATCAGATGCCTGCGCAATAAAAAGAAACCTGCTCCGGCAAGTATAAGCCCCAGGATAATGATTAGTCGTGACCAGTATATATTTATCAATCTTCCAAAAACAGGTGAACCAAATGCTGCTTCAATAGAAGGAGTAGCCGGCCCCACAATTGCAGTATCCAGCGCCCCCATAAGTACCCCGGTAAACAGGATCACCAGTATCTTTCTATCCGAACCCTTTTCCATTTGCAAATTCTATGTTTTACCGGTTTGCTTCTTTGGGGCGCATAAGGCTACTTAAATTCAATTTTCAGAGACCAGGCGTATAAGCAGGGTAGATCTTCAATTGTTAGTTTTGGGATTTGTATCATGAGTTTATTGCTTTCCGCAAGTTCCCACTTTATATCTTTATTATAGCCAAGCAGTCTTATGTTTTCTACTTCTTCTCCTTTATTCAGGTTAATTTCAATAAGGTCATTCCATTTTGTAAATATGCAAAAAAGTGTGTTGTTACTGCCGGTAAAAAATATTTCCTGCTCTAAGCCTTCAGGTTTTGATACATTTGCTTTTCTTGTTCCATAAATAGCTTCCCCGTTTACCTGTAACCAGTTACCTATATCCTGCAATCTTTCCTGCATTATCACCGGGATCCTCCCATCGGCCGTGGGACCGACATTCAGCAATAAATTTCCTCCCCTGCTTACAATGTCAATCAACTCGTGGACAAGTTCTTTGGAGCTGCTGTAATCTTCGATACCTTCAGCCCTGTTGAAACCATATGACCCGCCTATTCCCCTGCTCTCTTCCCAGGGATGCTGACCGGGCCTGCCATCGTCAGCATCTTTATACTCGCTTGAATAATAATCACCGTGATTCCCGGGCATCCCCTTACAAAAACGATCATTCACAACTACTTCATCTTTTACCGGGGATTCATTATACAGCCATGCAAGAAACTCTTTTGTTTTCCAGTAATCATCTGTCTGGTCCCATTCTCCGCCATCAGCAAATATTAATGAAGGTTCATAATTCTCCACCAGCTCCCTGAGCTGAAACAGCATATGTCTATCAACGTATTCCTGTTCAGGGATTTTATACTTTTCAATAATTTTTTCGGGCAGGAAATACCCGCTTTTTGTCCTCTTTGTGCTGTTGCTTTCCCATTCAATAATGGAATAATACAATCCCATCCGAAGCCCGGCAGATTTAACTTCACCGGATAATTCTCCTACCAGATCCCTCCGGGGTCCAACTTCCATGGAATTCCAGTTTTTTTTATAGGGACTTTCAGTGGGCCACAAGCAATAACCATCATGATGCTTGCTTGTCAGGACCACATATCTGGCGCCCGAATTCCTGAATATTTCTGCCCATTCTCCCGGGTCAAACAGCTCAGCCTTAAATAAAGGTGCAAAGTCACGGTATTCAAAATCTTCACCATAGTTCCTATTATGAAAATCTTTCCCTCCATTGCTTTCATTATACATAACCCTGGCGTAGTACCATTCCGCATATGAAGCATATATCCCCGGTTCCGGTTTTCGCCAGGAAGGAACAGAATATACTCCCCAGTGGATAAATATTCCGAATTTTGCATCTTCAAACCATTCAGGGATATTTCTTTTATCAAGCGATTCCCATGTAGCCTGGTATTCCTGTGCCTTAGTACTGATTAAGTGTATGGCGATAATCAGGGTCACTAAAATAATTCTCATAGCTACTATTTCCTGTTTACAATATTAAGTTATCATTATGCCTGTATCAGATCTTGCAAACACCTGGGTAATTGAGCACCTTTCTCCGATTTAAAGTGAGTAGTGTTCTCCGGAGTAAAGTGAACGGTTTGTTTTTAAGTATTTAAAGAGCATCATCAGGCTATCCTAATTAATCCAAATGTATTAATTTTTACTTCATTTTCTAATTCGGTGGGCTCAATCCGTTGAAAACCTCTGTCGTTAAAGCTATGGCAGTCGATTTGGGCCCGTCCGGTCTCGAAGCGAACCGGGGAATTATAAATGATTAGGGGGACAATTGATATTTCAGAAATAGTTCATCAAAGGGACTGGCAGGATGGTAGTGTTCTTTATCGATTTTTCACAAAACTTAAATACTTATATTGCCAGCTTGCCAAACAAATGCTGTATGGTCAAAACAAAACAAGGCTTCAGCTTGTTTTTTTTATAAGATGCTTATTCAACATCAGAAAAAAGGATGAAAAAACTATTAATACTTGTTTTGGTCATGATTAGTACAGGAGCAAGCTCCCAGGAGATCTATGATTTCTCCATGGAAAGTAATATTAAAGATTGGTACGTTGTTGATGACAGGGTTATGGGCGGTCGTTCCCAGGGATCCATGGTACTAAGTGATGAAGGTCATGCTATATTCGATGGAAGGGTCTCCCTGGAGAATAACGGAGGGTTTTCATCTGTTCGTTATCAGAATGAAGGCATCACAAGTGAACCCTACTCAAAATTCCGTATTCGATTGAAGGGCGACGGTAAGAATTACCAGTTCAGGGTGCGTTCCCAGTTACGGGAGTACCAGAGTTATGTATATGAGTTTTCAACATCAGGCGATTGGCAGGTGATTGATATACCCTTCAAAGAGATGTATCCCAGCTGGCGGGGCATGAAGCTAGACATGCCAAATTACCCGGGAAAGATTGCCCGGGAGTTTTCCTTCCTGATCTCGAATAAGATAAAAGAGAACTTCCGCCTTGAGATCGACAGAATCTGGATGGATTAATAGTATGTTGTAATCGACTATTTTGAGGCAAAAAGAGACACCAGGCTAATAAAAGTATTTTTGATTTTTACTGCAGGGACATCACCATCTTTCCCTTTACAGGCCATATAACAGGGAGCAGTAGTGTCAAAAAGCAGCTTACAAGAAATAACTGTTTAATTTAACAAATTACTCCTCTGTTACCGAAAATAGGGAGTATCACGAGAAGTGATAAATTTTATTATCTTGACGCATCAAACACAACTGCTTTAATAAGGTAAAACGCACCCGTAATTTTATGAAGATCTTATTCCTTGCAATAAGCCTCCTCTTTATGACATTAACATACAGTCGTTCCCAGGAGACTGATCAAATGCTGCCGGAACAATTCGAGATTTCAGTTGACAGCGTTTATATGTCCGCCCAGGAAATCCTAAGTCACTATATTAAATTTCAATCACTTAGCGGAAACGAAAAAGAGGCCGGTCTTTGGCTAAGAAATATATGCGAAGAAAACGGATTATTCATAACTCCCTTCGGAGAAGAAAATAGTAACTTTAATTTTGCTGCCTCTCTGTATCCTTTGTCGGATAGTTTATCAAACATTATACTCCTGAATCATATTGATGTTGTTGATGCAGGAGACACCCTGCAATGGGATCATCCACCCTGGTCAGGTCATATCTCAGAAACTGAAGTATGGGGCCGCGGTGCTTTTGATAATAAGGGCGCAGCAATAATGCAGCTTTTTTCTTTACTGAAATACAGGA
>JBNJHQ010000251.1:2878-3632 GCA_051748705.1 Bacteroidota bacterium | reverse complement strand
ATGGAAGATATAAACCTGCATTTCACAGGTGACATTTCTGCAGTGGAGAAAGCCCATAACCTGCTTGCAGCGCTTATTGATAATAACCTCCAGCAAAAAGGTGTAAGCCTTGATATTGACCCCCGTACCATCGAATGGAAAAGGGTGATGGATATGAATGAGCGGGCACTCAGGAATATAGTAGTCGGGCTGGGTGGCACAACCCAGGGTGTGCCCAGGGAAACAGGATTTTATATCACTGCGGCCTCAGAGGTGATGGCCATCCTGTGTATGGCTTCTGATATGGAAGACCTGAAGAGGAGGCTTGGTAACATCTTCGTTGGTTATACCTACGGGGGTAAAGCTATTTTTGCCCGCGACCTGAAAGCACATGGAGCCATGGCTGTTCTGCTGAAAGATGCCATCAAACCAAACCTGGTGCAGACACTGGAAGGCACACCGGCCATTATACATGGCGGGCCATTTGGTAATATAGCACAGGGAACCAATAGTATACTGGGAACAAAAATGGGCCTTTCCCTGAGTGACTATGTTGTGACCGAGGCAGGATTTGCCAGTGACCTGGGTGCCGAGAAATTCTTTGATATCAAGTGCCGCATGGGTGGACTCAAGCCTGATGCCGTTGTGCTCGTGGCAACTATCAGGGCCCTCAAGTATCACGGTGGAGCCGACATAAAAGAACTCAAGGTGGAAGACCTTAAGGCACTCGAAGCCGGACTCGAAAACCTGGAGAAACATATTGAGAACATGAAAA
>JBNJHQ010000251.1:0-2859 GCA_051748705.1 Bacteroidota bacterium | reverse complement strand
GTTTCAAGCCTATCGTGGCTATAAATAAGTTTGATACGGATACAGATAAGGAAATAAAGCTCATAAATGATTATTGCCAGGGCCAGGGTGTTGATGTGGCGCTCAATGATTCATGGGCCAAAGGGGGAGAAGGTGCTGTTGAACTGGCAGAAAAAGTGGTTAAGGCAGTGGAAGATCCCGAAAGGAACTTCAAGCCCCTTTATGAACTCTCCTCAAGCTATAAGGATAAGATAGAAACTATTGCAACAAAGATCTATGGTGCCGACGGTGTGGAATGGTCAGCAAAAGCCCTGAAGCAACTGAAAGCAATCGAGAGTCTTGGGCTGGATGATATGCCGGTGTGTATCGCCAAGACACAGAAATCACTTTCAGATAATGCCAGACTGAGGGGAAGACCAAGAGGATACAAGATCGCTATCAGAGAAGTGGAACTTTCATCAGGCGCCGAGTTTATTGTGCCTATAGCAGGTGCCATAATGAGGATGCCCGGTTTACCTTCTAAACCTTCTGCGGAGAATATCGATATAGACCAGGACGGAAATATCACCGGTCTCTTTTAATCAACACCTATAAGATCCAATCACCAAAAGATAAGGTCAGATGCATTTGCCTCTGGCCTTTTTTTTGTTCCGGACCGTATCGCAACCCATGGCTGCCCGGCCTGCCTTTAATCCATTTTTTGTATCTTGATACCGTAATATTCTCAGGTCATCTGATGAAACAGCCACAGGAAAAATTTGATTACACTGCAGCAATACTCGCCGGGGGTAAGAACACACGCTTCTCGGGCAGGACAAAAGCAAAAATTCTTATTGATGGCAGGCCGGTCATTGAAAGGACGATTGAAGTCCTTGAGGCTGTTTTCAGTGATATTATCATCATTACCAATAATGCAAGCGAATTCAGTGCTTACAAACATATCAGGATGGCCGGTGATATATATCATAACAGGGGTCCGCTTGGCGGATTGCATTCAGCCCTCAGTAATACTGACAAAGATGCAGTTTTCCTGGTGGCAAGCGACATGCCTGAAATAAGTGAAAGCATCATCAGGCGTCAGCTTTCGGAATATGCTATAAGTGAGTGTAATGCGCTGCTTCCATACCACAGGGGTTTGCTTGAGCCCCTGCATGCCGTATACGGAAAATCACTACTGAAGGCTCTTGACAGATATCTTGCTGAATCGGATAAATATGCAATAAGGGATTTTTTAAAGGGCCATAAAGTGAAATATTTTGATATAGCAGATATTGAAAAACAAAATGTATTTATTAATATTAACACTCAGGAGGACCTGAATACATATCTTAACACATGAATCATGAATGAAAATATGGAAACTGATTTCAGATCTTTTGAGGGGAAGCCTGAGGAGCTGATTCCTTTGCTTCAGCATGTGCAGAGGGACAAAGGCTACCTGTCAGACGAATCAATGCAAAGCATAGCCGGTTTTACCGGGTTGCCACTGAGCAAGGTTTACGGGGTTGCCACATTCTATGCCCAGTTCAGATTCGAACCCAGGGGTAAGAACCATATTATGATGTGCCGCGGTACTGCATGTCACGTCAAAGGGGCTCCCCGCATACAGGAAGAGATTGAAAAGCTTCTTAACATAAAGGAAGGTGAGACTTCTCATGATATGAAATATTCACTGGAGAATGTTGCATGCATAGGTGCATGCAGCCTGGCTCCCGTTGTGATGGTCAATGAGGATGTGGAAGCTAAGCTGACAGCTGAAAAGATCAAGCAGTTATTCGGGAAGAGCAAAATAAAAAAGTAATGGAATTATCTGAATTAACCAGGGTAGCAAAGAATGAGTGGAATGATCTTCTCAAGGGCGATAAGCCGGTAATACTGGTTGGGAATGCCACCTGTGGGCGATCGGCCGGTGCCGGGGTTGTACTTAATGTATTCAGGGACAGGATAAGGGAATCAGGGCTGGCATGTAAACTCCATGAAGTAGGTTGTATAGGCATGTGTTACAATGAACCTATAGTGGCAATCTCCAAGCCCGGTAAGCCGCTGTTGTTTTTTTCAGAGGTGAGCCCGGATGACGCATCTGATCTTTTTGATTCATATATCGTAAGAGATGAAAAGACCGGCGTACGGGTAATAGGTTCTCTTGGTGAGGAAGACAGTGATGCTTATGATAATCTCTGGGATAGGAGCGATATGAAACCCCAGGTAAGATTGGTTTTGAATAATTGCGGTTTAATTGATCCGGGCAATCTCAATCATTACCTGGCAAATAAAGGATACCAGGGATTGAAGAAATGCCTTGGCCTTAAACCCCAGGAGATTATTGACAATATAAGGGAGTCAGGCCTGAGAGGGCGGGGAGGAGCAGGTTTCCCGACATGGCGAAAGTGGCAGTTTGCCAGGGATACAGAAAGTGATGTCAAATATCTTATTTGTAATGCAGACGAGGGCGACCCCGGAGCCTTCATGAACAGGTCGCTTATTGAAGGCGATCCACATTCCCTTCTCGAGGGGATGATAATTGCAGGCTATGCTATTGGGGCATCGCTCGCTTATATCTACTGCCGTGCTGAATACCCCCTTGCCCTGGAACGACTGAGGCATGCAATAAAACAGGCCGGGGAACAGGGTTTTCTTGGTACTAATATACTGGATTCAGATTTTAATTTTAACATAAAGGTTAAAGAAGGTGCGGGTGCATTCGTATGCGGTGAAGAAACAGCTTTGATAGCATCCATTGAGGGCGACAGGGGAATGCCGGTGCCGAGGCCTCCATTCCCGGCAATCTCGGGTTTATGGGGAAAACCGACTATTATCAATAATGTGGAAACACTTGCTTCCGTCTCAAGGATTATGCAGAACAGCCCTGATTGGTTTGCA
>JBNJHQ010000250.1:0-3635 GCA_051748705.1 Bacteroidota bacterium | reverse complement strand
TGAGTAATTTCAACTCCTACTTTAATGAAATGCGCCTGGGCAGTATCGGTACGGTAAATGAGCTTTCAACTTCTGAGTATGAAATGCTACGATATGAACTGGCATCAATAATCGAAGGGGTTTATGAGACCGGCATTTATGAACTCAATGAATTCACAGAAACCATTCTCAGCCAGGAAAAAAGCATTATGCTCGTCAGGGGAAATATTGCCGAGCGGGTTCAGCTGGATGAGCTGTTTACCCACAAGGAGGCCTATGAATTTGTAAGAAATAAGCGCACGGCACTGCAGGATCAAATATCCGGCAGGGTTGGCATGAATGTTTCCAGGTTCCTGGGCACCATTACCCTGGGTGATTTTATCAAACCAAATGTAAGGTACAACGAGGGCAGGTCAACTGCTGAAAGGAATAATTTACTGAAGGACATCAGCCTGACGAGGGGAATGATACAGGAAGGGGAACTGGTAATATCCAAGGGTGAACTGGTTAATAACTACCGCTACAGGGTACTTGAGTCGTTCAGGCAGGAATATGGGGAGAGAATGGGGGTGTATAATTCCTGGTTGTTTATCCTCGGACAGCTCTTGATTGTCAGTGCATGTTTCCTTATCCTCTTTCTCTTTCTCTATCATTTCAGAAGGGAGGTCCTGGATTCATTCCTGAAAACCCTCTTCATACTGATACTGCTCCTTGTTTTCGTTGCCCTGGCCAGGATAGTAATTATGTTGCCCGGGATAAGTGTCTACCTCATACCCCTGGCCCTGATACCTATTATTATCAGGACATTTTATGACCCGAGGCTGGCCCTGTTCATACTGCTTGTGACACTGATGATAACCGGATTCATTGTACCTAACTCCTTTGAATTCATTTTTCTTAATTTCCTCGGTAGTGTGGTGGTTATATTCACCCTTACGAATACATACAGGAGGGCTAAGCTTTTCTTTTCAGCTTCAATGGTGTTCCTGACATTCTCGCTTGTTTATTTTGGCATTGGTATTATACAGGAAGGGGATGTAAATGAGATTAACTGGTCAAACTATGCATGGTTCGCCGGTAATTCAGTCCTTCTTTTATTAAGCTACCCATTGATCTATCTCTTTGAAAAAACTTTCGGCTTCCTCTCTGATGCCACTCTTTTTGAGTTATGCGACACCAACCAGCCCCTTTTGAGAGAGCTTGCGGAAAAAGCACCCGGATCATTCCAGCACTCGATGCAGGTGGCTAACCTGGCGGAAGAAGCAGCCAGGAATGTAGGAGGCAATCCCCTCCTTGTACGGGCCGGTGCACTGTATCATGATATTGGCAAAGTTGCGGGCTCGGAATATTTTACGGAGAATCAGTCTGAACAGTTTAACCCGCATGACGCCCTGGAGCCTGAGAAAAGTGCGGAAATAATTATCGGGCATATTAAAAGAGGCCTTGAACTGGCAAAAAAACATTCCCTCCCGCAACAGATAATAGATTTTATAAGGACACACCAGGGTACAACAAGGGCTTACTATTTTTACAGGCAGTATAAAGACCGGTATCCTGAGCGCGACATCAGCCCGGGTGATTTCACCTATCCCGGCCCCAGGCCTTTCACAAAGGAGCAGGCGATACTCATGATGGCCGATGCCGTTGAGGCCTCATCCAGGAGCCTTAAGGAATACAGTGAAGAGAAGATAAGAAAGCTGGTTGATTCGATAATAGATAACCAGATGGAGGAAGGACAGTTCACACTGGCTCCTATTACCTTCAGGGATATATCCAGGATAAAGGAAACCTTCGTTAGCAGGCTCAATACTATTTACCATGCAAGGATAGAGTATCCTGATAAGAAAAATGAGTAATTACCTCATGTCGATGATGTCGACACCAGGGAATTCTGAAGGGTCGAAACTGAAAAACTGATCAGGATACGATTCTGTGAGATTGTACCCGGTGATATCAATAAAAATATCAATACCGTCTTTCCTGCGGTACTCTGCCGAAACAAGATTGTACTGCCTGTCTATCACCAGCCGGATAATACTGAAATCCTTATCTGAAGGATCTTCCGGGTAAAGGTCAATAACACTTCCTTCAGGCAGTTCCCTGAGCAAGCTGTATTTAAAACCCTCTTTATACATGTCAAAAATACCGGAAGGCGATGAGATGAATGTATCATCCCCCGGGTCAGGCAGGGTAACAGTCACTTCCTTTACCTCAGGTGCCAGTGTCCATATTGCTGATCCGTCATACCAGATAATATTCTCAGGCAGATCCAGCCTGTACATATTATTTTTTATCACTACGCTCCCCTCTGATTCGTACTCTGTATCTTCTACTTTATCGTGTACCCTGAGGGAAAATTTCATGCTTATGGAAGGTGCCGAGAGTGCTTCGGCCGAGAAGCGGTCAAGCACAGCCTGTGCAGCAGGGTCTTTCTGTGCATTGACTGAACACGCAGTCACCAGGAATAGTATTGTGATTATGCTTTTCATCTGCTTTTATTCTAATCCCTTCAAAATATGTTCCAAACTTGCCATATCGGTAATGAGCACGTCCCTGGCTTTACTCCCTTCGTATGGTCCGAGGATACCTGCAGCTTCGAGCTGGTCGACTATTCTTCCGGCACGGTTATAGCCAAGCGACATCTTTCTCTGGATGAGCGATGTTGATCCCTGTTGTGTCTGAACCACCAGGCGGGCTGCTTCATCAAAAAGGCTGTCCCTCTTCCTGAGATCAACTTCCTGGTAATTTTCATCCGTTTCACTGATATATTCAGGCAGTATATATGCATCGGTATATCCCTGCTGGGCGGCTATGTATTCAGTCAGCCTGTTCAGTTCAGGAGTATCAATAAAAGCACACTGCGCCCTTATCAGCTCTGTTCCATTGTAAATGAGCATATCACCCCTGCCAACCAGCTTTTCTGCTCCCACACTGTCAAGTATTGTTCGCGAATCTATTGATGATGAAACCCTGAAAGCAAGCCTGGCAGGGAAATTGGTTTTAATGGTCCCGGTAATAATATTGGTTGAAGGCCTCTGTGTGGCCACTATCAGGTGAATACCAACGGCCCTTGCCAGCTGCGATAATCTCTGGATGGGCCCTTCAATCTCCTTACCGGCAGTCATAATAAGATCGGCAAACTCATCAATCACAAGTATCAGATAGGGCATGTATTTATGCCCGTGTTCGGGATTAAGCCGCCGTTTGGTAAAAACTTCATTATACTCCCTGATCGATTTCACTTTTGCCTTACGCAGGAGCCTGTATCTTGTATCCATCTCAATACAGAGCGAATTGAGGGTATAGACAACTTTCTGTGTCTCCGTGATAATGGGATCATCGGTATCCGGTAACTTGGCCAGGTAATGTTTCTCGATCTTATTGTATAAGGTCAGCTCAACCATCTTGGGGTCGACCATAATAAACTTGACCTCGGCAGGGTGCTTCCGGTACAGGAGACTCGTTATTATTACATTCAGGCCAACAGACTTACCCTGGCCCGTGGCTCCCGCAACCAGCAGGTGTGGCATTGTCTGAAGGTCAAGCATAAGAAGCTCATTGGTAATGGTACGCCCCAGTGCAATAGCCAGTTCAAATTTACTGTCCTGAAAAGCCTTTGTACTGATGAGCGATTTCATTGACACTGTTTCAGGATT
>JBNJHQ010000249.1:0-3656 GCA_051748705.1 Bacteroidota bacterium | reverse complement strand
GGTGCTGATCTTTGTGGCAAGATAGGCATTACTGCCTGCAAAGGCATAACCACTTTTCATATTACCCTTATAGGCATTGTACAGAGCCGTCATTATGCAGTAGGGACTGCTTGACACATTGCATGTTTTGATACAATGGAAGGGACATTTTATGGGCACTTTCAATCCCAGCTTCACCTTATCAATAAAGTTGTTTTTTACTGCCCGGCCGGGCATGCCAACCGGGCTTTGAATGATTTCCATGTCACTTTCCGCAGCATTTATGTAGGACTGTTTGAATTCCATGGATGCATCACATTCATAGGTTGTGACAAAACGGGTGCCTAACTGCACTCCCCTGGCGCCTTTTTGCATAATATTATAGATGTCCTGGCCGGTATAAATACCGCCTGCTGCAATAACGGGAATTTCCTTTTTGTACTTTTCCTCATAGATCCTTACTTCCTTTACAACCTCGGGCACAAGTTCTTCCAGTGAATAATCCGGGTTTTCAAGATTGTCCTTTTTGAATCCCAGGTGACCGCCGGCCCTGGGTCCTTCCACCACAAAAGCATCCGGCAGGTAATTATGAAGGCTTTTCCACTTCTCGCAAATGATCCTTGCTGCACGTCCCGATGAAATAATTGGAACAAGTTTTGTCCGGCTTCCGGGTTTCAGGAAAGCTGGCAGGTCCAGGGGTAATCCTGCCCCTGAAAAAATTATATCAGCTTTTTCTGAGATTGCAGTACTTACCAGGTCGGCAAAATTTGTCATGGCTACCATTATATTCACCCCAAGGATACCCATGGTTTTCTCCCTGGCTTTTCGCAATTCAATTCTCAGTCCTTCCATGTTAGCCTCAAGATAATCCAGTGCAGGATTCCGGTGCACCAGGCTAAGACCCGCAGCTGAAATAACACCTACACCTCCCTGGTTGGCAACAGCAGCTGCCAGTCGCGACATTGATATCCCAACTCCCATACCACCCTGAATAACAGGTACAGGAATATTTATTCCTCCAATCGTTAAATTTTTCATTATAAGCCCCCTCCCCGGATGTTATTGTGAGCTGCAAAGGTAAGTAAATAAATTAGCAAAGTGGCTTATTTAAATTATATTGTCATCACAGTGAAACCTGGCTCAGATGGCCCGCTGTACCTACATATTATGTCCCGTTGGATTACTCCATAATTATATATTCCGGTGAGTTGCCGTTGGTGCCATTGCGGTTATGGCCCGAAATATCCGACACGGAAGAGGCATCTATATCAGTGGCAAAAAACAAAGCAGCTTCAGGTGCTATGTAACCATCATAGTTAGCTATCTCAGTACTGCTTAAAGTCCTCTGCAGCCATGCCTGGTGGAATATAATGATGCTCGTTTCAGAGTACATCTCACCCTCATTGTGTCCGGGAGCACTTTCCTGTCCTCCCCAGAACATATTATTGCTGTTGTTGCTGTCATCCATTGGTAGCATATCCTCCTGTCCTGCAAGTGTGCCATCAATATATAGTTCAAGCTGCTGTCCGCTTGAGTTATACTGGAAGCAAATGGTATACCATTGATCAGCATTGAATGTGTCTTCATATATAATTGATATCCATCCACTGAACGCTTTACCCGGAACCGGTGCCCGGCACCAGGCATGTATCCTTGTTTCGGAGATTGAGATAGCAATGTCGCCTTCCTTATCTTCCCATGCCTTACCCCTGAAGAAATGCCAGCCGCCATTATTATAGGCACCTGCAGGCATCTTGATTTTCTCGATAACAGACCAGTCGGTAGAAGCAGTAAAGCCCTCAAAGGTTCCGAAATTGATGTAATCTTCATCATTCTCATCCAGGTAAACGGCATAAACAGAATCATCGTTATTATTTTCCTCATCTTTTGTACAACTGCTCACCAGTGATCCAATAATTACTGTTATGATCAGTGAGTAAAGCAGATTATAGGTATTAAATTTTCTCATTGTAATGTATTTTGGGTTTAAAGATTCAAGACCGTGATTGATTGTATTACGGTGGGGGAAGGTATATAATCGGAAATTATCTGACAAAATTTTATGATGAATGTACAGTAGCTTATCATCAGTGTTAAATTAAGCTTGATTAATGTAATTAATGGATCAAAAAACAGCTAAAAAGAAAGCTTTTTGCCGGGGAAATAAATGTTCTCAATGTAATAAAGGAATAGCTTCAGCCTGTTTCCTGGTTTTTCCATGTCGCAGATAAGGTTTGCCCTGGAATATGAAGCAGGGCCAAAAGTGCCACCGGTAAGGTTTTCCTGCTTTTGTAAATGATCAAGGCATACGAGTCCCCTCGATGAGATAAGCGATACCAGGCGGGCGAACTTTTTTTTGTTCTTCCGGGGGTAAGCGGTCTGATGCAGCATCCTGTACACATCCTTTAACAATGATACATAAAAAGACCTGAGCTCACTGACCTGTTTTGCTGTTGTGGCCAGGGTTCTGATCTGTGCATGATAGTCCTTGTAGATATCAAAAATATCATTCTCGAGCTGACCCAGTCCGCCAAGGAGGAAGAGCATCTTTTGTTCGTTTTCACCCGGCTCTTCCGGGAAGGCACACCTGTAAAAGAGGAGGGAAGCACCGCCTTTTTCAAGGGTGATACTTTCGATGTCTTCTTTACTTATCCCGGGATCCTTCTGCCTCATGCTCTTTAGCTGTGCGTCACATACCCTGTTAAGCTGCTCTTTGACCCGCTCTGATCCGGGCCGGTCAAGCACTTTAAGATAAAACCTTAAGAATAATTCCTCGTAGGAGTTATTGGCCAGGGAAGGTCCGGGATTGTTTACCAATTCCCTGGTATGCAGCTCAGGTGTTTCCTTCTCGTCAAAGAAGTCATCAAAGAGACCTGTCAGTGCTCCCATGTAAGTGAGCCGGTCCCTTTCGGACCGGCTCATTTCTTTCCCCCTGAGTAGGCAGTAGCCTTCACCCAGAACTGCAGGAACCGCCAGGCCGTAATACGAAAATATCTTATTAAAGTCCTTTCCGCTCAGCGTGCCGTCATTAACCTTTTTTATCTCCCGGATATCAACTGCAACGGACTTTCTGATGAATTCTTCCTGTTTCCTGAAATTCGAGCGAACCTGTCTTATCATTGCAGGAAGGCTAATGGTTTTGTCAATTGTTGTACCCGGTGCGGTGTTGCAGCATTGCTGCATCCTTTGATGCCTGCCAGGATCTACATGTCATCATTGCCCTCAATCTCAAACTCCACTTCACTGGCCAGTTCAAGACCGGCAGACACGGTATTGTAGATCGAGGTATTGCTTGTGGAGCTTATCACGATAATGTTGTCCTCGTTCTTTGTGGCAGAGGTCATATCATGATCCGTTACTTCACTGAACCATGATGCCGGATCGATGGTCACCAGTGCAATAAAGGAGACATCAGCCTCAAAAACGATGGATCCTTCCATCTCCACTTCGAATTCCTGGTCGGCGTTGAATTCAAAGCGCAAGGGGTGTTCTGTTCCTTCCTGATCGGTATAAACCCCTTCCATAACGATTGAAGGTGTATCTCCGCCATCCTTAATTTCCAGCTCTATCTCTATCTCTTCGTATGTTCCGGCAGGAACAACAATAGAGCTTATATCGGGTGTCGTTTCAACTGTTTCAAAATCGAATAACACATCTCCTTCGAGTTCAAATTCTAT
>JBNJHQ010000248.1:0-3678 GCA_051748705.1 Bacteroidota bacterium | reverse complement strand
CCTTAACCTTACAATGCTTATTATCTGGATACTGAGCTGCGTAGCCCTGTCGATAGTTGCCTTTACCCAGGGTATAAGCTTTTCAGATTCTCACAGGACAGTCCAGGAATTATCATTACCCGCGAGTGATACCTTACTGGTAAGATTAGATGACAGGGTTTCTTCACTTGAATACCAGAGAGTGGTTCATCTTCCTTTCGAGCCTCGTGATATGTACCTGGATGAAAAGAAAGACATCATTTATGTGAGCCCTGAGCTGAACATTTACCACACCGATGATGATCCACATATGCATATAGTCAAATACTCCAGCGGGCATTCACGCTCCGATGCCATAAGCAAGGCGGAAAAATTGATTTATGACGTCAATATTCAAGACAATACCATCCGTCTGGATGAATATTTCACCCTGCCTCCCGGGAGGAGATGGTCAGGGGCATTTATAAAGATAAGACTTTATATACCTGATAATATGATAGTTCATTTTGAGGAAGACCTTGAGATCCTTATGCATGATGATTACTTCGGATGCGGTGTATATTCATGGGAAGCCGGGGGGAAATACTGGAAAATGACAGAAGGAAAACTCGAAGATACTGATTAATACCTGGTTTAAACCTGACACTTTAAACCTTTCCTGATGGTGTGGGGCTAAGCCTCACACCATTTTTTCCTCATCTTAGCATAAAAAAATACCCCACAGACAAACTGACCAGCGATATATTATCAAAGGTATACGCCGGGTCAATAGACCGGTTTATATTATAGGTATATCCTATTTCAATATTGAAGTCGCCTATCGAAAATTCGAGGGGAAGCCTCAATTGTGTGTTCATAAGCCCAAACCTGTCTTCATAGAGCGTTTCCGCTGATCCTGCCTGCTGCATATTGCCGTCCAGATAGCTGTACCTGTCATATTCCACTGTTTCAGAGCCAAAATAAAAGGATATCTCGGGTAAGATCCTGAACTTAATCTTACTACCTGCTTTCAACAGGGTGAAATTACCATAGAGGTCGGCCGACAATTGCGAACCATATTCGCTGCCCATCAGTAAGGAGTAGTCGAGCCTGGTACCCACCGGCCCGGCTTTAAGACTTATCCCGGCCCCTGCCGAGCCCGTATAAACAGGCTCATATTCGCTGTCGTTAATATTATAAAAATACCTGTTATAGGACACCCTGTACCTCAGCCATTTACTATTTTTCAGGCCATTGCTGTAGCCTGCCGTTACAACCGTCGACCTGTAGGAAGGATCCATCTGGCTGTACCATGCTCCTGATACCCCAAGGTTGAAACCGAGGGAATTGATGTAAAAAAGCTGCCCGGCAAGGTTATACTGGTCCGTTCCTATCTCCCGGCCTGCATATGTGGTCTTGCTGTCATAGCCAAGCCTTGCATAAATGAAGTGATGAGTCCTGTTCATTTCTGCCAGCATAAGCATTATCTCATCATCATTGCTGAAGAACATGGAATCAAGTATTGCATCTATCTTATCCTCCTGGGCCGACACGTAGTAGCTGCCCGGAAGGAGTGCGGCCAGCAGTCCAAGCCTGAGGAATATATTTCTTAATCTGATTTTCACTTTTCAATAAATTTAATAAAAACCCGGGATGCATAATATCATCCCGGGAATTCAATAATACTAACTACACCTTAGAACCCGTTTCCGTTACCTTTTCCTTTTCTGCTTCCACCTTCACCAATACTGTTTTTCACTTCTTTGCGATGTTCGTTTCTCTGCTGTTGTGCCATTTCACCACGCATTTCCCTTCTCTGTTCTTTTATTCCTTCCAGGTTGCAGTCAAGCAATGCCAGCTGTTCCTCGCTAAGAGTTGCCTTCAGTGCTTCCATTCTTTCCTGCATGCTCAGTTCGTTATTTTCAAGTATTGCAAGCTGTTCTTCGCTGAGACTTGCCTTGAACTCATCCCTGAGCATCCGGGCATTCTGCCTCATCTCCTGGATCATAGCCTGCTGTTGCTCATTTACTCTGTACCTGTTCTGTTCCTTGGTCTGTTCCTTAACGGCAGTGGCCACCTGGTTCCGGTTTTGTTCTTTTGCAGCTGTTACTACCTGCTTCCGGTTCCTTACCTGTTCTTTTGCTTCCGTGGCTTCTTCAGTTTGTGCCATTACTGTGCCGCCTGCAAAAATTATTACGGCTGCGATTGCAAATAATGTTTTAAAATAAGTTTTCATGGTATTCCGTTTTTATTATTAATATTCGTGGCAATTTCAATCACTTTCTTGCCTTTCTTCATTGATATACCGATTTACTTTTGTGTTACCCTACCACTGCTGGGAGATTTTTTGCAAATTTTCTTGTTGTACAGGAAAACATGCAGTAAATAAGAAGGTTAAGCTCTTCCGGATCTTAAAAGAGTGTGAGGCTTTAAAAAGATAAATTGAGAAAGAGGGTCAGTGTACGGGGCACTGCTTCAGCGTGCAGGTCAATTGTTTCGGTTTCTTCAGAGGGTATGCGTACAAAATTGGAATACTTGATGTTCTCGGTATTGAAAACATTGAGGAGCGATACACCTGCATCAAGCCTGTAGCTTTTTCGGGAAAACTTGAATACCAGGGCCATGTCAAGACGGCTGTAATCATAATCATCAGTCTGAACAGCATCTGCCGTTCCCGGGGCAGGAAAGCCCGAGCCATAAACATAATTTGCGGATATATAAGCAGGCCGGAGATTAATTATCCCGGCCAGTTTCAGCTCATGCCGCTGGTCATGAAGAGCCCTCCTGTATTCATCATCCGCGAAATAGGAAAAATACTCCTCGGTCTTGCTCAATGAATATGAAACCCAGGCAGAATGGCCCATATAATCCTTTTTGAAAAACAGGTCAATACCCCTGGACCGGGAATCGCCGCTATATATTGTTCTGTCATTAAGTGTCTCAACATACCTGGTTATTCCATCTGTTTTCTTATAGTATGCTTCCAGACTCACAAGCAGATTATTGTGGGACCATGACAGCCCCGATACATAATGCTGTGCATTTAAAACCGGTATATCCTTATTGTCACAAACAACCCAGAGGTAATTATAATTACCGTTTTCATCTATAACAGGGCTCCTTGTAATAAACTGCCTGTAGATACCCCAGGCCGAATTGAATTTAAACCTGTCATTTATTCGGAGGGTTGCTGACAGCCTTGGCTGGAGATACACTTTTTCCAGTGCCACGGGATAATCGAAACGCATCCCTGCTTTTAGTGTCAGTTTATCCATTACAGTAAAAATGCTGTTATAATAACCGTTTGGTAACAAGATGCTGTTGTCCATTATTATAAAGCCTGTGCTGAAGGTATCTTCCCTGTGTTTTATCCGGTCCCTCACAAGACCTGCTCCAAATTCCACCTGGTGATTTTTCCCCGGGCGCAAAATATTATCAAGCGAAAAACTGAATTCGTTGATATCCGAGTCAATATCCCTGTCCATATCATAAATTACCCTGTCATTCTGTCCCCGTACCAGTTGCCTTATCTCACTGCTCCGCTTATTAAGGTACGACCAGGCCAGGGTAAGATTGCTTACTCCCCCTTCCTTCCATTTTTTCCCGTAGAACAATGAAGCGCCCTGCTGGATATTCTTTTCATCAAGCTCGTTGAATAAATACTGGTTCAGCTGTTCGTCCTCAACCGAATAATAAAAATCATCTGCCCCGGCAAAGAGG
>JBNJHQ010000247.1:0-3707 GCA_051748705.1 Bacteroidota bacterium | reverse complement strand
GGTATAATCAAGTATGACATTACCCATTATCCTGTTTACTGTTGACTGGTTATCCACGGCCAGTGCCTGTTCGACGGGGTTGGGGGTGCCCAGGTTGGCACCGTAGGAACTCCACTGGAAGTAACCGTCTGTGTCAGGGTTATCATCATATATGGGTTGTGACGGATCCATATTGACAGCCGAACCGATTGCCCCCGAGTCACCGAAATTATTCTTCGTGCTCATACCCTTAAGCTTGAAGTTCACCTTCAAAGAACCGTCGAGGAAAGTAGGATCGAGACTGAGAGCACCTGTTATCCTGCGCATGTCAGTATTTTTCAGGATACCATTGTCATCGGTAAATCCTGCAGAAAAGCGGTAGGGCAGAAATTTATAGGCTCCCGAAACACTCAGGTTATGGTCGCTCGAGACAGCTGTACGGAAAATCTCATCCTGCCAGTTGGTGTTCTCCTTGCCAAGCTTGCGGAAGGTATCTCCGCCATAGAGGTCCATTTTCTCGTGGGCTATCTGCCTTATCTGATCGCCCGAGAAAACATCGGTGTACCTCATCGGTGTGGATACCGATGTACGGCCGTCATACCTTACGGTGAGCGGGCTGTCCAACCTGGATTTTTTTGTTTCAATGATTATAACACCATTGGATGCCCTTGATCCGTAAATAGCGGTTGAAGAAGCATCCTTGAGCACGGTAAAAGTCTCGATATCGTTTGGATTGACAAAATCGAGCAGGTTTGAACTTCCTGACACGCTGCTGTTATCGATGGGAACACCATCGATAATGATAAGCGGGTCGTTGGAAGCATTCAGCGATGATCCTCCGCGGATACGTATTGTTGATCCGCTGCCGGGTCTTCCTCCTGCTGTTGAAATAACAACACCTGCCGTTTTACCAACCAGCAGTTCCTGGGCGGATGTAATATTACCACGGTTAAAATCCTTGGCACTCACAGCGGCTACCGAACCGGTAACATCATCCCTTTTGACCGTTCCGTAGCCGATGGTCACAACCTCGGCTATCTCCAGCACATCGACCTGGAGGTCGACATCTATGGTCCTCCGGTTATTGACAGGTATCTCCTGATCAACATAACCAATAAAGGAGAATACAAGAGTGGCCTCAGGCGAAACCTCTATGCTGTACACTCCATCAGCATTGGTGGTCGTCCCCATGGTCGTGCCCTTAACGAGTACATTCACCCCGGGCAGGGTAAAACCTTCCAGTGCATCAGTAACCGTCCCTGTTACAGTAATATCCTGTCCAAAAACGGCACTGCTCATCATTATACCGGCGATGAAGATCATCATGCGCCGCATCAGTAATCTGTTCATAGATTTTTGTTTATTAACGGGTTACACATTTTCTAGCAGTTAGTATATTGATATAAATTTTAAGCAAGGTCCGGGTCAGTATCTTTCAATAAAATTATCGTTTCAGGTAGTCCATCATGTAAATTTCGTATTTTCTTCTTTGCTATACAATTCTTTTACAGTATTTTACTGCAATCGTTTCCGCAAACGTTTGAAATAACTTTTATAGCCATTAACTGATTGATACGGAATAGAAAAAAAATAAGTACTTTTAGGGAGGGGAACTTATTTAGACATGATATGAATAAGGAAAACGTCACCATAAAAGATATTGCCAGGGAGTTACAGATAGCTCCTTCAACTGTGTCGAGGGCCCTTAAGGATCACCCGGATATAAGTCCTGAAACGAAGAAGCTGGTGAATGATCTGGCCGGCAAATGGAATTACAGGCCCAACCCGATAGCTCTCAGCCTGAAGGGGGGCATGAGCCGCACCCTTGGAATTGTTGTGCCGCAGATAATACATTATTTTTTCTCATCGGTGATAAGCGGTATTGAGGATTATGCAGACGAGCATGCTTACAATGTGATGATTTGCCAGTCAAACGAAGAATACGAGAAAGAAGTAAACAGCATACAGACCCTTGTTAACAGTCGCGTCGACGGCATCCTGATATCCCTGTCGAAGCTCACGCGCAACATGGAACATTTTCACCAGCTCAGGTCGAGGGGCGTACCCCTTGTATTTTTTGACAGGGTGAGTGATGAGATTGAGAGTGACAGGGTGGTGGTGGATGATTCGGAAGGTGCCTACATGGCCACCAAGCATCTCATCCTGGAAGGAAGGAAGAGGATAGTGCACCTCTCGGGGCCTCCCACCCTTGCAATAACAAAAGGCAGGATTGACGGTTACATACGGGCCCTTAACGAGTTTCAATGCAGTGTGTCAGAAGAGAATATTGTTAAATGCGACCAGGTGCAGGAAGCGGAATGGATAGTCCCCAGCCTGCTGAAGAGGAATCCTCCCCCCGATGCCTTTTTCTGTGTTAATGACTTTACTGCCGCGCAGACACTTAACATTGTGAAAAAGCTGGGCTATAAGGTTCCTGATGATATAGCCATCACGGGCTTCACCAACGGCCAGCTGGCCGGGCTTACCGATCCGGGGCTCACCACTGTTGACCAGCACGGTTACGAGATGGGCAGGGAGGCTGCCCGCCTTATGCTGGAAAGGATAAAGGACAGGAGCCGGCCTTACCAGACCAGGGTTATTAAAACCGACCTGGTGATAAGGGGAAGCAGTGTAAAGGGGGCTTAGCCTGCGGCAGGGAAATCTTATTTCACCCCCCCCGGCCGGGTGATTTTCAGCGCGAAAGCCAGGTCAGAGGGTATTTTTTCTGCAGGGATGCTTATCAGGCACTCATCCCCTTTTTTACGCCATTTCATTTTACCTCTGGCTCCCAGCATCTCAATAACAGACCCATCAGGCACCTCTATGCCGCTTATGCTTATTTCTCCGGGCATTTTCTCACCCTCCTCCGGCAGGCAGATGGCATATATCGTATCTTCTCCCTTCGAGGTATAGCATACCTGCCCCTCTTCATAAGGTTCAACAGCCCGTGTTCCATATATTGCTTCGCTGTTGATATCCATCCATGCCCCTATCTCTGCCAGCAACTTATAGGCCCCTTCATCCCATTGTCCATCCGGACCGGGTGCCACGTTAAGCAGCAGGTTACCTCCCCTGGCCACTATCCTGGTGAGCATGTGCACGGCCTTTCTTCCGCTCATATATTTGGCGCCTGGTGTCCACGACCAGCCCCCGCCGGATATGATGCATGATTCCCATGGGTAGGGCAGCGCTTTCTCAGGCACTGTATTCTCGGGTGTCAGGTAGTTCTGGTTCTTTCCATATACAGCCCTGTCGACCACGATCAGGCCGGGTTGTTCTTTCCTTGCCTTTTCTACCAGTTCATCCATCCTGATGTCCTGGTTCTGTACCCTTGTGGGTTTTTCGATATTCATTGTCTCGTAGGCCTTCCTCACCTCTTCAGGGCTTCTCTTTTTGACCCATCCCCCGTCAAGCCAGAGGATATCCACACTGCCGTAGCCGGTCATAAGCTCCATTATCTGATTGTGGGTAAACTGCACGAAATTCTCCCATCTTTCGGGGTAATTGTTAACACTGTAGTTCACATTGCGGTCGGGGGTGGCAAAATTAGGCCACCAGTAATATTCACTGTGCCAGTCGGGCTTGGAGAAATAGGCACCTGTCCATAAGCCTTCAGCCCTGAAGGCATTGAATATTTCCTTCGTCACGTCAGCTTTCGGGTTGACATGAAAGGGTGTTTTTCCGGAGGTGATCCTGTAATCCGTTTCACGTGTATCGAACATGCAGAA
>JBNJHQ010000246.1:0-3710 GCA_051748705.1 Bacteroidota bacterium | reverse complement strand
ATTGAATACCAGCTGTGACTGACCCACCAGCTCCCAGCTTCCCGTTTCATCGTCGATCAGTGGAAACTCCATCAGGTAGGTCCCGTCACTGAAAAACTGGAGAGTGCCGTCAGTGAAGACAGCTTTAATACCGGCAACGATGGCCTTTATATTATCGTCGTCGCTGCTGGTTGTAATATTCTCAAATTGCCACACGCCGTCAGTCAGTATGCTGACCCTGTCTTTCTCACAACTGCTCATGCTCAATAATACAGCTGCCGTTAACAGGTATGCCGAAAACCTTATTATCCTTTTCATCCCTTTTATGTTTTTAAAATATTAATGACATGCAAAAGTAAGCATTTTTAACTGCCTGCAACAGACCCGCCGGAGCTTAAAACGAATGCCGGTGCAGGAAAGTTAATAATGTTAACAGCCTCCCCGTAGCAAAAAACCCTTGCCGGTCCTGAAAAGGCTAAACAGTTCTACAGCTCAGGTGAAATAATCAAGAATCTTTTCAATAAGCTCCATACCACCTCTTTCTCCCTCATCCTCAAAAAGAATATTGCCGTCCCTGTCGCTCAGGCTCAGTTTCACATCAGCATCCACGGTCTCCTTGATTATGCGTGTCATTGAACCCATCACCGGCGCCTTCAGATCGCCCGGCCTGTTATTAAGCGCCCTCACATTCAGTTTGTATTTTGTATTTGCCAGGACGAGATTCAGAATGTTATCCCTGTACTCCAGTTTTTCAATGCCGGCTTTCGACCAGGTGGAGAAGTTATAAAAGCGGTCTCCGTAACTCAGGTAAGAAATGAATCCTATAAAGAAACTGCCTATCCAGGGTATTTTGGCCACAGAAAAAGTGAAGGAGGCACCTGTTTTTTTAAAGGTATTGCAATGAAGCCATATCCATGATTCCGGGAAAGATTTTCCCCAGTCCTTTTCTATATACCCCCTGCCCTTGCTGAAATCGATGGTCTTCCCCCTTACCTCGATCTCACCCTTAATATCATGACCGGTTGATACAATCCCGTGCTTACATTCCATGAAGGGTACATAGGAATACCATCCCATTATGCCGGGGCTGCTAAGTTTTCCGGGATATTTGCCAAAGGGACCGTATTCCAGCTCACCCCGGATCAGGCCCTGCCCGTCATCCAGGTAAAGGCTTATTCCCCGGTCCGAAAAATGTGACTTATCCAGCTCCACCGAGAGCACCCTGCCGGAGGCCCTGAAGCTGTCGAGCGGATACCTGTAATAGAATGTTTCACCGCTTAAGCCATCAATAAGCTGGACAAAGGAATGACTGTCATTATCTGACAGTGACAGTCCCGGGATAATGGCATATACATGCTGCCTGTCAGCCGAGACATGTTTGAAATACCATCCTTCAAAATAGTTTTTCATATTTTTTGATCCCTGGAATACCCATGGCCTGAATACTTTCATAGTACATTTGTTAGTGGATGCTTCTAAAGATAGGCTTTTTTTAACTTCCCGGCGAGCAAGGCTTAGGGTGAAAAGCAAACTTTTTATATCTTGCATCTGATCAAAATCACAAACCATGGAACCAACCCGTACATTCGACCTGCTCGACCGCTATATGCTTAAGTTCCCCGATAAGGAAGATGCACTGGCAGAGAAAAAAGAAGGAAAATGGAAATACTACAGTGCAAGGCAGTATAATAAGCTTTCACACCACTTTGCCTATGGCCTGCTTGAACTGGGATTTGAAAAGGGGGATAAGATAATTACCATTACAAATAACCGGCCTGCATGGAATATTGCCGATATGGGTATGGCAATGATCGGTGTTGTTCATGTTCCCGTTTTTACCACGATGACAGTCGACGAATACCGATATGTGTTTGAGCATTCAGAAGCAGCGATGGTGCTTGTCGCCGACAAAAAGCTTTATCAAACCATCAAGGCAGTAAGCGATGATGTGCCAAATGTCAGGCATGTATTTACCTTTGATGAAATTGACGGCCTTCCACACTGGTCAGAAATAACTGAAAGGGGTAAAAACTGTGATCCTTCCATCATACAGAAGGCAGAAAAGCTGAAAACGGAGGTCATGCCCGGCGACCCTGCATCACTGATCTATACTTCAGGCACAACGGGAAGGGCAAAAGGCGTGCTGCTTTCCCATACTAACCTGGTCCGTAATTTCCTTGCTGCAGCGGAAGTGTTCAGGCTGGAGCCCGGCGACAGATACCTGAGCATACTGCCCCTGTGTCATGTTGGCGGACGCATGGGCAACTACCAGACCCAGTACTCCGGCACATCCATCTACTATGCTGAAAGTATGGGCACCATTGCTGCTAACCTGAGGGAGATACAGGCATCCGGCTTTGACGCCGTGCCCCGCATCCTTGAGAAAGTATATGATAATGTGATAGCCAAAGGCAAAGCCCTGAAAGGCATGAAGAAGAAAATATTCTTCTGGGCCGTTGAGCTGGGACTCCGCTATAAACCTTTCGGCCAGAATTCGTGGTTCTATTACCGGAAACTGCAGGTAGCTGATAAATTAATTTTCTCCAAATGGAGGGAGGCCCTTGGAGGTAAAGCAAGGCTTGTGGGTTGCGGCGGAGCCAGCCTGCAGGCCAGGCATGAGTGCATATTCTGGGCTGCCGGACTAAAAATACTTAATATGTACGGCCTTACCGAGACTTCTCCCATAATTACGATAAACAGGCAGGAAGCGCCACTGTGCCGGCTGGGCTCAGTGGGGGCCCTGATCGATGGGGTGGAAATGAAAACAGGCGACGATGGTGAAATACTCTGCAGGGGCCATAATGTCATGCTTGGTTATTACAAAGACCCGGAACTCACATCACAGGTGATCGATGAGGAAGGATGGTTCCATACAGGGGATGTGGGACATATTGAAGACGGCAAATTCCTGATGATCACCGATCGTAAAAAGGATATATTCAAGCTCTCAAACGGCAAATTCATAGCACCCCAGATTATAGAGAATAAACTGAAGGAATCACCCTTTATCGACCAGGTGATGGTTACCGGCGAACATCAGAAATTTGCCAGCGCCCTGCTGGTGCCCGACTTTAACTATTTGAAGAACTGGTGCATAGCAAACGGCCTGTATAATAATGAGGAAATCAAAGAGCTGATCAGCCTGCCCCATATTCACGACCTCTATTCACGTGAGATAAAAACGCTAAATAAGAAGCTGTCAGAGAGTGAAAAAATATTACGCTTCAGGCTGGTTGCCGATGAATGGACTCCACTCAGCGGGGAACTGTCTGCAAGCCTGAAACTTAAAAGACAGGTGATTGAATCCAAATACAGCACGATAATAGATAATATCTACAGGAAAATACACGCATAAGCATCCTTGCAGAAATGGAAATAGTTGAGGTTAAAAATAAAAAACAGGCAAAATTGTTTCTTGATGTGGCAAGGATCATTTACCGGGATGACGATACCTGGGTTTGCCCCCTGGATGCAGAGCTTGAATCTATTTTTGATCCTTCCCGCAATGTATTCTTCAAACATGGTGATGCAACAAGGTGGATACTGTATGACAGCGCAGGTAATGCGGCCGGACGGGTGGCTGCTTTTATAGATGAAAATACTGCAGGCCAGCAGGACCGGCCAACAGGGGGAATGGGTTTTTTCGAATGCATAAATGATGCAAAAGGCGCACACCTGCTGTTTGATACTGCACGCGACTGGCTTAAGGAAAGGGGCATGGAGGCAATGGA
>JBNJHQ010000245.1:0-3770 GCA_051748705.1 Bacteroidota bacterium | reverse complement strand
GACAGGTGAGGGATTACATTGACAGCTGATAATGATTATCCGGGTCTAATTTTCAGGTATAAGGCATAAGCCCGGGTTCATGTAATGCAATGGCATATCGGGTATGCCGTCACCATCAACATCATCCATATTTGAAAGGTAGCGAACAAGGGCTATCCACTCCTTCCCTTCCTGGATACCGGGAGCGTTCTCATCAAAATCGATAATTGATCCTTTCATATCAGCGAGCTTATTGCCGGCAGCATCTTTCGGCTGGACCTTAATAAGGCCAAAGGTCATTTTCTGAATTATACCTATGAACTCAAGCATGTAGGCATTGGCGGTAATGGAATACAATTCTTCATTTTTTCGGGACAGATCCACCGGGACAAGCTCACCCTCCTCATTTACCAGGCTTATAGAATTTATCTTTCTTAACAGTCCCCTGTCAGGGTCATATTTTACCTCCAGCCCAGAGTAATAGCAGTAATTGGATGGTGTCGACTTATAGGCAACAAGCAGTATCTCAAGTATCCTTTTCAGTTCCTTTGCATTTACAAATACCCTTGCAAGCGGGTATCCCGGAACCTCGTCATCACCTTTACCCAGGGACATTATCCTGAATACATCCTGTGTTGTCTGCACTCCCGGTTCCATCCTGTCTCTTATAACACCAGCAGCCACCATGCTTATGTCTGTCCCAGCGACACTCTCCGAATTCACATAGTCATGTATTGCGTCTGCCACCAGCGGTCCCAGGTTGCTCTCTTCCAGTCCGCCCGATTCATTGCATTCGAGGACAAAGTCTGTTGATACCACCACGCTGTCCACCCTTATACCCGTCTCCCGGTAAAGTTTTTGTGATATGAGTTCTTTCTGGGCCAGGATCTTCTCATGAACAGCACTGTCACCCTCAATACTGTCATCAAGCGGTATCAGTCGATAATCAAGGAGCTTAAGCTCACCTCTCTCAAGAGCAATCTCCAGGCGGCCAAGGGCCTTACCATAGCTTCCCGTCTGCACAAGAGGTGTATTATTGATCATTAATGGCCGGTCAAGCACTGAATGAGTGTGCCCGCTGATAATGATATCTATATCATCAACCTTTTCTGCCAGCTCAACATCCTCACCTGTCCACTCCCCTTTCTCATCTTTCTCAATACCACTGTGGGACAGGCAGATAACAAGATCACATCCCTCTTCCTTCAGTTCACCGGCCAGCTTTTTTGCAGCCCTGGTAATTTTATCAAAGGTCACGGGCACCGCATAGGGCGCAGATTCATCGGCATCTTCACCCAGGAGTGAAAAAATACCGATCCTAAGCCCGCTCTTTTCAATGACCAGTGATCTGCTGATCACGCCCCGGTCATACAGGTCCTCCAGGCTGTCATCAGCATCGTCTTTTTTATCACTTACTGCATTACCCAGCAAGAGCGGCGGTATGTCGCCGGCATCAAGTGATTTGTTTATTATTTCTGCCAGTCCGTCAGGACCAAAATCAAATTCATGGTTACCCAGCGCAAGGGCATCATATCCCATCTCTTTCATCAGCAGCATCTGAAAGGGATTATATTCCTCCATATAGTGGTATATGGTTCCCATAAGAAAATCACCGGCGTCAAGCAGGAGCATGTTCCCTTCATATTCCGATCTCTCCCTGTCGATCAGTGCAGCCAGGCGGCTGAATCCCCCGGTGGTTTGATCATCACCGGTGCTCAGGGGTGTATATGCGGATGAAGGGGCGTAGCCTTCAAGCCTGGAGTGGAGGTCGTTGGTATGCAGTATAAGCAGCTTATGACTCTCCTGTGAGAAGAGGCTGGTGCTCACTGAGAGAAACAGAAGCATCAATGCAACAGGCAAACACATGTATTTTGCTTTCATTTATAACTGTTTTATAATTTCTTAACCGCTAAGATGGAGCCCGCTATGCCAGCTTGCGAAGGAAGTTAGTTTATGAACTTTCATAGTCTCTTAAAAAATCAGCTACAACAAAGCTGCTCCCTCCCACAAATATAATATCTTTTTTATCAGCATTATCCAGCGCTGACCGATAAGCTTCAATAACCGAGGGATAGGAAGAGCCCTTCAAAGAATATTTTGCTGCCTCAGAACTGAGGATATCCTGGTCCAATGCCCTGGGTATGCCGGCCCTCGTGAAATAATATTCAGCATCAGCAGGCATAAGGCCAAGTATGCCACCGATATCCTTGTCATTAACCATCCCGATTACCATATGCAGCCTGTCATGCTTCATATTCAAAAGCTGCTTCACATTGTTCCCAAGGCCGTCAACATTATGCCCCGAATCGCAAATTACCATGGGTGACTGCCTTATCACCTGCCATCTTCCCATAAAACCTGTAAGCTTCTTCACCTTCATCAATCCTTTCCGTACCGAGCCCGCTATACCAGCTATTTCTCCTTCCAGCAGCTCCAGTACCTGCAGAACGGTTGTAATGTTGAGTGCCTGGAAATCGCCCATAAGGTCTGTACATAGTTCTTCCAGGAAAAGCATCCCATCCCTGCAAACATCAAATCCCTGCAGCCCTTCACCTGAGGCACATCCCTTATTTTGTAGCGTATACCTGTCTTCCGCAAAGTAAATGGGAGCATGCATCTGAAGAGCCCTGTCTTCGAAGAGTTTACGCAGGCCGGCACCGGCCTGCCCTATTACCACCGGTACCTCCTTCTTTATGATACCTGCCTTTTCCATGGCAATCTTATCAAGCGTATCTCCCAGGTATTGTGTATGGTCAAAGCCTATTCCGGTGATCACCGATACCATGGGAGTAATAATATTTGTTGAATCGAGCCTGCCACCCATGCCGGTTTCAACAATAGCAAGCTCCACTTTCTCCTTCTCGAAATAGCTGAAAGCCATGGCTACGGTCATTTCAAAGAATGAAGCTTCCAGCTCCGTGATGATATCCCTGTTCTCCCGGACAAAATCAATAACATACTGCTTATCCACCATTTTACCATCCACCCTGATCCTCTCCCTGAAGTCAATATAATGCGGAGAGGTATAAAGGCCTGTTTTATAACCGGCATCCTGCAGCACTGCCGCCAGCATATGCGATACCGAGCCTTTCCCGTTTGTGCCGGCTATATGAATGCTTTTAAATGACCTGTGCGGTTTACCCAGGTGGTTGTCAAGGCTCAGCGTTGTATCCAGGCTGGCTTTATATGCGGCCTTACCAATACGCTGGTACATTGGAAGGGATGAATAAAGGAAGTCAAGGGTATCGCTGTAATTCATCAAATTGTTAGTTAATTGTGCAAAATTAAAGAAATTACTATTCCATATGAGTTATCCAGGCCTTAATTTTGCAGAATGGGTAATCTATGTAAGTCTACAGGCCCCGGTTTTGCAAAATGTATTTATCTACCGATAAAAAATACCGATGAAAAAGAAGAAGATCTTTATTATTGACACCAATGTATTGTTACATGATTACAGTTCAATATATAAGTTTGAGGAGAATGATATTATAATACCCATTGTGGTGCTCGAGGAGCTCGACAGGTTTAAGAAAGGCAATGATCTCATTAATTTTCATGCACGCGAATTTACAAGGGAGCTTGACAGGTTATCGGGTGACAGCCTTCTTGACAATGGTATTGCACTGGGCGACAAGCTGGGTAAACTGTATATAGAAACAGGCAGGGAGTTTTCTGAAAGGGTGTCGGTCTCGTTCCCTGAAAAGACAAGTGATCACAGGATACTGGCAATTGCCGATTACGTATGCAACAGGCACAAGACTGAAAGTGTTATACTGATCACCAAGGAC
>JBNJHQ010000244.1:0-3775 GCA_051748705.1 Bacteroidota bacterium | reverse complement strand
TATTCTGTCAACACCCTATCAGATGCTGCAGCAGCTGTGGCCTCGCTTGATATAGCTGTGGCAGGTACAGGTGCACTATCGCCTGCCAGAGCAGTCATCCTCTTCCTTCTCCTGGCGGTATCAACCTGCTACCTGCTTGAGAGGGAAAGGGGCAACCCTCATATGCCTCTGACTATCATGATCTTATATTTTCTTATCCCTTGAAAATGATATACTTAATGTAAAGATTTGTATAAATCTGGTATTTATATGTGGCTATTTTATAAATTTGCCATGTTTTTTGTTTAAAAAATAACAGTGATGAGGATTGTAATAGCCGGTGCAGGAGAAGTAGGGACACATCTGGCCAAGATGTTAAGCAATGAGCAGCATGATATTCTGATCATTGACCCGGATGAGGCCAGGCTCAAGCCCATAGATGCTTCACTTGATGTGATGACTGTCCAGGGCTCCGCTACTTCCGTTGACCTGCTGAAGGAAACACTGGGTAAAAAAACTGATCTTTTTATTGCCGTTGCACACCTTGAAGATACCAATATCACCTCCTCCATCCTTGCCAAGCGCCTCGGTGCAGTGAAGACAATTGCGCGTGTAGATAACCGCGAGTACCTTGAACCCACCACCAAAGAGTTTTTCAGATCCCTTGGCATCGACTCAATCGTCTATCCTGAACTTATTGCCGCCAAGGAAGTGCTTGGCCTCCTCCATGAAACAGGGACCACCGAGTTTATGGAGTTCTCGGGTGGAAGGCTTGCACTTTACGTACAGAAGCTGGAAAAAAATGCACCTGTGGTAGACAAAAAACTGCGTGATGTCACACTTGATCTCAAAAGCAGCGAAAAATACAGGGCCGTGGCAATCAAAAGGGATGAAGAAACCATTATACCCCGTGGCGATGAAACATTCAGGGCCGGCGACCTTGTTTTTGTTGTGTCGACCCGTGAGGGCATAAAGGAGATGATGAAATTTTCAGGCAAGGAAAACTTCCTTGCAAAGAGGATAATGATACTGGGAGGAAGCAGGATTGGGAGAAGGGTTGCACAGACACTGCAGAAAGAAAGTTTTATCAAACTGATAGATATTGATCCTGCCAAATGTGAAGCCCTGGCTGATGAACTGGAGAATACACTTGTTATCAATGGCGATGGCAGGGATGCTAACCTGCTGATGCAGGAGGGAATAGCCCAGAAGGATGTCTTCGTCGCACTTACAGGTAATTCCGAGACAAACATACTGGCATGCCTGCTGGCAACCAGGCTGGGTGTCAAAAAAACCATTGCCGAGGTTGAGAATGTTGAATATATCAGCCTGGCTGAGAACAGTGGTATAGATACAATAATAAATAAGAAGATATCGGCAGCAAGCCGCATCTTCAGGCATACTACCAATCCAAATGTCACCCAGGTTAAATGCATGACCGGTACCGACGCTGAGGTGCTGGAATACAAGGTGCCTGAAGGAGCTAAAGTTATCAGGGGAAAATTACGTGACATTCATTTTCCTAAGGGATCAATCATAGGCGGTGGAACAAGAGATGGTAAGCCTTTTATTGCCACCGGCGATACACATATACAGCCCAATGATAAAGTTGTGGTTTTCACCTTACCCCATGCCCTTGAGAAGATGTCGAAATTTTTCCTTTAGTAATTATCTATGCTGAACGGTAAAATCATAGGAAGGTCTCTTGGTATACTTTTAATAATGGAAGGCATCTGTATGCTTACCGTTATACCGGTATCCTTATACTATGCCGACGGCCACCTGGTCCCTGTGATTATTTCAACTGCCATTACACTGGCAGCCGGGCTCCTGCTGGCACAACTCTTCAAAAGTAAGAACAGCACCCTGGGAAAAAGGGAAGGATACCTTATCGTTACCGGGTCATGGCTGGTCTTTTCACTCTTCGGAAGCCTGCCTTTTATATTAGGAGGTGCTATCCCCTCCTATACCGATGCCTTCTTTGAAACCATCTCCGGCTTCACCACCACCGGGGCTTCAATACTAACGGATATCGAATCCCTTCCGCACGGACTGCTCTATTGGCGGAGCATGACCCAGTGGCTGGGGGGTATGGGGATAATAGTATTATCGCTTGCCATATTGCCCGTGCTCAGGATCGGCAGCATGCAGCTCTTCTCCGCTGAAGTGCCAGGGTTAAAAACCGATAAGCTGCATCCCAAAATAAGGGAAACGGCAAAACGTCTCTGGGCTATTTACCTTGTTTTTACACTCACGGAAACCTTACTTCTCAAACTGGGTGGCATGAGCTTCTTTGACGCCATAAACCACTCATTTACAACAATGGCAACAGGTGGTTATTCTACAAAAAATGCCAGCATAGCAGCTTTTGATTCTGCCTATATAGACTATGTCATAACCATCTTCATGGTTATTGCAGGTACAAATTTCTCACTGGCTTATTTCGGATTGCACGGACGCTTCAGGAAAATATTCACCAATGATGAATTTCTTTTCTATATCTCTTTCCTGCTGGTTTTCATAGCATTGGTTACCGCCGTGCTACACTTCACCGCCGGCCATGAGACAAAAGAATCAATCAGGCTGGCAGCTTTCCAGGTTGTCTCCATCGTAACAACCACTGGTTATGCTACGGCTGATTTTTCCGCCTGGGGACCCTTCCTTGTACTGGTGATCTTCATACTTATGTTTACAGGTGGTTCAGCCGGATCAACAGGTGGTGGTATTAAGATGGTCAGGCTCCTTCTGCTTGCAAAAAACAGCAGGCAGGAGCTCCGGAGGCTTATCCATCCCAACGCCGTGATTCCCGTAAGGCTCAACCATAAGGCCGTTAGCCAGAACACTATGTATAATGTACTGGCTTTCATAGTTTTCTACTTCTTCATTACGGGTATAAGCTCAATAATAATCTCCGCCATGGGCTATGACCTTTCCTCATCATTCAGTGCCGTGGCCGCCAGCCTTGGCAATATTGGTCCCGGACTGGGCAGGGTAGGCCCTACGATGAACTATGCACACTTCCCGGTATTCGGGAAATGGTTCCTGTCATTTCTGATGCTGCTCGGTCGCCTGGAATTATTTACAGTGCTGGTACTCTTTACAAAGTGGTTCTACAAGAACTGATCATTCAGGAACGCCTATACCTTCCCTTATAATGACCGGTTCATCTCCCGTGCAATCAATGATGGTGGTAGCTTCATTATTGCCGTAGCCTCCATCGATAACCATATCGGCAAAGTCCCTGTATTTCTCATAGATAAGCTCGGGATCAGTGGTATATTCAATTATCTCGTCAGCATCATGAACCGAAGTGGTGATAAGAGGCAGGCCCAGCTCCCTTACCAGCTCGAGCACTATATTATTGGATGGTATACGTATACCAACTGTCCTTTTCCTGTTCTTGAACAGTTTTGGTATCTGGTTGTTGGCCTGCAGTATAAATGTAAAAGGACCGGGGGTATTCCTCTTTATCAGCTTGAAGATGTTATTGTCCCTCACTATGGTATACTCGGCCAGCTGGCTCAGGTCATGGAAGATAAGTGACATATCGGGGCGCTTTGGATCAAAGCCTTTATGGTCTGCTATCTTCTCCATTGCCTTCTTCGATTCCACGCTGCAGCCGATAGCATATACCGAGTCGGTAGGATAGATTACTATACCCCCCTGCTCCAGCACCTCAACAACCTGCCGTATATGCCCCGGGTTGGGATTCTCCTCGTACAAACGAATATATTGTGCCGCCATAAGCGGCAAAGATAACGAAAATTAGATTTCTTCCTTTACCAGGTACTCATTA
>JBNJHQ010000243.1:0-3803 GCA_051748705.1 Bacteroidota bacterium | reverse complement strand
TCCCAGGTGTTTGTATTGGCCCTGTACCACCATAGATGGGAGACCTCGTGGGCAAGATACCTGGAATAGGCCTTACGTGATTCATAATAATCCGATTCTGTGAAACCGGGAAGGTAGATGCCTCCTATACGTGCATATCCACCACCTGTCTCCCTCATCGATTCTGCAATACATACCTGGTTGTTCCCGGGTGGGAACCACCTGTTGAACAGTCCGAGTATTGTTTCTATGTCGGAGATCAGCGTGTCTGTCAATTCCTCGGTTAAGCTTGTGTATGCCAGTTTGAAGCTGTTACGGTGCATTTCCCTTGTTTTAATTTTAAGGTTTTTGGACATACACAGCACCATATCATTGGTGGGATTGGCTGTCCTGTAAATTGCGTAGTAGTCATCCTTTGTTTCATTGCCCATCATGAAGGTACGGTATTCCCCGTTATGCACTACCTCAACTTCATAGGTGAAGGGAGTGTAAGCGGGATTATATGGATACCATGGGAAATACAGGCCCATCTCTGTCCATTCTTCACCAATAACACTTGCGCTCCATTCATTCCATTCAGTGATGCGGCCTGAATATTTAAGATGAAGAGTTGTCGTTCCATTATTTAGATTCAGTCCCTTAATGTCCAGGACATACTTTGTTGCATCCGGCATGTAACGTATATCACTGCTATCCCGGCTGAGGATAAAGGCTGTATTATTGTTTACACTTAAATCTTCAATCTCCAGCTGATTGTGCAGGTAGAAATATATTGACCCGTTATTTTTACCAGGTACGATATCCAGGTAGCAATCCACCTCGAGATACTGCTCTTCCGGCTCAATTGACAGTTTTACCCTGTAATTTGAATAGCCTTTCGTCTCTTCCTGCCTGCAGCCTGTTAATGAGATCGTTAAAAAGATAATTGCTAATAAATATTTCATTTTTACTGCTTATTAATTGTGTTTTTGGGAACTCTAACTGTAAAGACCCCTTCCGGCCGGAATTGATGCATGATCAATGGTTTAAATGGGCGCTGAGCCAGGAGAGATTGTCCTCCCAAACTGTGTAACTACTGGCCATGGCCGATTTCTTATTATCAACAATAAATTTAAAATATTTTCCTATTTTAGACAGGTTAAATTTAAACAATTAAAATTTTCAGCATGTCAAAAATCCCCTTTTCACGCCGCAAATTCTTCAAGGTACTGGGAACAGGCAGCCTGGTTGTCGCCGGGGCCCCGGTAGCCGCTTCACCGGCCGGTATATTCAGTCAACAGCAGGAAAAACCGGAAACAAACATTGCTGATGCAGCAAAGGTACCCCGCAATGCCAGTTCACTGCCGGGAAAATACCCGGGTAAAGTGAGCAGGGTAAACCACCCTGCAGCCATTGTAGATAACGAGATACTGGAAGATCAGGCTTACCTGATGCTTGAAAAGGCAATGCTTGACCTTACAGGAGAAAAGAAGATTAAAAAAGCCTGGCGGCAGTTTGTATCCCCAGGTGAAAAAATTGGTTTGAAGGTTAATCCCGTTGCAGGGAAAACGCTCACGACAAGCCATGCCGTTACCAGGTCAATAATTAAGCAGCTTGAGGAAAGCGGTATTGACCGGGATGACATTATCATCTGGGATCGCAGGCTGATGCAGCTGCACGAGACAGGCTATACTGAAGAAAATTATCCCGGCATAAAGGTAATGGGTACCGAACAGCAGGATGATAAAGGATCCTACTATGACTCCGATGGAAAGCTCTATGGCGAGAAAATGATAGATAAAGACTGGTATTACCTGGCTGATGTGGAAGGGGAATATGATGAATATACCATCCCCTTTATGGTTAACGGGGGTAAATATTCATATTTTTCGCGTATAGTGACCCGGGAGCTTGACAAGATCATTAATGTGCCAATATTGAAGAATGCAGGTGCAACGGTAACAAACGCCATGAAAAACCTGGCCTTCGGTTCGGTGAGTAATACGGGAAGATTGCATGCCCAACTCTGGCATGAGACATGTGCCCATGTATGTGCCTTTGCTCCCGTAAGGGATAAGGTTGTGCTGAATATTGTGGATGGCCTGAAAGGTTGTTTTAACGGAGGCCCGGGTGCCAACCCGCAGTTTTTCTGCAACTATAATACAATGCTTGTTGGCAGCGACCCTGTAGCTGTCGACAGGATTGCACATGAAATAGTTGTGGCAAAGAGGATTGAAGAAGGGATACAAAAAGCAGATAACCCCCGTGCTGCAGCCTTCCTCAATATAGCCGAAAAGCTAGAACTGGGTGTCAGCAGGAGGGAGATGATCGAAGTTAATGAGATCAACCTGGGTTGATAAAGTTCACTGGCTTTTGCAGGGTTAAAAAGTTGATCAAGTTTAAGGTATATAAAGTTAATATGGTTGATAAAGTTTAAATTTTATAAAGTTGACGGGGTTTAGGAAATGAGAATTCAGCTTATTATAGTGGCCTTATTTATTACTTATACGGCCTTATCCCAGGTGCCGGAAGGCTTTCCTCATATCAATATTGATAAGCTTGAGGCCGGAAAGATTAAATCCGAGAGGACATACACTAAAGAATCCCTTTTCGGTTATATGAACGGTGGTGCCGAGCTGTACCTGGAATATGGTTTCGACAGGCTGGTGGTTTCCGAGATTGATATAGACGGCACGGAATACAAGCTTGAAGTATATAAAATGGATGATCCGGAGGCTGCCTATGGTATTTATTCGGTATCTGTTTTCCGTTGCGATACCTCGGGTCACCTGGATGCCTGTGCCTGCCAGACTCAGTACCAGCTACAGCTATGCAAGGGTGAATATTACATAAGCATAATAAATAACTCGGGTGCAAGAAAAGCGACAGAGGAGAGTATCCGGCTGGCAAACATATTGTTGCCCCTGCTACCGGGTAATTCATTTGAGCCAGGTGATTTTATTTCTGATACAGGCCCTGACGGGGATATTTTAAGAATGATCCTGGTAAAAGGTGAGCTGGGCCTTTTTAACGGGGCCTTCGACTGGAACAGTATACTGGATGATGTTGAAAATTACACCGGCCTGGTGCTCGAAACCGCTGACAGCTCAGTGCTTATCCTTAAGTTCAGTGATAGCCCTTCACGGGATAAGTTCTTCGGGAAGCATGGAATAATGTCATCCCCGGTCCCTGATGAAAAGATTACTGTTGATCAGAATACAAGCCTGCGTGTAAGCAAGGGGATGGTGATAATAACACGTGAAGGAAGCTGATCATATCGATTTTATTATTATATGTCATTCAGGCAAAATTTAGTAATTTTGCAGTCAAATTTTTGAAACATGGAACCGATAAAAACAATGAATATCAACGAAGGAGGCTCTTCAGAAGGGGGCTCACAGGAAAGCGAAAAAGTCAAATGTCTGATTATAGGGTCGGGGCCGGCAGGGTACACGGCCGCTATCTATACTGCAAGGGCTAACCTGAAGCCGGTAATGTACACAGGTATGGAGCTGGGGGGTCAGCTAACGACCACCACAGAGGTAGAGAATTACCCGGGATACCCGGATGGTGTTACCGGTCCGCAGATGATGGAGGATTTCAAGAAACAGGCTGAACGTTTTGGCACTGATGTGCGTTTCGGCATTGCCACGAAGGTCGATTTCTCCGGGCATCCGCACAAGGTAATCATTGATGATAAAAAGACCATTGAAGCTGATATAGTCATACTTGCTACAGGAGCAACGGCCAAGTACCTGGGCCTGGAGGCTGAGAAGAAATATGCGGGCATGGGGGTGTCGGCCTGCGCCACATGCGATGGTTTTTTCTACAGGGGTAAGGACGTA
>JBNJHQ010000242.1:0-3810 GCA_051748705.1 Bacteroidota bacterium | reverse complement strand
CAATGAAATGAAAGCTGACCACCAGGAAAAGATTGACAGGATACTGGAAAAAATCTCAAAGGGTGGTTATGACAGCCTTACAAAAGAAGAAAAAGAAATTCTTTTCAGGGAAGGCCAGAAATAAGTTACTTTTACCTTCCTGAATACATGTAAACATTGCAGAAATTACTCAGAAAAATATTATTCATCCTTAACCTCATCGCGGCCCTGGCCCTGCTGCTGGCTTATGTATCAGTGGTAATAAACCCGGCAAAGTTTGCCCTGCCGGCATTCTTCGGCCTGGCCTACCCCTACCTTCTGCTTATCAATGTTTTGTTCGCCGTTTTCTGGGCATTGAATCTTAAAAAGGAAGTATTCATTTCCATAATAGCAATTGCCCTGGGTTTTAATCATTTCAATAATTTTATAAGGTTCAGAAACAGTGAACCCGGTAATTATGACTTCAATGTGACGAGCTATAACATCAGGCTTTTCAATCATTATGACAGCGATCAGAACAGTGAACAGCAGATCCTGGAATACCTGGAAGGCAGTAAGCCCGGCATACTGTGCCTGCAGGAATTTTATCTAAACGGTCCCGTTTCGGGAATATCAAAGCGTTTTGCCAGGCCCGTAAATGAAAATTACAGTGTGCATTCAAAATTTGTGCATATTAAGGATAACCGACATTACGGTATAGCAACCTTTACATCTTATCCCATAATTAAGCGCGGGGATATTTTGCATCCCAATTCGTCCAGCCTGTCAATATATACCGATGTACTAATAGCTGCCGATACCTTCAGGATCTACAACAACCACCTCCAGTCATTCAAGCTCAGGGGCATGGAACGCTCACTGCTTGAGGAAATCTATTCCAGTGACCAGGATGCTCCCATGAAAGAACTGAGAGACCTGTCCTTTTCACTCAAGCAGGGATTTGCCCGCAGGGCAGAGCAGGCTAAAATTGTAAAGGAGCATATTAATTCTTCACCTTACCCTGTGATTGTTTGCGGCGATTTCAATGACACTCCCATTTCCTACAGTTACAGGAAAATAAGGAAGGGTTTAAAAGATGCATTCGTTGAATCGGGCAGCGGGGCAGGATTCACCTACAAGGGCAAATACCCACCGAACAGGATAGATTATATCCTGTATGACGACAGGCTCACTTCAAACGGTTTTGTAAAGGACAGGGTAAAGTTTTCCGATCATTATCCCATCACTGGCTACTTCCTGCTGAGTAATTAGATGCGCAATTTCCCCTGATCCACATTCTCCGCTGAGTAATTAAAAAGGTAATTTTCTCAGATCCACATTTCCCCCCGACAGTATAATTCCAACCTTCTTATCCCTGAAGATCTCCCTGTTTTCTTCGATCACAGCCAGGCTTACGGCCGATGATGGTTCAATAACTATCTTCATTCTTTCCCAGATGATCTTCATGCATTTTATTATACTTTCATCCCTTACGGTAAAGATATCATCAAGGTTCCTGCTCAATATTTCAAATGTTCTCCTACTAAGTGTCGTGAGCAATCCATCGGCTATTGTATCGGGATTATGATCGGGTATATATTTACCTGATTTCAGCGACCGGTAAGCATCATCCGCCCCCAGGGGCTCCGCCCCGTAGACCTTAATGCGTGGATCCAGGCCTTTAACGGCAATGGATGTCCCGCTCATCAGCCCGCCCCCACCGACAGGGCCCATAACAATATCGAGTCCGGGGTAGTCCTTCACCAGTTCAAGCCCTGCCGTTCCCTGGCCGCTGATAACATTAAAATTATCGTAGGCATGGATAAAAGTGGCACCTGTTCTTTTTATTATTTCGTTTGCAGTTTCCTCTCTTGCTTTAAGGTTTGGTTCACAAAAATGGATTTCAGCCCCGTAAGAGGCAACAGCCTCTTTTTTTACATCAGGTGAATTTGATGGCATCACTATATATGCCTTTGTCCCTCTCATTTTTGCGGCGAGAGATACTGCGGCTGCATGATTACCGGATGAATGTGTTATCAGTCCGCGCTCAAGCTCATCCTTTCCGAGCGACATAACTGCATTGGATGCACCCCTGAACTTGAAAGCCCCTACCTTCTGGAAATTCTCACATTTGAACCAGATCCTGGCCCCGAACATTTCGTTAATCAATGAAGAACCCAGGACCGGTGTCTTATGGATATATTGTTTGATTCTTCCATAGGCATCTTCAATATCAGACAGTCCGGGGATCTTCAGATCATTCATAGCTCATTAAAAAATACTGTATGCCACGGTCAGGCCTGCCATTACAACAGATACCATGGTCATAAGTTTTATAAGTATATTAAGTGAGGGCCCTGAGGTATCTTTAAAGGGATCGCCCACCGTATCACCAACAACTGCGGCGTGATGTGAATCGCTTCCCTTGCCCCCGTAATTTCCTTTCTCAATATATTTTTTTGCATTGTCCCATGCACCGCCTGAGTTATTGAGCATTATTGCCAGAGTGAACCCGGTTGTCAGCCCCCCGACGAGCAGACCAACAACACCTGCAACGCCCAGTATCACACCAACAGCGATGGGAACTATAATAGCCAGCAACGAAGGCACCACCATCGCCCTCTGTGCTTCTTTTGTTGATATGGCAACACATTTGGCATACTCCGGTTTAGCCTTCCCTTCCATGATGCCGGTAATCTCCCTGAACTGCCTCCTGACCTCATCTACCATCACACCTGCAGCGCGCCCCACGGCTTTCATTGTCATCGCACAGAACACGAAGGCCATCATTGCGCCCAGGAAGATACCTCCGAGCAACATTGGATTGAATAAAGACAGGTTATAGGCTGATACAAAGTCATCTATATGGGCTGATGCAACCTGTACGGCCCTCTGCCCTTCATCCAGCACCGGGACTGAATCACTATAAAAAAGCACGTTGCCAATCTGCTGGAAGCCTTCAATACTTTTATCAGCCAGTTTGCCGAGCCATAACCTGACCTCTTCGAGGTAGGCTGCAAGAAGGGCCATGGCTGTAAGTGCAGCCGATCCTATGGCAAAACCCTTCCCGGTTGCAGCTGTGGTATTTCCCAGCATATCCAGTGCATCTGTACGTTCCCTCACTTCAGGCGGCAATTCAGACATTTCAGCATTGCCTCCGGCGTTATCGGCTATCGGCCCGAAAGCGTCTGTGGCCAGCGTGATGCCAAGGGTTGAAAGCATCCCTACAGCAGCAAACCCGATACCATAAACACCCTGTGCAAAATTGGTGAAGCCCCCGGCAAAACCAAAAGCCCCCAGAATACCAAGCACAATAGTCACCACCGGTATCCAGGTTGAGTACATTCCCACGGCCACACCCTCAATGATTGTTGTTGCAGGTCCCTGCTGGGTTTGTTTTGCTATGCCCCTGGTTGGTTTATATTCGTCTGAAGTAAAATATTCTGTACCCTGGCCTATAATAACACCAGCCAGCAAGCCGGCAACTACAGAACCAAAAACACCCCATGTAATCCAGTCTGTGGCAGCCAGCACAGCCAGCACAACTAGTATGAGGACAGAACTTCCTCCCGTGCCAAACAATAATGCATGCAGCAGGTTCCTTTGCGTGGCCGATTCCTTGGCCCGTACCATGTATATACCGGCAATAGACAGTATAATACCCAGGGCCGCAACTATCATGGGTGCTATAACTGCCTTGACCTGGTCAGCCCCCGTCAGTGACGGCAGGGCAGCTCCCAGGGCAGCTGTGGCAAGAATGGAGCCGGCGTATGACTCATAAAGGTCAGCTCCCATGCCCGCAACATCACCCACATTGTCACCTACATTGTCAGCAATGGTGGCAGGGTTACG
>JBNJHQ010000241.1:0-3888 GCA_051748705.1 Bacteroidota bacterium | reverse complement strand
TGACGAAGTAATAGTTCCTCCCCCCGGATCATGCGGTGTTGCTGAGGAAAGGATGACTGCCGGCGATTCTGATGTGACCTGCCATGACTGGTTCTTCTGCACTAAAAAGCTGAGCAAGGAAGAGGTTATGAAGAAGGTGACTAAGAAGTAAGCTGATTCAGGGCTTGTTTTTTTGCCGCCAATGATCGCGGCGAAAAGCAAATATAAAAAGGGACTGTGGTTTTTCCACAGTCCCTTTCTGTAACAGGTGCTTATTAGCTACCGGTATTCTGCCGGTTTCAATCTATTTTAATAGATATACTTTTATGATCACTGCCCCCTGTTTTAGAGTCCAGTGAAAATTCAGCCTCTCCCTTTTTGCCATCCATGGCTATGAAATATCTTATTATCCTTTCTTCCGAACCCTTAAGGCGGAACTCTGTTTTATCACCTGCCGACAGCTGTGTTTGCGGTGTGGGATCAGACCTGCGGTAGTACCTGCGACGACCGTCATCCAGATCTTTGCCTGATGTTTCAACAAGAGTTATATTATCCGATGCCTCAAACTTTAATACATCGGGTGTTGACCTTTCCAGCTGCACCGACCTGTCAGAAGATGTGGGGTATACGCTCTCGTTCTCCACTGTCACATCCACCTGGTAGATATTGCCGGTTACGGCCTTAACCTTTACATCATTGATTTTCACTTCGGGGAACTGGCTTACGCAGTACATTACGAACCTGGCATTCTTCTCCGCCTCCATCTCTATATACCTTGAGGGGGGTGTCCGCTGCATATGCTTTTTTGCAGAACCGCCAATCCATACCTCACCCAGGTCAGGGTGGTCCACCTTATGAGGATCTATCCATCCTTCACCTGTAAGGTCAAGGTCTATCCATTTCATAAATTCCTCATCTGACACCCGGCCGTCATTGTCTATATCGGCCAGGGTGGCCGGTGATCCCCATAATTCTATAAGGTAGGAATATGCTCCCAGCATATAATAGGTAGCGGCATGTGCCTGTCCGGATAAACCCCCTATAACAGGCCTGTAATTTTTCAGTATATATGATCCTTCGCTTACTATCTCTGTCTGCACGTCCATATCATGCTGGTAATCATCGCTCACTCTTCGGGCATAGGCCTGTGCATATTTGTTTGTCTTCCTCATCTCTTCAAGCTGTCTTTCTGTCTGTTGCTGCAGCCTTTCCTGCTGATCAGCCGATTGCCTTTCCGCCGGCGGTGCCTGGAACATTATCAGTCTCCCGGTATTATGATAATGAAAAGAGGCAAAGATATTGGGATGTGCCAGCTGGAACTCAAAGACATTACGTGTCTCGGGTTCGGACATGGGGTAGGGATTACCCGCATCCAGATTCCACCCGTAGGGGAAGTTACGGTTAGGATCCGGTCCGCCTATATCATCTTCATTGATCCTTCCGTCGCCGTCATTATCATAACCTTCGGAGCCTATCCTGGTGAACCGTAGTCCCTCAAAACCGTCTTCAGCATCAACGAACCTTCTCCCGCCGGATGACAGTCTCAGGTCGCCGTCGGGGTCCTCACGGTACATATATGACAGCTCACCATCGCCGTCAACATCCTCCGTACGGTCTTCATCATACAGCCCGTCGCCGTCATTATCTTCCGGCCTGTAAGTCTCGCGCGGATTATGGGCGGTATTGGGATATTTAACATATGAATCATTGGCGTCCACGTTGAGTCCAGGCAGTATATAAAAACTGTTCTCATTAACAAGCTCATGCACATAAGGATCATATTCATACCTGGTAAGCAGGTACCAGGCCAGGTAAAGAGAGCAGGTGATACCGTTTACCTCGTTGCCGTGAATGGCTCCGTCCACCCACATTGCCGGTTTATCAGTGTCACTGCCTGTTGATTTGTTTGTTATCGTAAGCAAGAACTGGTCGCGGCCCATCCTGCTTTTACCTATTGATTCGATATCGCAGAGGGCGGGGTACTGTTTCTGCATCTCCTTCATTATGCCTGTCCACTCCTCATAGCTATAATATTTCTTCCAGTTAATGCTGAAATCCATTTCACCATGTTCGCCACCTGCGCTTTTTTGCAGCCTGTCCTGTGCCGTCAGTGCCTGTCCTGCCAGAAAGGAGAAGATGAAAAGGATCAATATTCCCGTATATCTGTATTTTGTTTTCATGATTGTCTCCTTTTATTTGATTCTAATTTCTTTTACTACCGTACCGCCTTTAAGAGATGATACCACTACTTTAAGGTCCGTATTGTCTTTTACCGCCACCAGCCAACTGACATCTTTTTTTGATGGTCTGTTTTGCAGGCCGGGTATCTTTGTGGTTCCGCCCAGGCTGCCCAGACCTGTAAAGACCTGTCCTTCCAGGAACTCAATATCGTCGCGGTCTGCAATGAGCCATGCCACATCTTCCCTGTTGCCCGGCAGTCTCTCTCCTTCTGCCAGGTTGGTTGACAGAGCTCCCGTATTCTCTATTACAGCTTTTATCTCAACAATATGGTATTTACCCTTGCTTTTACCTTTGTGAATAATATATTCGTCATCTTTCTGCGTGACTTTCCCCTCACTGGTATTGCCGGTGTGGATAATATTTGTTTTAATATCAGCGATAGCCAGCTCAGGCATCAGTCCGGCCCTGAACAGTTCAAACTGCCAGTGCTTGTCGCATACATTGAGCAGGGGTTCTCCCGGGAATGCATTATTCAATGATACAGGGGGTTTCCAGCCACCTGTTTCGCCTTCTCCCAGCTGGGGGTGGTCAAATTTTTTCCAGCTGACAAACAGCTCGCCGTCATATTTCTCATCCTGGTATTTAAGCAATGCCCTCTCGATAGCAACACGCCTGTTATCTTCATCAGGTATCTGGAGTCCGGGTATATCAGCTTCAGGATTCCACAGCTCCGTTGTTATTGAGTATATACCGTACTGGGCATATAGCCAGTCGGTGGCCATGCCGTAGCCATAGCGCTTATCACGACTCTCATCATAACTGACCCTCCAGCCCCTGGGCAGTTTATAGCCTCTTGCTTTTGAATAGCTGTCTGCATCGGTGCCGGCCAGCTCTTTTTTGTACTCATTAATATTGCCAGGGTTCATCCATGCCTCCGGCACTTCTTCACCTGTTATCTCAAGGTATTTTTTGCCCATAATAAAGTCAAAGACAGCAACATCTTTGGGATTGAGGCTTGAATGTGGTGCCGTACCCATGGGGCGGTAAGTAAAACCTCCAGCTGTGTGGTAAAACTGGGCCATAAGAATATTCCTGTAGTTGGTAAAGAATTCCGCTATGGCGTGGGTCTCGGGTGCTGACAGGGGGTAATCGCCTGATCCGCCGGCAAAACCGTCATCCGTCCACCAGCCTTCAGGATAATTACGGTTAAGGTCAATACCCGATTCGGAATCTTCACCCATTTTACCGTCATTATCATTATCAATGTTTTCCCTTACAACTGAATATCTTTGTTTATCTGTTTCTTCATCCCGGCGTATCCTTATCATAAGCCTTGGATCTTTTTCATCAATGATATATCTGCCATCATCATCTTTATACCGGAAAGAAGTGATATATCCATCACCGTCAATGTCATCCGGACCGTCCTCATTTATCCTTCCGTCTTCATCATCATCCCTTTTCATTGAATTATTACGCTGGGCTATGCCTTTTTCAACGCTGTTAAACACCCCATCGGGATTGATCATGGGGCAGATATAGAATGCTTTGGAATCGACAAGGCCGGTAATATTATCATCATTGCCATAGCCGCTTACCAGTTTGTCGATAATATACAGGCATACTTCAGTGCCGGTATATTCATTGCCATGTGTTGATCCGCTGATAAAATGTCCCGGCTTGCCCTGGTGACTTTTCATGGGCGGAACATTATCAATATTTTCCTTT
>JBNJHQ010000240.1:0-3904 GCA_051748705.1 Bacteroidota bacterium | reverse complement strand
ACCAGATGGAGACATTGATGGCCAACATGGATGCTGAAGCCGCAAAGGCAGCCAGTACAGGAATTGGAGCCCTTGCCCCCGAAATTGCACTCCCAAATCCTGAAGGCGACACAATCAGGCTTTCATCTACAAGGGGAAAATACGTTCTGCTGGATTTCTGGGCCGCATGGTGCGCTCCGTGCAGAACTGAAAATCCCAGGCTGGTAGAAGCATATGAAAAATACAGCGGAGAAGGTTTTGAGATCTACCAGGTTTCACTTGACCAGACCAGGGAAGCATGGCTGGATGGTATCAGTGAAGATAAAATTGGCGACTGGATACATGTGAGCGACCTGAAGTACTGGAGCTCATCTGTTGTACCCCTGTATGGCATTGAATCAATTCCGTCCAACTACCTTCTTGATGCTGAAGGACGTATAATTGCCACTAACCTGAGGGGAGAAGCACTGACCTTGAAACTGGCTGATATCTTTGAATAGGAGCACTTCACTTCAATAATGCAATGATGAAAAAACCAGGTTCTATTATTCTGCTCATATTACTGATAGCTGCTTCATGTAAAAATGAGGATAAAATAATTATAAGAGGTGAGGTAGCGAATGCCTCACATGATTATTTACAGGTGCTTATGGTGAACCTGAATAATACCATCTTCGTGGATTCTGTTAGAATAAACTCATCGGGCAATTTCAAAATTGAACTGGAAGATGCTGAGCCTGCATTTTACAGTATCGGTTATAGTGACGATGAATTTGTTACTGTGGTTGCTGAACCGGGTAACAGGATCAACCTGGTCTTTAGGGGGAAGAAACTACAAAACGACTACCTGGTTGAGGGTTCTGAAGAATCTGAAAAAGTCAGGATGCTTGACAGGAAGCTCGGGGAGTCTGTCCTCAAACTGGATTCACTGGTTGACGAGTACCAGGAAGTCCTGGAAAAGACAGACATGCAGGAGAAAGCAGCAGAAATTGAAGAAGCATACAGCAATTTACTGGAACAACAGAGGAAATATAATATAGCTTTCATACTCGATAACCTGAATAAGCTGTCAGCAGTTAAGGCACTCTACCAGAAAGTAAATGAAAATATGTATGTGCTTTACAGGGAACGCGACCTGCAGTACCTTAAACTGGTTAGCGACAGCCTCGATAAATATTACCCTGATATCACGCTCACAAAATTACTTAAGGAGAACCTGGAGGAAGAGCTGAACAATATGTATATCAATAGGTTATCACAGTCGGCAAACGAGGTTGCAATCACTGACCTGGATGTATACCTGGAGGATATCAATGGCAAAAAGGTCAGGTTGTCTGACCTTATGAAGGACAATTATGTATTGCTCAGCTTCTGGTCTGCCGAATCGAATGAATGCATAAGCAATAACCTTGCAATGAAACAGATGTACCGCCTGTATCATAATGAAGGTTTTGAGATTTACCAGGTCAACCTCGATGCTGATGAGGAGCTCTGGAAAAGTTCTGTAAGATTCGATGAGCTTCCGTGGATACATGTCAGGGAAGATGATCCTTCAAAACCCCTCACGGCAAGAATGTTCAATGTTACCGGTGTACCAGCCAACTACCTGTTTGATATGGAAGGTAACATTATAGGGAAAAACCTTTTCGGAAGATCCCTTCAAATAAAGCTCGGACAGATATTTGACTGATTAAGGGTGACAGCAGAGAAAAAAATATATTTTGCTTCCGACTTTCACCTTGGGCTGAATGTCGAAAAGGATCCACTGATCAGGGAAAAGCATGTTGTCAGATGGCTCAGGTCAGTGGCAGATGAAGCAACGGCCATCTACCTTGTTGGTGATATATTTGATTTCTGGTGGGAATATAAGTCAGTTGTCCCGAGGGGATTTACCCGTTTCCTGGGTACAATCTCCGAACTTACAGATGCGGGCATCGAGATACATTTCTTCACGGGGAATCATGACATGTGGATCTCCGATTACCTGTCACGGGAATGCGGGATGATATTACATACCGAACCTTTGCAGACCTCGCTGCTGGGGAAAAATTTTTATATAGCTCACGGCGAAGGGCTGGGAAGCAATGATCTGTCATACAAATTCTTACTGTGGATTTTCAGGAACAGGGCCCTGAGAAAGATGTATTCTTTCCTCCATCCCCGTATTGGCCTGGCCATTGCCCATAAATGGACCAGGCGCAGCAGGCTGGCAAAACATTATTCAAGTGAATTGAAAGAGCCGGAAAATGAGTGCCTTATAAGGCATGCAAAAGATATCAGCCGGTCCACGAAGATTGATTATTTCATTTTTGGACACCGGCACCTGGCTACGGAATATAAACTCGATTCACCCGGGGCAAGCATATTCTTCCTGGGTAACTGGTTCAATGCTCCTGCCTATGTCAGCTGGGACGGGAATAATGCCGTTCTGCACGAATTCAATTATCGTTGATGTCAACAAGCACAGTCAGTGAATAATACGAATAATCGTCATTGACCCTGTCAAAATCATAGTCAAGCTTATTGCGCGATTTACGTGCTATATCAATAAGCCCCAGTATACCTGTCTGTTCCGCCTTAAGATCATCACCCGAAAGTGTAATCCGGTAAAGCTCCTTAAGCCCCTTTCTATCGTAGCTGTTTACTGTATTAAGCTTTTCCCTGAGACGGGGTATACTACTGTTTCTTATAATGTTACCTGTGGTGATTCTTACACCCCCGGTCTCCATCACCATCATGGCTACAGGCAGGCCAAATTTTTTCTCAATATCAGGCCCCGGATTATATTTCTCTATATTCTGCAAACATTCAACCATGATATTGAATATTTTACGCTGTTCAGCAAGTGCAAGTTCCTCCTCATTCATCCTTGTCTCGGTAAATGAAAGAACCTGTTTTTCAATATCCGAAGTCAAATGACCTGACCATACCGATGCAATATTATTGTCGGCCATCATCTTCTCCAGCCTTACAATATTATCCCCCCTGAAGATCGATTTCTGCTGTCCTTTGTTCGTGCTCTGCCCCGATGCATCCACTGACTTGCTCAGGACAAAATACAGGAGCTCATCATCTATCCTGATAAAATCAAAATCAAGTTTGTTTCCTGTCTTTTTTGCCATCTCAATTAATCCCAGGCCTGCACCCCCCTTATCACTCAGGCTTGTGCTCCCCAGCTTCTCGCGGTAAAGCTCCCGCAATTCTTCCTTTTCCAGCCCGTTCAAAAAAACAAGCTGCTCCCTCAGTCCGGTCTCTTCATCCTTATGGATTACGTTTCCAGTGGTAACAGTATAGCCTGATTCATTTTTTGAATAAACGACAAGTGACATGTCCGCATGCTCTGAGGAATTTATATGCCTGCTCACATTCTGCAGGCTCTCAAGCACAAACATAAACAGCCTTTTCCTTCCCGAGAGGCCGAATTCCGAATTCAGCATATCCTTCTCCAGCAGGAATAACAATGATACAGAATTAGGCCCTGTAACGGCACCCCTGTAAATGAACATCAGGCGATCGTCCGTCATTATTTGTCTGACCTTTCTGTAAAGGGCCGTCTGGTCTGCCATGGCGGTGCGAAAATAATTTGTTAGCTTAAAAAGCTTTCGCAAAAAAATAAAAGTAAGAAAAAATAAATAGCAGCCACAATAATATCAAAAAAAATAAGACATCCCGAACGAATTGAATAGTGAACCAATGTTAAACATTTAAACCCAAAACATGATAAAACGTGGCCTTCGTAACGGGATGTCCAAAATTAATAACATTATTTGCACTCCTTATGTTCAAAATTTTAGCTTTTCCGGCCAAATAAGTTGCTTAACTAAACTTATCGTTATAAATTTGTTCTTAACCATCCTTATAAATCATGAAAGCGAAAAAGAATATAATTGCAGTTCTGGCATACATACTCCTGTCTTTACATGCT
>JBNJHQ010000239.1:0-3907 GCA_051748705.1 Bacteroidota bacterium | reverse complement strand
ATGATCCCATAAACATGACAGTAACGGGGCGTGAAGATAAGATCAGCTACAGGCTTATATCCTTTGATCGCGAAGCGGATTTTATTGATGAAAAGGAGACACAGTACCTCATGGCCACCAACGAGGTGAGCCGTGAATCGGCTTATTGCAGATGGGAACTCAAAAGGGCTTCCGAGCCGGAAGAACTGCTGGGCGGCACCTATAACCTGTCGCGCCCCATGAAGGCCGGTGATGCTGAAACAGTAGTATATACAAAAGAGACTTTCAATGAATTCCCTGACCTGCTGGTGACTGATATGAGGTTCCGCAAAAGCACAAGGGTAAGCAATGCCAACCCGCAGCAGGAAGAGTTCCTGTGGGGTACGGCCGAGCTTTATGAATGGACCTCGCTCGATGGCCGTAAGATAGAAGGATTGCTGTATAAACCTGAAAACTTCGATCCTTCGAAGAAGTATCCCATGATCGTGAATTTCTATGAGAAATCATCAGGCGGGCTTTACAGTCACAGGACCCCTGAGCTTCACAGATCAACCGTCGATTACCATTATTACACCAGCAATGGTTATGTAATATTCAACCCTGATGTATATTATGAGGACGGTTATCCGGGAGAGAGTGCCTACAACTGCGTTATGCCTGGTGTTACTGCCCTTGTTGATGAAGGCTTTGTTGATCCTGAAAGAATCGGTGCACAGGGTCACAGCTGGGGTGGTTACCAGGTGGCTTACCTTGCAACACGTACAGATATGTTTGCTGCCATAGAGTCAGGTGCACCTGTGGTGAACATGTTCAGTGCCTACGGTGGTATACGCTGGTGGACAGGCCTCAACAGGGCGTTCCAGTACGAGCATACCCAGAGCAGGATAGGAGGGAGTATATGGGAATATCCACTGAGGTATTTCGAAAATTCCCCGCTCTTTACAATGGACAAGGTTACTACGCCGATACTTATCATGCATAACGATCAGGACGGTCATGTACCCTGGTACCAGGGTATTGAATATTTCATTGCCCTGCGCAGGCTGCAAAAACCGGTTTGGATGCTTAACTATACCGGTGAACCGCACTGGCCACAGAATTTGAAGAACAAGAAGGATTTCCAGATACGTATGGCCCAGTTCTTTGATCACTATTTAAAGGGGGAGCCAATGCCTGTATGGATGAAAGAAGGCGTTCCTGCAGTTGATAGGGATCATGACCTGGGTTATGAGCTGATGCATTAGGATCATCAGAAAGAGCGTACAAGCCTGAGGTCAATAAAGTCAATAACCTGGTAATGGGAACGGGCATTCACCCCTATCCATGTTGATGGAGCGAAGCGGTAAAGCAGTGCATACCTCTGGTACCATGGTTTGGGGGCAGTGACAGGGGAATATATATAGATACCTGCATACTGAGAAAAAAGAAATCTGCCCAGCACCAGTTCATGGCCCAGGAGTATGCTTAGCCTTTTATGATCGGGTAATTCATCAATAGTACCATCCCTGTAATCCTCCAGGACCCTCCTTTTTAAAAGATGGTCGGAAACAAGCTCTGTCCCTGTGTAAAGGGCACTTAACCTGCCAACCATATGGCTATAACCGGCCCATATGCCGTAAACGCCAAACCAGCGGTCAAAATCTGTGCCCTCACGGCCCGAAAAGAACAGCGCCAGGTCAAAGCGGGACCTGTCAGGGTTTAAAACAATATCCCTCTTTTTTTCCCTTTCCTCAAAGTCATATGGCTTGATCACATAATCCATACCCAGGCCAAGGAGGGGGTAGTTAATGCCGAGATTGGGCTGTATAAAACCACCGTTGGACAGGTGATTGTAACTGAAAGTTAACCTGCTGCTGATGTTTTCGCTCAGTCTCAGGTTAAGGCTCGCATTTAGCATTGCAATAAAGGCAAAATGGGAACCGAAAAACAGGTTGCGCGGGTTCAGTGTCTCGTCATAAATGGTGGTCTGATAGGAGAAACCCAGACCAAAGCGCACTGCCATACTGAGCCTGCGACCGGCACCAATAAAGGGTTCGATATAAGGGTAAAAAGCGAAGGCAGAACCAATTTCCTCCCTGTTGCCAAAGTCGACAAAATGCAAGGCTGCACCGATACGCGGATAACAGTAACAGTATTTCCAGACATCCTCTGAAGTGAGGTGAAGGGCAAGATTCAGCTCAAGTGAAAGGGGGTTGGAATGAGAAAGTTCTTTGATCTTACCCGAATGGGGGATTATAAATCCATATGAACCATGCAGACCGATAACCACAGGCTTATGAAGACTGTCAGCCTGGGATAGCAGCAATCCCGGTTTAACAATCAGAAAAAGAATGAGTATCAGCCTTAGAAACCTCATCCCTCACCTTTTCTCTCTTCAAGCACGAAGCCTGTGCCGCGTATTGTCCTTAGTTCAATGCCAGTATCGGGGGTCAGGTATTTTCTGAGCCTGCTGATAAAAACATCCATGCTGCGGCCAAGAAAATAGTCATCCTCACCCCATACCTCCTTGAGTATGGCATCCCGGCGCAGTATTTTATTCTTATTGGCCATAAGATACCTTAGTAACTGTGCTTCCTTGAGAGTGAGTTTTTCCTTTTTACCCCTGCAAAGGACTTCCAGCCTGTTAAAGTTCAAAGAGGTTGAAGACAGGCTGTATTCATCATTTGTGCTGTCATACACTCTCTTTAATATATTATTGAGTCGCAGCATGAGTACTTCAGGGTCAAAGGGTTTCGTTACATAATCATCGGCACCAATCTTCAGCCCTTTCAGAATATCTTCCTTCAGTGTTTTCGCTGTAAGGAAAATAAAGGGTATCTCTGGATCATTCTGCCTGATTTTTTCTGCCAGGGAGAAACCATCCATTTCAGGCATCATGACATCCAGGACACAGATATCAGGTTTTTCACGGATATAATTGCCCCAGGCTTCTTTGCCATTGCGGGCCAGGGTAACCTCAAAACCGTTAATGGAGATGTACTGACTCAGGATGTTGCCAAAGTCAATATCATCTTCCGCTATTAATACTTTCATGGCTCTGGTTATATTTTTTTCGGTATGTTTACAATAAAGACGCTTCCTTTGCCTTTTCTGCTGCTTACGCTTACTGATCCTCCATGTGCTTCGGCAATCTTCCTGACATAGTAAAGACCCAGTCCAAGTCCCTTTGATGTGTGGATATTGCCTGTGCTCACACGGTAAAATTTGTCAAATATATTTTTTTGCTCACTCCTGCTTATTCCGATTCCCCTGTCTTCTACTTTTATCGTTATCCCATTCCTGTCATCATGGGCCTCAAGGCTTATCTCCGGTGTGTTTTTAGAATATTTCACCGCATTATTGAGCAGGTTGTTTATCATGGTTGTGAAGTAAAGATCATCAATTTCAGCCCTGGCCCCGTTCAGTGAATATTGCTCTGTGAATTTGCATTCCTCCCCGCAGCCCTTCCTGAAGTTGTCCGCAATATCTTTCATAAGCTCTTCGACATGGATTTCTTTTGTGTCGACCTGGAACTGTGCCCTTTCCCACATGCTGATCTCAAGGATGAGGTTTATCAGCTCATTCAGGTGCAGTGATTGTTTGCTGATCATATCGGCAGTCTCCCTGATCTTTTCCCTGTTGCCAATAACAGTATCATGCTTGAGGGTTCTTCCTGCCACGGTGATGGTGGAAAGGGGAGTTTTCAGCTCATGGGTCATATTATTTATAAAATCGGTCTTCAGGTTTGACATGCGTTTTTCCTCGAGGTAGCTTCTCATGGTGGCTATATAAATGATGCTTATCACAACAAAGCTCAGCAGGCTCATAAGCAGTGTAAGGCTGATCTCATGCAAAATAAGCTTTTCCTTGTTTGCCAGGTCTATATAGTAGTCAAATGAGATTTTATAATTATTCCCCTCACTGTTGAATGTATAAACAAGTATGTTGT
>JBNJHQ010000238.1:0-3915 GCA_051748705.1 Bacteroidota bacterium | reverse complement strand
CGATGCTATACCGGGTATGGTACCCTCAAATCTGAGTATTGACCTTGGTGAGCTTATCCTGAAGCCTGACCAGATTGATCCGGTAACCGGGAGCCAGCCACTGGCATTTAAACTGGAGAAGTGGGATTTTGAAAGCACAGGGTGGTCGTTTCAGAAAAACACAGGAGGAATTTATATTCCAAATGGCACCATAAAAACGGGACTGGTGGATGTCCCGGCCAAAAATATACGTATCACTCCCAATCAGTTGAAGATAGAAGCGTTTGAGATGAATAACCTGACATTCTCAGGGGTGGCACCGCTCAACATACTGACACAAAACAACTCATTCGGCTATAATCCCAGCACAGGGTCTGACAAAAAAGCGCACTGGGAGCTCAGAATCATCGGAACAGGAGGTGCCCCGGGAGTCTCTATCTCAGACCTTCCGGGTCTGGAACCCGGGACTGAGCTCAAGTTCCAGTCCTTCTCCCTCTACAGCAACGGAGAACAGCAGATCGATATGGGCAATCAGCAACAGGAGCTTATCTTCCATAAGATACTGAAAGTTCAGCCAATAGCATTCTCAGGAGGTGATAAATATTTTGAGATGTCATGCTCCATTGATCTGGGTATCCCAAGGATTAAACCGGGAAGTGGAATCATTCGCTTTTCGAGACCCGCCCAGGAGATATTGTTCACTCTTTATCCCTTCAGTGTCAATTTTGAAGGACCCGGGGGAGTCAAATTTATATCAGGTATTACGCAGGGCGATCAGATGCTCGAAGCATCAGGATTTACAGCCGTGGGTTCCATAAAGGATAAGGAAGGAATAAACCTTAAGGGGAAACTGCACCGTACAATAAATGCTGCCTGGTTGGAAGTAGATCCTGCCGGACAGAAAATGCCCCTTGGGTCAGGACTCACCTCCCTGAAGGATATTGAAGGCAGGATGGAGGTTTTGTCCAATATCAACGACTGGTCCAAATTCACCTTCAGCGGTTATATGGACGGCTTCACCGGCATGCAGTCGGGTCTCAAAAAGACCTTCACCGTTCATGGCAGTATTACTGCCGGGAACGAGAGTCTTGAGGTTACAAATATTCCGACACCATTTGGAGGAATGGAGCTGACATATGATATTCAGAATGCACGACTGACAGGAAGTGTTGATATAGACAAAAAGTGGGGTGCCCTTCACATAAAAGGGGCTTCCAATATTATGGTAGATGAAGCGGGATGGTATTTTCTCACCGCCGGCGAGCTCACGGCACCCGGTTTTGGCAATATGGCGGCAGGGATGCTGATTGGTGATTACCGGGTTATGAAACCCGATGTGGTGCAGACCCTTATGCAGTTTGCCTACAATAAAAATGTTCCGTCAGCATTTACAGGCGGTGTGTCAGGATTCTTCTTTACCGGACGCAAGGATGTACCGGTAATAAATATCCCTGATTTTGAGATCAATCTTGGGGTTATGAGTGCCAGCCTGGGCCTGTCGGCCGGACTGGATGGCCGCTTATGGATGGGCTTCCAGGACAGTGGGAATGAGTATGGCATAGGAGCCATGGCTTTTGTACATGCATGGTTTAAGGCATCCTCCATTACCTGTACCAAGCTAAGTGCAGAGACCCGGGTTGAGCTTGGCGCTACCGGAATATACCAGAGCAATACCGGAGCATTCACCGCGGCAGGATGCGGCAGCTTTACCATCAGCGGATCAGCGCAGCAATGCTTCCCCACCCCATGCTGGGATGGGATTTGCTGTACCGGATGTATAGGGGGTGGTGTAAGCAAGAGTATTAAGCTTGACCTGATGTTTAATTCAAGCGGAAACACCAGCCTTGATTTCGGGTTTGGTAATTGCAGCGGACAAAGCAGTCTGACCGGGAATTAGAACCTTCCGGTACATATTAATATCTTATAAAAAATGATTTACATTAAGCTGCAGAGAAAGATGCAGAAACCAGATCAAAACAAAAAGTTAAAATTCAGAATAATGAAAAAAAGGCATATTTCCCTTTTTGCAATAAGCCTGGCAATCCTTATCCCGGCTGCCCCATCCACCGCCCAGGACCAGCAGCCCACGGCAGTAAGTACTGAAAACGGTATCTGGATATATCTCGGAAATGAAATCCCGGTTGAATTTCAATACCAGGTATTAAAAAAGGAAGGAGAGGGTGAGTTCAGGCTTATCGGTGCAACATCCTGTTCTGAAGATCCGTTAACCATGCGTGAAAGAATAGAGAAATACCATCCCCTGTTCAGTCATCTTGATAAACCGGATGATTCAGATCTTGACCATTTGCTTGATTATATATCCCGAAACCGTACAACCGACAGCCTGTATATTTCCAATCTTCCCCTGATGCACCTGGTTCTGGGGACCGCTTTTCTTGACCAGGAGACAGAGGAAGGAAAAACATATCAGTATATGGTTAGGAGGATAACAGGAAGCGACCAGCAATCCAGGGAAGAGTTAAGTAACAAAGTGCAATACCCGGTTAAAACAGATATTCTGCAACCGGTATTTATTGACAAACAGGAAGGCCGTTCAAAAATTATTTTACGCTGGTACGTCCCTGAACAGAGAAACCTCAACTCATTTGTAATTTACCGGAGAGTATTCGGAACCGGGGAATTCATTAAGGCCGAGGTGGAAAGAGGATTTACAACTTCCTCAGACACCATCTTCCTTGTTGCTGCAGACAGCATCGTGGAAAATCCGGCGTTGTATGAATATTTTGTCAAACCTCTTGATATTTATGGAAACAGCGGACCCGATTCCGAAGTAATCAGCGCAGGCACTATCGGCAGCGCCGGTTATCCGGTACCTGAGTACTTCAATGCAAAGGGAGGCGACACCGGCTACCAGATTGAGCTGTCATGGAAATACAGTGATATGAAGTATGTCAGAAGCATAGAGCTTTACCGCGGAAAATCATTCGATGGAAATTACACCCTGATTACAAGGCTATCGCCGCAGGACACAAGCTATACAGATGTTGTCCCTGAAGCCAATGAAAATTTCTACTACTACCTGGTAATCAAGGGGCCTGTTGAATCCAGCCCTCCTTCTGCCAGGGTTTCAGCCATGTTCAGGAACCCGGGTGAGAAGCCCCTGCCACCCGATGAAATCGGTGCCGAAAGCATCCCCGGAGGAGTAAAAATACACTGGAGTTACAGGGAGCCACATGCCAGGGGATTTTATGTCTACAGGTATGTATATGATAAAGCTGAATATAGCCAGATATCAGAATTAATCCCGCCTGGCACTGAACTGTATAGCTTCAGCGATACTGCCAGCTCATTGCAGGGCAATGATATTTACCGCTATGCTGTCAGGGTGGTTAATGATGTAGAACTGATAAGCGATTTTTCGGAGTCCGCCAGTGCCAGTCCTGGCATAGAAGCAATAATTGAAAGCCCGGTGAACCTCCGAATAAACAGGAAGGAAAATGGCATTCTGCTCATCTGGGACGACATGCGTGATGCACTACCTGCCTTACTGGGCTATAAGCTGTACCGCAAAACAAACCAGGAAAAGAACTGGTCTCTTTTGCCAAAAGATACCCTCCGCTATGATGCCAATTATTTCAGCGACACTACCCTGGTGGCAGGAAACAGCTACACCTACTCAGCTACCTCCATTGATATCTATGGTAATGAGAGCACTAAGAGCTATCCTGTAACCTTCAGACCTGAAGAGGAGTATTATGTCTCACCCCCTATATCCAGAGTGGTAAACACCCCCGATGGAATAGTAATAAGCTGGGAACAGATAAATGACCAGGATGTGGCCTTTATCAATCTCTACCGCACGCAACCGGGAAGTGAGACCATCGTTATTGCCAGGCTCGAAAAAGAGTCGGAGGAGTACCTGGATACATCCGTTTCTGACGGAGATTTGTATATCTATGAAATTTCAGTGGTAGC
>JBNJHQ010000237.1:0-3980 GCA_051748705.1 Bacteroidota bacterium | reverse complement strand
CCATGGGAGCAGGCAAGGGATTCAATTTACGTAAGGTACCAGGTAAGAGGTGAAGACGGATATGATATCACATCAAGAAATCTTGTGTGCAACGGCTGCTTTGCTGCCGGCATAAATTTCGCGGCAAGCCTGGTGAGCCTGTTTTATGGTGAAGGAGACATCAGGGAAACCATAAAAATTGGCACACTGGCAGGGTGGGACTCTGATAATCCCACTGCGACATGGGGTGGGCTGCTGGGTTTTATGCTTGGCAGGGATGGCATTGAAAATGCATTTAACAGGAGATTCTCCGGCAGCTATAATATACACAGGACCAGGCAGAACTTCCCTGGCAACGGTATTGATACCTTCGATAATATGGCACAGAAAGGATTATTTGTTATTGACAGGGTGGTGCAGGAAGAAATGGGCGGAGGAGTGGACCTGAAAAGGAATGTATGGTATATACCCTCTATGGAAAGCCAGGAAAGCCAGCTGGGCCAGGAAAGCCAGCTGGGCCAGGAAAGCCAGCTGAGCCATGAGGCTAATATGCGGCAAATATGGCTGTGTATAGGACTGCTTGCTATTATCTGGATCTTCAACGGCTATTCAATAATACATGCCATCAGGAAGAGGATACTGGCTGAACTCTATATGCATGCCGGCATGGGTATTTTTTTCAGTGTCATGGTACTGGAGCTGACCATTGGCAATGCAGGTGCCTGGGAGAGGCTGGACTCTTTATGGCTGCAGGTATTCGGACTTGCCCTTTACCTGCCCTCGGGCTACCTTGTTATAACTTCCGTTATTGCACTCAGGCACAGGGGCAAAGCCAGGGGAACAGATTTCACCGAGTCAACAAAGCTCATTACAGAAGGATTATACGGAAGGATAAGACAGCCAATGTCGCTTGGGCTGGCCATCTGGTCTCTTTCTTTTATCATGGTTTTCCAGTCTGTACCGGCCACGATACTTAGCATTGCATCATTGTTCTGCTTCTGGATGGCTGCAAGGACGGAAAGTGATCATAATATCAGGAAATTTGGAAAAGAGTATAAGGAATATATGGGGAAGGTGCCCATGTGGAACTATTTCAAAAAACCGAAATGAAAAATTTGCGTATACAACAAATACTTTCCCCTTATACTATTAGTGTAAAAAATGATAAAGGAGTCTAATTAAAACCCAAATAATGAATAAATTAACTACTCTTATTGTAAGCCTGATTCTCATCAGCTTCCTTTTTCCCGGATGTCAAACTGAAAATAAAAAAACAGGGCAGGATAATGTCCCGGAGAAAGATATTACCCTTATCCTTGAAGACTGGTGTAAATCATTTATTAATAAAACAGACAGTAATTATTTAGCTACCGTCAATTTTACGGTAAGCGACAATAACAGGTCACATCATATAATGATAGATGGTAATGGTTACAGCATATCAGAAGGTATGAATGAAGATGCAAATTTCAGTTTCAGGTCGTCACTGGAGCACTATAACATGATTTATCGCGGGGACATAACGGCTTTTACATCCATGGGAAGGGAAAATATGTCAGATACAACGCCCCTGGACGCAGATTTTCATAGAGCTGTAACTGGAAACCTGATGAATGATATATTGTTCTTTGTTCAGCGTTTTTTCAACACCTCACCCCATGATAAAGTGGTACTTGCAAAAGAGAATTCACGAATTGTGCACGGCGGACATGCCATTCCTGTCTTTTACAGGACATCTGATGAAATAGGGGTTCGCAGCGCCTGGTACCAGGTGAATAAGGGTCAGCAGGTGAACGAACCCGGTGATACGAATCCCTTTCCTCAGTATTTCATTATAATGCGGGGGAACGGATTCGCAAGGATAGGAAATGATACGCTGGTGGTTAAGGAAAATGAAGCTTACTATATAGAACCCGGTTCGGACCATGTGTTCTGGACCGAATCTGACGAGCCAATGGAGATGATCTTCCTGGCCTGGGGCGAAGGGGCATAGAAAAAAGGGACGCCCGGTCAGGACGTCCCTTTTTCTAATCGATCAGATCCTTTCTGTATTATTCCTCTGTTTCTGCCAGCTCAAGTATGAAGGCATATTCAAGGGCCGTCGTTTTCAGTCGCTCGAAGCGCCCTGATGCTCCACCGTGTCCTGCTGCCATATTGGTTTTGAGAACAAGCAGGTTATCGTCTGTTTTCATATCGCGTAGTTTTGCCACCCATTTAGCCGGCTCCCAGTACTGCACCTGGGAGTCCCAGAAGCCTGTGGTTACCAACATATTGGGGTAATCCTGTTCTTTGACCTGGTCATAGGGTGAATATGAAAGCATGTAGTCATAATATACTTTCTCGCGCGGGTCGCCCCACTCATCCCATTCAAAGGTTGTAAGAGGTATCGTGGGATCGAGCATTGTTGTTACCACATCAACGAAAGGTACTCCTGCCAGAACACCCTTATAAAGTTCAGGCTGGAGGTTAACAATAACACCCATCAGCAGCCCGCCGGCGCTGCCACCCCTGGCAAAGAGCCTGTCAGGGCTGGTATAATTCTGCTCGATAAGGAATTCCGCACAATCGTTGAAATCGGTGAAGGTATTCATCTTCTCAAGAAGCTTACCATCCTCATACCACTGCCTTCCCATCTCGCTGCCACCGCGTATATGAGCTATTGCATAGGCAAAGCCCCTGTCGAGCAGGCTCAGTATGTTCGAATTGAAGTAGGGATCGGTAGATGACCCGTATGAGCCATAAGCATACAATAAGAGGGGTGATTCACCATTTCGTTCAAAGCCTTTGCGGTAAACAAGAGATATTGGCACCTCTGTTCCATCATCCGCAGTAGCCCACAGTCTTTCCGATTCATAATTGTCTTTTGAGAAATCGCCCAGAACCTCTGTCTCCTTGAGGAGCTCCTTCTCCCTTGTTTTCATATTATAATCGAAGGTAGAATTAGGAGTTGTAAGCGAGGTGTAGGTATATCTGAGCACATCTGAATCAGCTTCCTCGTTCACGGAAATGCGACTGCTGTATACTTCCTCACCAAAATCAATATAATGGTCCTCGCTCGTATTGAAGTTTATTATTCTTATATTATTAAGAGCATTAATTCGTTCGCTTACAGCAATGTAGTCATTGAACAGTGTATATCCCTGCAGCAGCACATCATCGCGGTGAGGGATAAAATCTTCCCACTTATCCATACTGTAATCATTCTCGGGAGCCACCATCAGTTTGAAGTTAGTGGCATCATCCGTGTTTGTCCTGATAAAAAACTGATCATTGATATGGTTTATTGAGTATTCATGGTTGACCTGCCTCGGGGCAAAAATCCTGAATTGTCCTTCCGGGTTGTCCGCTTCAAGTATCCTTGCTTCGGTGGTGAGGGTCTGGCTCGAGAATATAACCAGGTATTTCTCGCTCTGTGTTTTACCTATGCCACAGGTAAATTCCTCATCTTCCTCGAAATAAACCTCTACATCATTGTCTGCCAGTGTTCCCAGCTTATGTCTCATAATTTTTTCAGACCTGAGTGTCTCATAGTTCTTACCGGTATAGAAGCATGTCTCACTGTCGGCTGCCCATGTCACCCTGCCCGTGGTGTTCTCAATCCTGTCCTCCAGCATTTCACCCGTTTCCAGGTTCATGAAATGTATGGTATAGCGGCGCCTGCTGACAAAATCGGTACCGTAGGCCATAATCTTGTTATCCGGGCTGATACTCAGTCCGGTAACACTGCAATAATCTTTTCCTTCAGCTATCTTATTGACGTCGAGCAGCAGTTCCTCCTCAGCGGCGAGGCTTCCCTTTTTTCTGAAGTAGAGAGGGTATTCCTGTCCTTCATTATAGCGGGTATAATAAAAATACCCGTTATCGAGGTAGGGTACGGATTCATCATCCTCCTTTATCCTGCCCTTCATCTCCTCGAAAAGTTTATCAGCCAGCACCTGTGTCTCGGCCAGCACCAGCTCAGTGTATTCATTCTCGGCATTCAGGTAATCGAGCACTTTCTG
>JBNJHQ010000236.1:0-4007 GCA_051748705.1 Bacteroidota bacterium | reverse complement strand
CTGATATATTTATTTGCGTCCGAGCCCATATCAAATCCGGAGCTGCTATAAACAGGGTTTCCTGAAGAGGTAATTGCAAATTCGTAATCGAGAGATATCCCTAACCTTTCCAGCATCTGATTAATCTGGTCATTAACACGTTCAGGGTCTACTCGCTCTGACAGCTGTGGGGTGTCTGCAATGATCTTTCCCATGATGCTCTCAAGCATAACCGTTTTGTTGGTAAGCCTGTCGCTGATACCTGACCTGAGACTTTGTGAAGATAACTCCGGTATTTCTTCTTCAGGAAATAAGAATTCATCATCGGAGTAAAAAAGTATTTTCTGTCCCTCCCTGCTTATAGTAAGTGAAGCCAGCACATCATCATGATCTTCAAGCATTGGAATGTTCGATTGTGCCCTGTAACCACGAAGCCGCCGGGCAAGGGAAGATTGTGATGGGACTATGGCTACAACTGAATCGGCCAGAGGCATGTCAATCTCCTCTATTATCCTTTCTATGGTTTCCTGCTGTTCCATGTCGAGCACTACCGCGTTGAGGGCATTATTTACGTAAACCCTGAACTGCTGGTTTTTTACTTCAATGGAATTATTGATCCAGTATAGCTGGATCAACATCAGCCCCGAAAGAGCAATAGATATAATAACAGCAAGTATAACAATGGTTCTTTTGTTCATCTTTTATCCGGCTATCCCTTTCTTCTGTAATACTCCTCAATCACTGCTTCAATTATACAAAAGTATTTCATAAAAACAACATTAAGAGCTTTTTAACTTAATTTAACTTTGTTTTAAGATTCTTTTATATATTATTTATTTTATTGGTACGGGTTTTGTTCCATATATAGCACAAATGATCTTTGAAAATTGAAATTAATCAGGAAAACATTGAATATTTAAAAATGGCACGATGTTTGCACTTATATAAGTGAGGTTTTTTTCATAGGTTAGATTAGTTAGTTTTTGGGTAAAGAAAGGACAAAGAGGTGAGCCATCACCTCCCTTTCTTATTAAAAGTTACACTTTTCATAACTTAGGTTTTAGGTTTTAGGGTTAGTTAAGATGAGCGGATTTCATAATTCGCTCATTTTTTTTTGTGCACTGCACTGACCGGAACCATTCCCTGAAGGTGATGGGCGGGCAGGATTCGCAGGCCGTGAACAGATTCATGGTATTATCTGCAGAACCGAATTATCCAACTGCTTGCCTTTGTCAAGAATAAAAACACCTGTTATCTCCCTGATCTGCCTCAGGCGCATGATAATATTTTCGACAGGATCAGCAGACGGCAGATTTCTGATCCTTAATATATAATCGATTGATGGGATTCTGGGAAAGAGCTTATCTTTTTCAGATTCATTACATATAAGTTCATAAATCGTTTCGTTATATTTTGATGCAGATGTGAACCTGGGGAAACTGATCTCTTTGTCATTAACGAATTTGACTACGGGTGTTTTGCTCTTCAGGTTCAGTCCCAGCTCCTTGTTGAGGATAAGTGATATCCTGTAATCAGCCTCTGCTGATGCAAGCCCCAGGTAATGATCCGGTTCATGGTCTTCAACAATAAGCTTATGCCTGGTTTTTTTGGGCGGAGATTTCATTCTTCTGGCTTAAAATGCCTTTTAAAGGTAGTAAAAAATTATATTCAGGTAGCAGGGTCTGAATCACTGATTTTATCCAGAGCCATCAAAGAGGCTTTTTGTTCGGCTTCCTTTTTAGAGCTGGCAGTTCCTTCCCCGAATATTTCATGATCAATCTTAAGCACCGTGGTGAAGACATGTTTCTTTTCGTTAAAATCATAATCTTCAGTATAATTAAAAGTGATCTGTCTTTTCATTTTTTGAGCCCATTCGAAGACCTGGCTCTTATAATCTGTTTCGGTATTGATTACATTCCCCAGGTCTATATGGTTTGAAAGAATGTTTTTAACGATGAACTTTTTTGTTCTTCCATATCCTCTGTCTAGGAACAGTGCCCCTATGATAGCTTCCAGGGCATCACCGTAGATATTTTTTGAAGAGCACTTATTATTCACATGGCTTATCAGCAGTTTATCAATTTTCAATGAAAGGGCCAGCCTGTTAAGAGTAGTCCGGTTTGCAAGCCTTGCTCTTAATTTTGTGAGTTGGCCTTCAGGTGCATCGGGATAGGCCATAAAAAGATATTCTGATAATACAGCATCAAGAACTGCATCTCCCAGGTATTCCAGGCGTTCATTATTGATATTGGTACCTCCGGGCCCTTCATATGTTGCTGAACGGTGGATAAGGGCCTTTTCATAAATACCTGGTCTGGAAGGGCGAAATCCCAGGATATTTTTAAGGTCAGAGCGGAATGCTTTCTTATTGGCAAATATTGTTTCCTTCCTGCTGGTCTTATTGTTTAATGACAAACCGCTTATCAAATTTCTTTTATGATAATGGAAGCATTATGACCACCGAATCCAAAAGTATTGCTCAGGATGCTTTTAATCTCCCTTTCCTGTGCCCTGTTAACTGTAAGGTTGAGCTTCTGGTCAATTTCCGGATCAGGAGTAGTCTGATTTATGGTGGGCGGTACCAGATTGTTCTGCATGGCCAGGATGGAGGCAATAGCCTCAATGGCTCCTGCGGCACCAAGCAGATGACCTGTCATTGATTTTGTTGCGCTTATGTTTATATCGTAGGCATCTTTACCGAAAAGGTTAACGATGGCCCTTGTTTCCGAAATATCACCCAGTGGTGTTGCCGTGCCATGAACATTAATATAGTCTATTTCTCCGGTTGACAGGCCTGACTCTTCGAGTGCGATTTTCATTACTTTATATGCACCAATACCATCAGGGTGAGGAGCGGTAATATGATATGCATCGGCAGTCATACCCGTTCCGCACAGCTCGCCGTATATTTTTGCTCCGCGGGCCCTGGCATGTTCGTATTCTTCCAGTATGAGTGCTCCCCCGCCTTCACCCATAACAAAGCCATCACGTGTTAAATCAAGCGGCCTGGATGCAGTTTTATACTCTTCATTATTAGTTGACATTGCCTGCATTGCATTAAACCCGCCTACGCCGGCCTGGTTGATCGAAGCTTCCGATCCTCCTGCAATAAATAATTTTGCCTTTCCAAGCTTAATGAGGTTAAAAGCATCGATAAGGGCATGGGTTGATGAGGCACAGGCTGATACGGTACCGTAATTGGGCCCCTCAAAGCCATATTTAATTGATATATGACCCGCGGCAATGTCAGAAATCATCTTGGGAATGAAAAAAGGGCTGAAACGGGGAACCCCGTCCCCCGTGACAAACCCTGCAATTTCATTGAGAAATGTTTCTATCCCTCCGATACCGGAAGCCCAGATTACACCTGCCCGGTCTTTGTCAACTTTCTCGTGATCAAGACCGGCATCCTCAATGGCTTCTGCAACAGCAATAAGCGCATATTGTGCGTAACGATCCAGTTTGCGGGCTTCCTTCCGCTCAAAATAATCTACGGGGTTATAGTCTTTAATCTCACAGGCAAACCTGGTTTTGAATTTTTCAGCATCAAAACGTGTTATCCAATCCGATCCGCTGGCGCCGGTTTTTAATCCTTCCCAGTATTCCTTAATATTCTTACCGATTGGAGTTATGGCTCCAATACCCGTAACTACAACCCTGTTCATGTTTTGTGATTTCTCTGGTTATGCAATATTATTTTGCATTTTCCTCAATGTACTTAATGGCTTCACCAACAGTGCTGATGTTTTCTGCCTGATCATCCGGAATTCCCATATTGAATTCCTTTTCAAATTCCATGATAAGCTCAACAGTGTCAAGAGAATCTGCACCAAGATCGTTAGTAAAACTGGCTTCAGGGGTTACCTCTGATTCGTCAACTCCTAACTTGTCAACGATGATCTCTTTTACTTTTGCTGCAATATCAGACATAATCTCAAATTTTGGTTAATAATAATTAATTTTAAAACCTTGCAAAGAAATATATTTGTGCAATATTATTCAAACAAATTTATAAATATTTATTGGAA
>JBNJHQ010000235.1:0-4016 GCA_051748705.1 Bacteroidota bacterium | reverse complement strand
ATTATATCCATAAAACCGTCGGCACGGATGAGGGCATATTCGTGGCGGCCAGCGACTATATGAAAGCCCTGCCACTGGCAGTGTCAAAATGGTTTCCCGGTCCCTTCACGGCGCTTGGTACCGACGGCTTCGGTAAGAGTGACCACCGTGTTGAGCTGAGAGAACATTTTGAAGTAAATGCAGAGCAGATAGCATGGGCCACACTGCTGAGCCTGCATGAGGAAGGAAAAATAAGCCAGGCACTGCTCAGAAAGGCTAAGAAGAAACTAAATGTAGATGAAAATAAAGCATCACCAACAGCCCTTTAGATTAGCGGAATGAATGAATGAATTAATAATTATAAGCAGCTGAAATAATGAAAAAAGAAGTTAAAATACCGGATATAGCAGAAAATGTTGAATCAGGACTGGTGGCCGGAATACTCGTTTCTGAAGGTGATAAGGTGGAAGAAGATCAGCCCCTGGTGGAGATAGAAACAGATAAGGCTGCAACGGATATACCCTCACCCTACAGCGGTACTGTAAGTGAGATTAAGATAAAGGAAGGTGATGAAGTAAAAGTCAACCAGGTCATCATGATTATTGAAACCACGGAAGGAGAAGGAAAAGAAAAAGAGGAGAAGGCAGAGCCTGAAGAGGAGCCAAAAGAGGAACCCCAAGAGGAAGGATCCGGAAAGGAAGAATCCGGAGAAGAGCCTCAAAAAGAAAAACCCAAAAAAGAAGAGTCTCAAGAAGAAGAGAAAGGAGAGCCGGAAGAAAAAGAAAAGGAAAAGCCCAAAAAGGAAAATCTTTCTGATATCCCTGCATCACCGTCGGTAAGAAGGCTGGCACGCGAGATGAACGTGGACATAACAGAGGTCCGTGGGACCGGCCCGGGCGAACGACTGACAGCCGAGGATATTAAACAGGCTGCGGGCAAAGAGGAAGAAGAACCGGCGGAAAAAGCTGAAGGGCAGCCCGACTTCTCAAAATGGGGTGCGGTAGAAGAAGAGAAGATGAGCAATACACGGAAAATAACCGCAAAGAATGTAAGCAGGGCCTGGAGAACGATACCTCATGTAACGCAGTTTGATGAAGCAGACATGACAGGGCTGGATAAGTTTATGGAAGGGATAAAGGAAAGGATCAGCAAGGAAGGAGCCAGGCTCACCGTTACCGCCGTACTCATGAAGATTACAACCCTGGCCCTCCAAAAATTTCCCGGGTTTAATGCAAGCCTTGATATGGAAACCGGTAAGATAATCTACAAACATTACATTAATATTGGTGTGGCCGTTGATACCTCACGGGGACTGCTGGTGCCGGTTATAAAAGATGCTGACAAAAAATCGCTCGAAGAAATATCAGTGGAGCTTGCTGAATTAGCACAAAAGGTGCGGGATAAGAAAGTATCGCTTGAAGAATTACAGGGAGGCACATTCACCATTTCCAACCTTGGCGGCATAGGCGGAACAGCATTCACTCCTATTGTATACCCGCCGCAGGTGGCTATCCTCGGTGTATCAAGGGCAGCCTATAAAAAGATATATGTAAACGGGAAGTTTAAAAAGCGGCTGGTGATACCATTATCTCTTTCCTATGACCACAGGGTAATTGATGGCGCTGACGGGGCACGCTTCCTGCGCTGGATATGTGATGTTATCGAAAATCCTTATTCTGTAATCATGTAAATAGTAAATCCTGTTATGAGTGAAGACAAAACACATGAACTGGTGATCATTGGTGCAGGACCCGGGGGCTACCGGGCAGCATTTATGGCATCTGACCTGGGACTGGAAGTCAGCCTTATAGACCCTGAGGTGAACCCGGGAGGGATATGCCTGTACAGGGGATGCATCCCCACCAAAACATTATTGCAACTGGTAAAGGTCAAGGATGACGCTGAAAAGGCAGGCGAGAAGGGAATAAAATTCTCTTCCCCGGAAATTGATATAGATAAGATACGCAAATGGAAAGAAAGTGTTGTCAGTAAACTTACCGGCGGACTGGGCCAACTGGTCAGCATCAGGAAGATTAATTATATAAAGGGATATGCAAAATTTACCTCCGATAACAGCCTTGAGCTTCGGAAAGAAAACGGGGATAAGGAAAAGATAACATTCAAAAATGCCATAATAGCTACCGGGGTTGTTCCAAGGCAATTGCCCGGTATCGATAATGACACACCCGGTATAATGAATTCCACGGCTGCTCTTGAACTGAAAGATATACCCGGAAAGCTACTGGTAGTGGGAGGCGGTTATATAGGTATAGAGGTAGGCACTGCTTACCGGTCTTTCGGAAGCGAAGTAACTATAACTGAATTAACCGGCAATATAATGCCCGGGATGGATGAAGACCTGCTTGCTGAATACTTAAAGACAGGAGGTAAAATATTCAAAGATATATTCCTGGATACCAGGGTCGAAAGCATCAAAAAGAAAGGTAAAAAGCTGGAAGTGCATTTTAAGAGCAAGGAAAAAGGCTCATTCACCGGCACCTTCGATAAGGTGCTGGCAACCATAGGCCAGAACGCCCGCACCGACCACCTTGGACTGGAAAATGCAGGCGTCAAAACCAGCTCCGAAGGATTTATACAGGTCGATGAAAAACAGCAGACAAACATAAAGAATATTTATGCCATAGGAGATATATCCGGCCCTCCCCTGCTCGCACATAAAGCCAGCTATGAAGGTATGATAGCAGCAGAGGTTATTGCTGGCAAAGATGTTGTTAACGATGCCCGCGCAATACCCATGATAGTATATACAGAGCCTGAGATAGCCACCTGTGGCTTAAGCGAAATAGCAGCTGAAGAGCAGGGAATACCGTACAGGAAAGTGAAATTTCCATGGAAAGCTTCAGGCAGGGCCATGTCAATGGGAGAAGATCACGGATTCACTAAATTACTCATTGACCCGGAAACAGAAGCTATACTGGGGGCAGGGATTGTAGGTAAAAACGCCGGTGACCTGCTGCCTGAAATTGTACTGGCAATAGAAATGGCAGCCACGGCAAAAGACCTGGCACTGACCATTCATCCCCATCCTACATTATCCGAGACTTTAATGGAAGCAGCTGAACTATATTACGGTAACCCGGTACATATATATAAGAAAAAAAGAAGATGAGAACAATAATAATAAGTGATATTAAAAGCAAAGAAAAAAGCATAATCCCTTATGGCCTGCATATAGCTAAGCTCATTGAATCTGAGGCAGATGTAGTGCATGTCATAGATCCGCGCATCCAGCAGGGCGTATACAGTTCCATAGCTGACTCACAGACAATAAGCGTGGGCGAGAAACTCGATCATGAAACAATTATTGAAAGGGAGATCCATTATGCGAAAAGAGAGCTGGATGAGATACTGGTAAGGGAAGTGTCACGGCTCAATTACCCGCTTAAAACAAATAAAATAGTCGAGCAAAATACAATCATCAGGAAAATAAAAGAACTGGAAAGAGACATAGAGAATCCGCTGATAATATTAAATTCGGAACCCGACAACTATATATTCAGCACACTCCACGAGGCCGTCAGTATTATCTCAAAAATCAGTGCAGCTTCCTTATTCGTGCCGCCCGGCTATGATTATAAAGACTTCAGGAATGTGCTTATCGTTCCCCATAACAGTTCGCAGAACGTAGAGAAGTATGCCCCCTTACTGGAGGCAATTTTCAAAAACAATCCCATTATCACTGCTGTCGACAGATTAAATACTGAAAAACAATATAAGCAGGTAAAAGGAGTAATTGAAAACAGGATGAAAAACCTAAGTTCACTGACATCCGGTCCGGATATAGAAACGATGCTTTTTACAGGCAATAATTATTTTGATATACTTTCGGAGCAGATCAAAGAAATCAACCCTGACCTGATAATCGGGTTCAATGAAGACAGGGGCTATTTCAATTTCAGAAGTTCCCACAGCTCAGATCTCAAGGAACTGAACTGCATTTCAGGATGCACCCCTGTACTTTTCCTGAGCTGAATTAATTCTACAGTATATCCCTGAGCAAGCTGAATCTTCAACCT
>JBNJHQ010000234.1:0-4027 GCA_051748705.1 Bacteroidota bacterium | reverse complement strand
TGTCAACGGCCCTTACCGAGACAGGTTCAAAAATGGACGATGTGATCTTCGAGGAATTCAAGGGTACGGGTAATATGGAGCTGCAGCTCGACCGCAAACTGTCGAACAGGAGAATATTCCCCTCTATCGACATCCCTGCATCAAGCACCAGGAGAGAAGACCTGCTGCTGGATAAGAACTTCCTGAACAAAATATGGATACTCAGGAATTATCTCACCGATATGAATGCGGTGGAAGCGATGGAGTTCCTGCGCGACAGGCTCAGGCAGACAAGATCAAATGAGGAATTCCTTATCTCCATGAACGGGGAATAATTATTGAGAATGATAAGCATACTTTAAACTGTTTATAACAGGATAAAACAAATACTAATTTTTAAAATATTAATAAGTTTTTTTCAGACATGGCAACAAAGAAAAAGTTTATAACACTTGACGGTAACCAGGCAGCATCACATATTGCTTATATGTTCAGCGAGGTTGCTGCTATTTATCCAATTACACCATCTTCAAATATGGCCGAATTCATAGATGAATGGGCCGCAAACGGGAGGAAGAATATCTTCGGCGAGGAAGTGAAAGTGGTGGAAATGCAATCCGAGGGCGGAGCATCAGGAGCCGTTCACGGCTCACTCCAGGGAGGAGCTCTCACTTCTACCTTCACTGCATCACAGGGTCTGCTCCTTATGATACCCAATATGTACAAGATGGCCGGCGAACTGCTGCCTGCCGTTTTCCACGTCAGTGCCCGCTCGGTGGCAGCCCATGCCCTGTCAATATTCGGCGATCATAGCGACATCTATGCAACAAGGCAAACCGGCTTCGGCATGATAGCCACCGGCAGTATACAGGAAATAATGGACCTCGCGGGCGTAGCGCACCTTGCAGCTATCAAATCAAGGGTGCCCTTCATGCATTTCTTTGACGGCTTCAGGTCATCGCATGAAATACAAAAGGTTGAACTCCTCGAAACAGAGGATATGAAGAAATTAATGGACTGGGATGCAGTGCAGGCTTTCAGGAATAACGCTCTTAACCCTGAGAATCCCGTCACCAGGGGTACAGCACAGAACCCGGATATATTTTTCCAGGCCAAAGAGTCTGTCAATACCTTCTATGAGCCACTGGCTGATATCGTTGCGGGTGAGATGAAAAAGATCTCCGGGCTTACCGGCAGGGATTATAAACCCTTTACCTATTATGGCGACCCGGCTGCTGAAAATATTATTGTGGCTATGGGATCGGTTACATCAACCATCAAGGAAACAATCGACTACCTCAATGCGAAAGGTGAAAAACTGGGACTTATCTCTGTCCACCTCTACCGACCCTTCTCGGCAAAATATTTCTTTGACGTATTGCCGGAAAGCGTTAAGCGCATATCCGTGCTCGACCGTACAAAGGAACCGGGAGCAAACGGAGAACCTCTCTACCTGGATATACGCGACATGTTCTACGACAGGGATGATAGGCCACTGATAGTGGGCGGACGCTATGGACTGTCTTCAAAAGACACAACACCTGCAATGATCATGTCGGTGTTCGAAAACCTCAAGAAAGATAAGCCGATGAACCAGTTCACAGTGGGCATAAATGATGACGTAACACATAAATCACTGCCACTGCTGCCTGAAATAAATGTATCTGACGAATCAACTTATTCAGCCAAATTTTACGGACTGGGATCAGACGGAACAGTGGGTGCAAACAAAAACTCGATAAAGATTATTGGTGAATCAACCGATAAATACTGCCAGGCATATTTTGCTTACGACTCCAAGAAATCAGGCGGTATCACTGTCTCCCACCTGCGCTTCGGCGACACACCCATCAATTCCACTTATCTTGTAAATACACCCGACTTCGTGGCATGCCACGTAACAGCCTACCTTGAGAAATATGATATGCTCAAGGGTCTCAAAAAGGGAGGCACCTTCCTGCTGAACAGTATATATGATGAGAAGGAGATTAAGGAGAAGTTACCGGTATCAATGAAGAAATACATAGCTGAGAATGATATCCGCTTTTATATCATCAATGCCACCAAACTGGCAAAGGATATAGGTCTGGGTAACCGTACAAACACAATAATGCAGGCAGCTTTCTTCAGGGTAGCAGAGGTGATACCTTATGATGAGGCTGTGTCTGAGATGAAGAAGTTTATCCAGAAAACATTCGGGATAAAAGGGGAGAATATTGTTAATATGAACTATGCAGCGGTTGATAAAGGAGGAGAAGAAGTAAAAGAAGTGAAAGTGCCGTCTGAATGGAAAAACCTTAAAGGAGAAGAAAAAAAGCCTCAGCATACTGATGTTCCTGACTTTATTAAGAATGTATGTGACCCCATCAATGCACAGAAGGGTGATGACCTGCCTGTCAGCGCCTTTAAGGGAAGGGAAGACGGTACTTTCCCGGCCGGCACAACTGAATACGAAAAGAGAGGTGTGGCTGTTAATGTGCCCCGCTGGATAGCCGATAATTGTATACAGTGTAACCAGTGTGCCTATGTATGTCCCCATGGTGTAATACGGCCCTTCCTCCTTACAGATGAGGAAGTGGAAAAAGCTCCTGCAAAAATAGATACAGTGCAGGGCAAGGGAAACATCAAGGAATATAAATACCGTATACAGATCAGTCCGCTCGATTGTACCGGCTGCGAGGTCTGTGTTAATGTATGTCCTTCAAAAGAAAAAGCACTGGTAATGGAACCCCTGGATTCTCAGATGGGCCAGGATGAGATATGGAACTACCTCGATAAAGAGGTTGGGTACAGGGAAGATGTTGTTCCCAGGGATGCCAATCTGAAAAACAGCCAGTTCGCACAGCCCCTCTTTGAATTCTCCGGTGCCTGTGCAGGTTGCGGTGAAACACCTTACGTTAAACTGGTAACCCAGCTCTTCGGCGAACGCATGATGATTGCCAATGCCACCGGCTGCTCATCAATATACGGAGGATCAGCACCGTCCACACCCTATCGTGCCAACAATAAAACAGGAATGGGCCCAGCATGGGCAAACTCCCTGTTTGAAGATAACGCCGAATATGGTTTTGGTATGGTGACAGGCGTAGAAAAAATGAGGGACAGGATTAAGTTACTCATGCAGGCTGCCCTGAAAGAAGGAAAGATAGGGAATGAAACTAGAGAGGCTTTCCGTGCATGGATCGATGTTATGCTGGATGCTGACAAATCTGTTGAAGCCAGCAAAAATGTGCTTGCCGCACTCGGGAATGAAAAGAACAGTGTGGCAAAAGAAATACTCGATCTTAAGCACTACCTCGTTAAAAAATCCATATGGAGCTTTGGAGGCGACGGCTGGGCTTATGATATAGGTTACGGCGGACTGGACCATGTGCTGGCATCAGGCGAGGACATTAACATACTCGTACTCGACACCGAAGTCTATTCCAATACAGGTGGCCAGTCTTCCAAGGCCACACCCGCAGGTGCGGTGGCCAAGTTTGCCGCATCCGGGAAAAAGATCAGGAAGAAGGACCTCGGAATGATGGCCATGACCTACGGCTATGTTTACGTGGCACAGATAGCCATGGGAGCAAACATGGCCCAGTGCTTCAAGGCCATCAGGGAAGCTGAAGCATACCCCGGACCATCCATCGTTATTGCTTACGCGCCATGTATAGCGCACGGACTGAGAGCAGGAATGGGAAATACCATAGCACAGGAGAAAAATGCAGTGGAAGCCGGGTACTGGCACCTCTACAGGTATGACCCCACGCTGGAGAAAGAAGGTAAGAACCCCTTCCAGCTCGATTCCAAGGAGCCTGACCTGGGTAAGTTCCAGGACTTCCTGAAATCAGAGGTGAGATATACATCACTGACCAAATCATTCCCCGAAGAAGCCAAAAAGCTCTTCAAGGCAGCCGAGGAAAACGCTGAATGGAGATACACCTCCTACAAGCGCCTTGCCGAACTGGAATATTAATCGTTAAGGGGGCTGTCTTCAATTTTGAAAAACAAGCCCTCCTGGAACAAAGCTTAGGAATTGCGGACACACAAAATGTCCGCAATT
>JBNJHQ010000233.1:0-4035 GCA_051748705.1 Bacteroidota bacterium | reverse complement strand
ATGCCTTTGCAGGTGCCTCTGATTGCATAATCAGGGGAAGGGTCTATGACGCCTCTACGAAAGAATCGCTTCCGGGTGTAAATATTACTTATGGCAGCAGCCAGGGTACTACATCCGACAGTGAAGGAAAATTTGTCCTCAGAGTGTCGCCGGGCAGGACTGTGGTCACTTTCAGGTTCGTAGGGTACAACCCGCTTACAAAAACATTCAACCTTTCAGCAAATGACACGGTTGATATAGATATACTGCTCAATCCCCGCGTTAATGAAATAAACGAGATTGTAATAACCGCTGGCCGGTCAGAACAGCGAATATCGGAACTGACTGTCTCAATGGATATTATTAAACCACACGTGATCAACCAGTATCATTCCATCAATGCGGCGGAGATTATCAATAAAACCAGCGGTATCGAGATCCTCGACGGCCAGGCCTCCGTCAGGGGAGGCAGCGGTTACAGCTACGGTGCCGGAAGCAGGGTGCTGGCCCTGGTCGACGGACTGCCCATACTGTCGACCGACGCGGGAAACATAAAGTGGTCCTCACTCCCAATGGAGAATATTGCACAGATAGAGGTAATAAAAGGGGCTTCCTCGGTACTTTACGGATCATCAGCATTGAACGGGGTTATTAATTTCATCACTGCGGAGCCCGGACCTGAACCACTTACCCGGTTTTCAATTGTTTCAGGTATATATGACAAACCGGCAAATAAAGACTGGGTGTGGTGGGATAAGCCCAGGATGACACAGAGTGTTTCAATCTCTCATTCCGGGAAATATGATAACACAAAAATAAGTGCCGGTGCCAGATTGTCAAACGATAAAGGTTACAGGAAGCTCAATGACGAGGCCCTGGGCCGGATAAACCTGAATCTGAAACATGCCAGCGGGAAATATAAAGCGCTGACACTGGGTGCCGCGGTTAACGCAACTTACATAAATAAAACGGATTTCCTGCTCTGGGAAGATGCAGAATACGGCGCGTTAAAACAGGATGAATCAACCGCCATGGCATTCAGGGGAAGCTCAGTGGCTGTCGATCCCTTTATCTCAATTAATAAAAATGAACGCATTAAGCACGATATAAAGCTGCGTTTACTCGGCAATATCAATAAACTGCCCGGGAACAGTAATAACAACAGCAATTCGTTCTCGGTCTTTTCTGAATACCAGTTCAGCTTCACAGGTTCCGAAAAATTCAAACTCATATCAGGTGTTAGCCAGCAATACAGCCTGATTAACTCGAATTTCCATGGCGACCATAAGGGACAGAATATAGCTGCTTATTCACAGCTTGATATCAGGCCATATGAGCGACTGAAAATTGTACCAGGTGTAAGACTGGAACAAAATTTCCTGGACAGCCAGGCCGATAAAGTGGTGCCCGTATTGAGGCTTGGAATGAACCTGAAAATAAGGGAAGCTACCTTTCTCCGGGCTTCATACGGTGGAGGATACCGTTACCCGTCCATAGCTGAAAAACATGCCTATACTACTGTGGGATCAATTAAGATTATACCAAATTCGGAGATCAGACCTGAATCGGGATGGAGCTCGGAAATTGGCATCAAACATGCCATTTCTGCAGGGACAGTGAGTGGCCTTGCAGATATCTCACTCTTCTATTCCCAGAACAGGGATATGATTGAATATGTCTTTGGCTGGTATCAGGACCCTGTGACAGAAACCTATTCCTATGGATTCCGCCCTGTAAATATTGAAAATTCAAGGGTATACGGTGCAGAATTTGAATTTATGCTGAACAGGAATTTTGGTGCTTTTAATACCACAATGAGGGGAGGCTATACCTTTATGTACCCGGTCGAGTTCAATAGCATTAGCGGGAGAAACACAGATATATACCTTAAATTCAGGAGGAAACACTCATCACAACTTTCTGTTTCCACTATCTACCAAAGATTTGAAACAGGTGTGAGCTGTTACATTAAATCCAGGATACTTGCCATCGATGATGTTTTTGTCAATCCGCTCACAAGGGAAGATTTACTTCCAGGTTTTTATGACTGGTGGACTGAAAATAATAAGGGGCATTTCTTACTGGATATGCATGCAAAGTACCGTTTTAATACTAAGTATGACCTTTCAATCTCGGTAAAAAATCTCACCAATACCGAATATATGGGACGCCCTGGTGATATACGACCACAGAGATACTATAGCCTGCAGTTCGGAGCAAGGTTTTAAAACAATGGAATAATCTCCCGGTATATTCATGTATAACTATCTCAGCAGGGCTGAAAGGCGGCTCTTATCAACAATTCTGATGTCCTATCCTCTGGATCCTCATGTATAACTATCTCAGCAGGGCTGACAGGCGGCTCTTATCGATAATGCGGATGTTCTTGCCCCTGGAACTTATTATACCTTCCTCATTCATGCTTCCCAGAGCTCTTGCAACAGAAGGCCGTGCCACCCCGAAGGTCTCGGATAATTCTTCCTGGGTATGTGGTATGCGAATATCATCAGTTCCCTGTTCCTTAACCTGGCCAAGCAGGTAATGTGCAATCTTGCCCCTTATTGAATTAAGTCCCAGTAATTTAAGCTGATTACTCAGAAACTGGGCGCGGTTTGCCATAATATCCATGAAGTTCCTTAAGACAATCCTGTTAACGGAAAACAATTCCAGCAGGTCTGACCTTGGAATAAAAAGCAAACGGCTATCCTCAAGAGCCGTTATTGTAACGGGTAGTCGGTTATCCTCCCCGAATATGAAAACCGTGGCTACAGTGCCGGGAGCTTCACGCTGTTCAACCCGCAACACCCTGCCCTCAAAATCCATCATCTCGCCTACCACCGATCCTTCCACTATCATTATCAGCCTGTCATAATTATCCCCCTCATTTGCAACAATATCACCCTTACGATATTCTTTAACCTGGTGACGTATATTTTTGATAATATGCCCGATTTTGTTTTTCCCGAGACCCTTAAAAAGGGCATTAGACGATAAGGCATCCGTATAATTAAGGAAACAAAAACTGCAAAGCTCATTACATGGTTCAAAATAATTATCCTTCTCATGTAGTTTTTGTAACATATGATACATTTTATGAGCAAATCTAACATTATTTTTGTTCCATAGAAAAGAAATAATAAAATGATAAGGGATATTATAAAAATAGACGAGGATCTCTGTGACGGTTGTGGTGAGTGCATACCCGGGTGTCATGAAGGCGCCCTCCGGGTTATTGACGGCAAAGCAAGGCTTGTATCGGAACTGATGTGTGACGGACTGGGTGACTGCATAGGACATTGCCCCCGGGGTGCCATAAGTATTGAAAAAAGGGAAGCCGAAGCGTATGATGAAAGCTCAATAGCCAACCCTATAGTAGCAGGCGGATGTCCTGGCACAACGACAAAAGATTTTTCAGGCTTGCATGCTGTACCAGTCACCGGTACGCAAATACCTGCCCGGTCAGAACTGAGCCACTGGCCTGTACAGATGCACCTTATCAATCCTGCTGCTTCCCACTACAGGGATGCGGATGTTTTACTCGCCGCAGATTGTGTTGCATACACTGTCCCGGATTTCCACGGTGAATATCTCAAGGGTAAAAAGCTGGCTATTGCCTGCCCCAAGCTGGATCATGGAACCGATATTTATATTGACAAAATAAGAAGGCTTATTGATGAAGCCATGATCAGGTCTCTGCACCTTGTTGTAATGGAAGTGCCCTGCTGCAGTGGTTTAAGCAGGATGGTGGAGATTGCCCGGGGGCAGGCGAACAGGACCGTTCCTGTTGAGGTAAGCGTTGTCAGCATAAGAGGTGAAGTGATAAATTTAAATCAGTAAATAAAAATCTAAGATAATATGGCAAATCAGACATTCGAAAAATCAGTGATATACAATCTCAAAGAATCTGTTTCCTATTCCGGGGGATCAGTTGTCAGCAAGATTATAAGTAAGAGTGAGGCAGGAAACCTTACCCTTTTTGCCTTTGACGAGGGTCAGAATCTCAGCGAGCATACTGCACCTTACGATGCTGTTGTACAGGTCATAGAAGGCAGTGCA
>JBNJHQ010000232.1:0-4091 GCA_051748705.1 Bacteroidota bacterium | reverse complement strand
GCCCCTTGTGATAGTTGTTTCGGCATTTGGCAAAACGACCAATGCACTTGAACAGGTTGTCAATGCCAGGCACGGCGGTGAGGCTGATGCCCTGTCATTACTGGAGGATGTATATGCCCTGCACGTATCTGTTGCCCGGGAGCTGGGGCTTGAGGATGAAGAGCTATATGATTGCCTGCAGGACACTTACCAGTTAGCTGGAGAATATTTATCTGAAAGAGAGGAGCCGGATTATGATATGGATTATGACCAGGTAGTCTCCGCAGGTGAGATGTGGTCGAGCCGTATTATTGCTTCATGGTTAAAAAAAGAAGGTCAAAACTGTCAGTGGGTCGATATCAGGAAAGTACTGCTGACAGATAAACGGTTCAGGGATGCCAATATCCTGTGGCCGGAATCGGAAACCAGGGCAAAGTTTGTTTTCAATGCCCCGGACATCGATTATTTTATTACCCAGGGCTTTATCGGGGGAACGGAAGACGGATTGACCACCACCCTGGGCAGGGAGGGCTCTGATTATACCGCTGCTGTAATAGCCAATATGATAGATGCTTCAGAAGTGCAGGTATGGAAGGATGTCCCGGGCATAATGAATGCCGACCCAAAATGGCTTGATGATGCCATAGTGATGAAGGATCTCAGCTACAGGGAAGCCGTGGAGATGTCTTTTTCTGGAGCCAAGGTTATACACCCCAAGACTATCAAACCCTTGCACAATAAAGGTATACCACTGACAGTCAGATCGTTTCTCGATCCCACCGCAGTTGGGACACTCATTATTGGTGATGAACATGAGGAGATCAATGTGCCGGTATTCATAAAAAAACAGAAGCAGATACTGATATCCATTCTTGCGCGTGATTTTTCTTTTGCCATAGGTGACAATATTTCCAGGATACTGGCTCTCTTTTATAATTTCGGGATTAAGGCAAACATGGTACAGGCAAGTGCTGTGAGTGTTGCCGTTTGTGCTGACGATGACGGCAGGAGGATCAGGAAACTTATCTCGGAGCTGGAAAAGGAATACAGCGTTATTTATAACACGGGTGTGGAGATGCTTACTATCAGGCAGTATACCCCGCAGGCCATAAATAAAGTTTGCGGTAAACGGGAGATACTGGTGGAACAGAGAACACGGCGAAGTGTCCAGTTTGTGGTTAAAGCTGAATGAGTGCTTTTAACAGCTTATAGTAGGAACAGGATGAAGGCTTTTATCGGAGCCTGCAGTAAAAACAGAATTAGTGACCCTTATTGCAGGTTCAGTCTGAACACAGCTTCATAGCCTATTAAGGTGCCGTCTATCTCCCGGTTTTCATAACCCAGCACTATGGATACTATCTCCTTTTCAATTTCCATTGTGCCCGTATTGTAAAACCAGTTTTCAGTGAACTGTATCTTGCCCAGGTTATTCCTGTCGAAACCGGGCTGCAACTCCTTCATCCTTACCTCGTCGGCCGATAGTCTTTTACCGCTGTGATAATCGTAGGCACTGATCTGTTCGGTATATACCGCATTGAATAATTCAGATACCATCCTGTTGCCATGGTAGCCTTCAAGCTTTTCCACTTCCCATGGGTCATTGGGGTCAGGTATTTTTATTACCACATCATAAATAATTTCCTCGGCTACAGGTATTCTCTCACCGTCGATTATTTTGTTCTCCCCGGCCTGCTTGCAGGAGAATAGCATTGCTGTAATAAACAGGCATGTAAGGGCTGTTGCTTTCATTTCTGCTATCTTTTAAATCTTAATAATTCACCCCGCAGTGTTTCGTTGATCCTTCCCCTGTCGTAGGCCAGCCCGCCGTTTACAAATGTTTTTTCAACCGAGGAGCTGAATGTCTGTCCTTCCAGGGGAGACCAGCCACACTTATACAGTATGTTAGCACTGTCTGCAGTCCATTCATTATCCGGATCCACCAGGCACAGGTCTGCCTTATAGCCTTCGCGGATAAAACCCCTCTTGCTTATGCCAAACAGTATTGCCGGGTTATGGCACATTTTTTCAACTATCTTCTCAACGCTTATTATTCCCTGTTTTGATAATTCAAGCATCAGGAGCAGGGAATGTTGCACCATCGGGCCTCCCGAGGGTGCTTCGATATATGCTTTCTGCTTTTCCTCGCGGGTGTGCGGGGCATGATCTGTGGCTATTATATCTATATTGTCATTAAGAATGCCTTCCATCAAAGCCTTCCTGTCAAAGGCTGTTTTTATGGCAGGGTTCCATTTAATGTAATTACCCTTATCGGTGTAGCTGCTGTCATCAAACCAGAGGTGGTGAACACAGACTTCGGCACTTATCCTTTTTTGCTCCAGCGGCACACTGCTGTCAAAGAGTTTTATCTCATCTGCTGTGGAAAGGTGCAGTATATGCAGACGTGTATTGAATTCTTCTGCCAGCCTCACGGCCAGGGATGATGATTTAAGACATGCTTCACGGCTCCTTATTGCAGGATGATATTCAACGGGTATGTCATCACCCAGCTGTTTTCTATATTTCTTAAGATTCTCCTGGATGGTGGCATCATCCTCGCAATGACAGAAAAGGGGCAGTGGTGATTCAGCAAATATCCTGCGGAGACTGTCAGTATTGTCAACATGCATGTTACCCGTTGATGAGCCCATGAATAACTTTACGCCACAGGTGGTTTCCGGATCAGCCTTCTTAATTTCCTCAATATTATCATTGGTGCTGCCCAGGTAAAAGGAATAATTGCAGAGCGACATTTCGGAGGCTAATTGCTGCTTCCTTTCCAGGGCTTCAACGCTTATTGTCTGTGGCACTGTGTTGGGCATTTCCATAAAGCTGGTTATTCCCCCGGCTACGGCTGCCCTGGATTCAGAATTAATATCGCCTTTATGCGTTAGCCCGGGTTCCCTGAAATGTACATGTTCGTCAATTACCCCGGGAAGCAGCAGCCTGCCGTCAGCCTCTATGATATCTGTTCCTTCGGGAATGTCGAATTCATCATTTGAAGAATAGATTGCCTTGATCCTGTCCTTTTCTATCAGAACACTTCCCCTGTACTTCCTTCCTTCATTGACTATGTCTGCCCTGTGAATTAATATATTCATCATGATAGCTTTTCACGCGTATACTTCCTGGAGAAACTTCTCAATTTCATTTTTATAACACCCCACAGGGCCTCGTTGAATATACCGCCGCTCATCTTTGATGCCCCTTCCTGACGCTCGGTGAATATTATTGGAATTTCTTTTACCCTGAAGCCAAATTTCCATGTGGTGAATTTCATTTCTATCTGGAAGGCATAGCCCCTTGATCTGATATTATCGAGGTCTATTGTTTCCAGTACTTCTCTTTTATATGCCTTGAAACCGGCCGTGGTGTCCTTTATTTTCATCCCGGTTATTAGCCTCACATAGATTGAGGCAATGTATGACATAAGCACTCTTCCGAGCGGCCAGTTCACCACGTTCACCCCTGAAATATACCTTGAGCCTATAGCCAGGTCAACACCGTCCATGCATGTAGCGTAGAGCCTTTCCAGGTCTTTGGGGTTATGGGAAAAATCGGCATCCATCTCGTAAATTATGTCATAACCCTGTTCCAGTGCCCATTTAAAACCTTTAATGTATGCTGTGCCCAGTCCGAGCTTTTCTTCCCTTTCTATAAGTTTCAGATTTTTATATTTCTCCTGCAGTCCCCTGACGATATTACCGGTGCCATCAGGGGAATTATCATCAATTACCATGATATCAAAAGGAACAGACAGGGAGGAAACAGCATCTATGATGGATTCGATATTTTCCTTTTCATTATAGGTTGGTATGATAACAAGGTTAGACGGCATCCACTTCGTTTTAATATGCGAAAATACGGATTTCAGATTTAATACCGCCAATCAGGAGGGATTTTTCATCCTGCACAAAAATTGCAACACCTGAAATTTATTTTTCCACAAATGTTTTGGTAATCAAAAAAGATACCTATTTTTGCAGCCGCTTTCAGAGCAAACGTTCATTAAATATCAGGACAAAACGGGCACTGAGCGACATTTTTTTGGTAAAAGATATAAAAAGTTGTATCTTTGTCGCCCCTTCCACCGGATTTTATTCCGGGTAAAAAGG
>JBNJHQ010000231.1:0-4108 GCA_051748705.1 Bacteroidota bacterium | reverse complement strand
GTTCCGAAATTACCTGAACCGGATACATCAACCAGGAGCATAACGGTGAGTTCCCTTTCCTCTTCAAACACCTTAACATAGGGATGGTTGAAGCGTGCTGTAACGTTCCAGTCAATTGACCTTATATCGTCTCCATATTGATATTCCCTGACTTCACTGAAAGATATGCCCCTCCCTTTAAAAGCACTGTGATACTCACCGGCAAAAATCTGCCGTGTAAGTCCGCGTGCCTTAATCTCTATCTTCCTTACTTTCTTTAACAGCTCACTTGCTTCCAAAGCCTATTCCTTTTTATCGGGTTCAATAGTTACGGTAAAAAACCATTCCTCACTAACAAGTTTTATGACTGCATCAATTCCTTTATTCCTGTCTGTCCACCTGTTTGTCCCCCTCCTTGTGTACATACTGTCAAGCTCACCTTCAATCACATCTTTCATTGCATGAACGTGCATGCTCTTTATCCTTTCACACCTGCCATCATCTGAGAGAAAGAAATAGTAAGTGCTGGTTCCTGCCGTCCCATCCGTGTATTTCAGGTATTCATAGTACTCGTTCCTGCTGTTCTCATCCTTCACAAGTTCCGTTTTATTCTTGCTTATGAACTTCTCTATCTGTCCGGCTTTGTACCCGAGCAGATTCTGGCCTGCCAGGTTGAGCGGCAGCAGGATAAAAAATATGTATATAAGTAATGATCTCATAATTTTTTCTATGGTACTTCTACTGTATTCAGGATATCCCTGATAATATCTTCCTGGATTATATTTTCAGCCTCAGCCTCGTAGGTTAAACCTATCCTGTGCCTCAGCACATCAGGGCACATAGCACGTACATCCTCGGGAATCACATATCCCCGTCTGCGAATGAAAGCATAAGCTTTTGAAGCCAGGGCGAGGTTTATACTTGCCCTTGGGGAGGCACCGTAGGATATCATGTTTTTGTATTTTTCGAGACCGTTGTCTTCAGGATAGCGGGTGGAGAAAACAATATCCAGTATATAATTCTCAATCTTTTCATCCATATATACATCCTTAACCAGGTCTCTTGCTTTGATTATTTGTTGTGGTTTAATAATTGACGAAGCCACAGGAAAGATCTTACCCAGATTTTCTCGTATTATAAGCTTCTCCTCTGTTTTATCCGGGTAGTCAATAAGCACTTTCAGCATGAACCTGTCGACCTGCGCTTCTGGCAGAGGATAAGTTCCTTCCTGTTCAATGGGGTTCTGTGTTGCCATAACAAGGAAAGGATCTTCGAGTATATATGTTACTTCCCCTATTGTTATCTGCCTCTCCTGCATAGCCTCCAGCAAAGCACTCTGTACCTTGGCCGGTGAACGGTTAATTTCGTCGGCCAGGATAAAATTGGAAAAAAGAGGGCCCTTTTTTACAATAAATTCCTCGCTCTTCTGGCTGTAGATCATTGTACCCAGAAGATCCGCCGGCAGAAGGTCAGGGGTAAACTGTATCCTGTTGAACTTTGCATCTATAACCGAAGCAAGTGTCTTTATTGCCAGTGTTTTGGCCAGCCCGGGCACACCCTCCAGCAATATATGACCGTCAGTCAGAAGCCCTATCAGCATGCTCTCCACCAGCTTCTTCTGACCTATAATAACCTTGCCTACCTCGAGAGTGATTGCCTCAACAAAACTGCTCTCTTTTTCAATTCTTTCATTCAATTCCTTTATATCAACATTGATATCCATGATGTTTCATTTTTTTTAAAAAACAAATATACAAATTAGAGGGTGCCACATATATTGAAAAACACACACAAAATAAATTAACCTTATGCTACAAGCATGTTAAAGACTGTTAAAATATTGTTAAATGAGCAAATGGTTCACTCGGCCAGCCTGTAGTAGGAACGAATTATAATCATCAGGATTACAGGTATGAAAGCAGGATTAATACTCTGGTTAATTATAACTATCACCAGCATAAAAATTACAGCCAGCGCTATCTGTGACCTCCAGAACCAGGAAAGTTTATATTTCGAAAAAATGCCGTAATATGCTATGGGAATAAGCGGGTTCAACCATATCATATTGAAATTCTCACCCATGGCTTCATGATCTGTTATATAATTAAGAAAGATCATAAGCAGTGCCAGCAATGAAAGCACTGTCCAGAAAACCAGGTCAAAGGTGTTCTGGATGTGCCTGTTTCGGATAAAGATTGAAAAAAGGAATACGGCAATAAAAGCTATAGAAAGCCAGAACCAGGGTTGTTTGAAAATCCCTGTATCGTAAACAGGTCTTTCATGATCAAATACTACCTCAGTAGGTCCAAGCAGCATCACGCGCTTATCCCCATCAATAACATGAGCCTGGCTCAGGTTTTTCATAAGATATTCTGGGAGGAACATTGACTCACGGAAGTCACACTTTTCATCGGCCGGACTCCCAAGCAGGAGATCTATGCCCACATCCATCCAGAGTACACCTTTATGAAAGTCATCTATACGTTTCCTGAAGGTTGCATCGGGTTCTTCTTCCTGTTGGGGATAAACAAGCTTCTCTCCATATACCTCTTCAAGTAAGTCACGTATCCTGGTTGAACAGTTATCCCTGAAAAAATCATACTTGTAATATACATTCTCAGGTTTGAGATTCTCATTCAACAATATTTTCAGCTTCAACAGCTCGGGCTCGGGCATGTAAATCCTCTGGGAATAGACACTGCGCTTTGTGGGACGATATTCATTCAGGAAATTGTTATATGAATATGCAGCAAGTTTGTAATTCAGACGGCCCCGGGCAAATTTATAGTTGAAATTCAAGGTATTGAAATCAAATACTCCCCAGTTATAAACAACGTCAGTGCCACTTATACTGTCATAAAGGCGAAGGGCGCTGTGACCATACATGGTGTATGATTCAGGCCCCGGATCACAGGTAAGAAGGTAAACCTCTGTAACCGGGCCCTGGGACTGGGCATTTATTACCGGTATGCCTGCAAGTATAAATAAGAAGAGAAAAGCCAGTCTGTTCTTCATAACATAATCTTAAATAATAAATGTTAAAAATAGTAAATTCTGTTTTACTCTTCATCCAAATTATTAACTTTTGTTTTTATTACCTTTTTACAATATTGATGCATATTTACATTATCCTGATAAACATTAAAAAAATGAAACGAATGAAAAAGACCAGTGCTATTATTCTGTCACTCATTATGCTCCTTTTGTCTGCAGGCGATCTTAACGCACAGAGAGGGCGCAAGCAGGAAAAAGCATCAGATAATTATTCGATCCTGTATAAAAATCTTGAATACAGGCTAATAGGACCTTTTCGCGGAGGCAGATCCGCAGCTGTGACAGGGATTCCCGGCAATGAAAATGTATTTTACCAGGGTGCAACGGGCGGCGGAGTATGGAAAACCACGGATGCGGGTGCTTCATGGGAAAATATTAGTGACGGATACTTTGGCGGCACCATTGGTGCTGTTGAAGTGGCTCAATCCGACAGGAATGTGGTTTACGCCTCAGGGGGTGAAGTAACGGTGAGAGGCAATGTTTCTCATGGTTACGGCATATGGAAATCACTCAACGGTGGCGAAACATGGTCTTACTGCGGGCTGAAGGAAGGACAGTATATTCCCAGGCTGAGAGTTCATCCAGATAATCCTGATCTTGTTTACGCAGCCGTTCTGGGTCATCTTTTCGGGCCCAATGAGGAGCGTGGCATTTACAGGTCGAAGGATGGTGGTGTCAATTGGGAAAAGATTCTATATGTCAGCCCTGACGCAGGCGCATGTGATCTTATCCTGGACCCTGTTAACCCGAGGATAATATACGCCTCAACCTGGCGTGTCAGGAGAACACCGTACAGCCTCGAAAGCGGTGGTGAAGGATCTGATCTGTGGAAAAGTGTTGATGGAGGAGATACATGGATTAAACTGACTGATAAAAACGGCATGCCCGGTAAACCAGCAGGTATCATAGGAGTAAGTCTTTCTGCTGCTAACCATAAGAAGATCTATGCCATGGTTGAGGCAAGGGAAGGCGGCCTTTTTGTCAGTGAAGATGCAGGCGAAAACTGGCAGAGGGTCAATGATGACCGTAACCTCAGGCAAAGAGCATGGTACTACACAAGGGTGTATGCCGATCC
>JBNJHQ010000230.1:0-4115 GCA_051748705.1 Bacteroidota bacterium | reverse complement strand
AGCTACAGCAATTCATTCGGTTTGCCCATGAGGATAGATACCGAGATCAAGGGAATGGATGATGAAGGCGAGGTGGCACTTGACAGGGGGCCGGTTGACCTTGACTATCCGTCATCCACAGATAACAGGGATGTAAGCTCATCCTTCACTATTGACAGGACAAACTCCAACCTGCCTGACCTGATTTCAATGTTGCCCTATGAAATTGAATTTTTCGGTTCTGCCGGTATAAATCCTGACGGGGAACCTGCCACGGACAACATCATTTTTGGCAACAGCCGTCTTATCGCCGACATGGAGGTGGTTATTCCCATGGATCTGAGGATCAATATGCTGCAGCTGTCGGATACCACTGACAATTTCCTGCGCAGTGATAATCCCGAAGAGGACAACCCGCTGGAGATGCTTGAAGAGTTAACCTTTGATCTTTACGTGGAGAACGGCTTCCCGCTGGATGCCCGTGTCATCTTTGAATTATACGATTCAACTTCCATGACCATACTTGAGACAATTGATCCGGGCGACCTGATACAGGCTGCCCCGGTCGATAACGACGGGAGGGTTACGGAGCCCAGGATAACAAATGTTGAGGTTGAGATGACAAATGAGTTTATCGATGCAGCGGAAGAAGCTGATGCGATAATATTAACCTTTATGCTCAATACAACTGAGAGTGGCACAAGGGATGTGAAGATCTATTCCGATTATAATATAGTATTTGCCGCTGCCATACGCATACAGGCCGGTATAAACCTGAATTTAAACTCTGAAGACGAATAATCATGAAGAAGAGAATAAAAACAAGTGCTTTGATGATAATGATCCTTCTTTCGGGATCGGGCGTATTTGCACAGCACATACAGACACAATATTTTCTGAATATACCTCAGTCCACACAGATGAACCCGGCCTTCAGGCCCGATGCCAATTACTATATAGGCATTCCCGGATTGTCGGGAGCCTATTTTGGAATGAGCAATAACCTGCTCAACCTGACCCGCCTGCTGCAACCCATGCCGGGAACTGATTCGGTAATGACCATCCTGCATCCCGATTACGACAGGGACAGGTTCTTCCGCAGCATAGGACAGAAGGGTTTCGTGTCAGCGGAGGTCAGTGTGCCCATCATTAACGTGGGTGTTAACCTGTCTGACCAGTGGTGGCTGGATATAGGCATTGCCTTCAGGGGAATGGCAAGGGCCAAAATGCCTGTTGACCTTTTAACCCTGGCGCTGGAGGGCAATGAAACTTTTGTTGGTTCGACAGCCGACCTGTCAGGCATGGGCATGAATGCACAGGCTTTTCTTGAAACACATGTGGGTCTGTCGAGGGACATAGGCGAGCGGCTGCGTGTGGGCGGACGGCTCAAGCTGATGCAGGGGGCCATGAGTGCATCTCTTGTAGCCGATGAGCTGGAAGTGAATGTTAACGAGGATTATTCGCATGCTTTTAATACCAGTGTGGCCTTGAAGCTTAACGGGCCTTTTGACGTTACACTCGACGAGGACGGATTTATTTACGATATACTTTTCAGGGAAGATGCTAAGTTCAAAGAAGTGGGTCCAAGCTTTAAGAATTTTGGCCTGGGCCTGGACCTGGGAGCTGAATATATCCTGATGGATAACCTGAAACTATCGGCCAGCCTCATCGACCTGGGATTTATGAGGTGGGGCAGGGAAGCCTATACCTTTACCGCTTCCAACCAGTTTACCTTTGACGGCATAGACATAACAGAGGCATTGACGGAGGAAAAGGATTTTGATCTTATAGTGGACGAATTTGCCGATTCATTGTTTAACACTTTTGATTTTATTGAAAGTGACGAGCCCTATACAACGGGCTTACCGGCAAAACTGTACCTTGCGGCATCCTACAGGCCCCTGGATTTTCTGTCGCTGGGACTGCTCTCACGTACAACGATAGGCATGGGGGTGAGGGAGTCACTGACCCTCTCGGCCACACTGTTTGCAGGTGATGTTTTATCAAGCAGCCTCAGCTATACCATGACCAACAGGAGCTTTAATAATTTTGGCTTTGGCCTGGGAGTGAGGGGCGGACCGCTACAGTTCTATGCTGTGCTTGACCAGATACCTGCGTCGTGGGTGGAGTTTACCTGGGATAATGGAAACGAACGGGTGCTGCTGCCACAGAGGTTTGATTATATGAATGTTCGTTTCGGTTTTAACCTGATGTTCGGCAGGGCACAGGTGAAAAGGATTGACAGGCCGATGTTAAGTGAATAGGAGGAAAGGACGTGCTCAGGATAATCTTAATAGGTATACTGGTCATTCTCATTGTAAGTATGATAGGGCGTTTTCTCTCAGGAGGCAGGCAGAAGGGAAGCGGGGGGGATGACCGGGTCAAAGACTCCCGGAAGAAGAAGGGAGTTCCCGATGACATGGGGGAATATGTTGATTACGAGGAGGTTGACGACGACGATTAGTGTTTTAACTGTTTGGTGAGTTCACCGGCAAAGATAAAATCATTAAGTGACTGGCAGTCGGATTTCATAATTTCCCTGTTGGTCCCTTCCCACTGCTTATGCCCGTCAGCAATATAAACCACTTTCTCACCTATCTCCATCACTGAATTCATATCGTGGGTATTCACAATGGTGGTTATTTTATACTCATCGGTAATATCCTTTATAAGCTTATCTATGAGGATGGCTGTTTCGGGGTCGAGGCCCGAATTTGGTTCATCGCAAAAAAGATACCTGGGGTTGAGCACTATGGCCCTGGCTATGGCCACCCTTTTGCGCATGCCTCCTGACAGTTCTGATGGGAGAAGATCATCTGAGCCCCTTATATCCACCCTTTCGAGACAGTAATCAACCCTTTTATTCTTTTCTTTCTGGCTGAGTGAGCTGAACATATCGAGCTTGAACATCACGTTCTCCTCAACGGTCATTGAATCGAAGAGGGCACCTCCCTGGAATAGCATTCCTATCTCCTTGCGTATGGCTTTCCTTTTTTTGAAGTTAAGGGTGTCGAAGCGTATATTATCGTACCATATCTCCCCCCTGTCGAGATCGAGCAGACCGACAATTGACTTTAGCAGGACGGTCTTGCCCGATCCGCTGCGGCCAATGATCAGGTTGGTCTTGCCGGCTTCAAAATTAATTGACACATTATCAAGCACTATATTGTCGTGGAAAGACTTGCAGGCTTCAATTATCCTTATCATGACAGCAGCAATTGAGTTAGTACCAGGTTGAACAGGAGGATCAGTATGCAGCTGTGGACCACGGCGCGTGTACTGGCCTTACCCACTTCCAGGGAGCCTCCCGAGACATAGAAACCCTGGAAGCCGGAGACTGAACTTATGATAAAAGCAAAGAAAAGGGCCTTTGTTAGTGAATAGGTGATATAATAGGGTGTGAAATCATATTGTATGCCGTAAATGAAATCGGTGGACGCTACTGTTCCTGAGCTGATGGCTGCCAGCCCGCCGCCAAAAATACCGAAAGCTATGCTTATAAGTGTGAGGAAGGGGAAAAAAATAACGGAGGCAACAATCTTGGGCATGACAAGGTAAGACACCGTGTTCACTCCCATTATTTCAAGGGCATCTATCTGCTCCGTTATCCTCATTGTCCCTATCTGTGATGCTATGTGTGAACCCACCTTGCCTGCCAGTATAAGGGCCACCATGGTGGATGAGAATTCCAGGATTATTGCATCGCGGACGCCCAGCCCGATGACATAGCGCGGGTAGATGGGGTTATCGGTGTTATATGCGGTTTGCAGTGCGATGGCAGCGCCCATGAAAAGGGAGATGACTATCACTATTACTATTGAATTGACTCCCAGGTTAACCAGTTCCTTCATGGTCTGCCGGTAATACACCCTGTGTTTCTCCGGCGTCCTGACGGATCGGCTAAGGAAAATAAAATAACGGCCTATGCTTTCAAGGAAATTCACTGCCTCTCTGTAATTTATTGGTAAATGTACAAAAATCCGTCGGAATATTATTGCTCCGGTTGCCGGGTGTCAGGCATCTTTTACCACCGTTGTCGAAATTATGCTTTTCAGCGTGCTGTAAGCTGTTCAGGTTACCTTGTGTCAGGCATCTTTTACCGGCGGTGACGAAATTATGCTTTTCAGCGTGCTGTA
>JBNJHQ010000229.1:0-4126 GCA_051748705.1 Bacteroidota bacterium | reverse complement strand
ATTGGGAATGAGCTCAACCTCAGGTATACAAATAAGAAGGTGTGGGACGCTGTGAATGATATCGCCTTAATGATACATGAAATTGATGGTATGCATCCCACAACAACAATGCTGGCCGGGATAGGTAAGGATGAGGTGGACTATCTTATGGAAAACTGCCCTGATATCGACTTTCTAAGTGTGCAGTTCTACGGTGATATTGAAAACCTTGCCACACGGATTGATGAGGCAGGATATGATGGTCCTTACCTGGTAACCGAATGGGGTGCAACAGGCCACTGGGAAGTGCCTGAAACGCCCTGGGGGGCACCTGTTGAGCAGACCTCAAGTGAGAAAGCAGAGGCGGTGAAATACAGGTACGAAAATGCAATCCTTGCTGATAGCTCAAACTGCATGGGATCATTCGTATTTCTCTGGGGGCAAAAACAGGAAAGAACACCTACATGGTATGGTCTCTTTACTGAAGAGGGTGAGAAAATGGAAGCTATTGATGTTATGCAGTACTTCTGGACAGGTGAATGGCCTGAAAACAGGGCTCCTGAGATCATTGAAGCAAAAATAAACGGCCAGGGCAGATATGATGGGATAATACTCAGCCCGGGCTCTGATAATACTGCCTTCGTGGAATATAATGACCCGGATAATGATAGTATCGTAATAGAATGTGAAATAATGAAAGAAGCCACACGACTGGGCGATGGAGGCGATTTTGAACCCCGCCCCCCGTCAGTTGAAACAGAGATTAACTGCACACCTGAAGGGAAAATAAGCTTTACAGCCCCTGAGGAAAAAGGCCAGTATCGCTTCTTTATATATGTGAGGGATAATAATAATCATGCAGGAACGGTGAACATCCCCTTTAAAGTGGAGTAAAGAGGAGGTCTGTATGAGTAATAAGGTATTTTTACATAAACAGGAATACAGGCAACAGGATCTTACAATCAATGGGAAATTTGTAACTTTTGAGGGGCAGGAATATTATGCCATTGAGAACTACCATCTCATGGATCCCTTCCTGATGTCAATTGTAAGTAACTCTGACCACTGGATGTATATCTCAAGTACGGGGGGACTAACTGCCGGCAGAAGAAACCCTGATAACGCCATTTTTCCCTATTATACAGACGATAAGATACATGAATCATACCTGACCACCGGGAGCAAAACACTTATACTCTCCGGTACAGCTAATGAAAAGTGCCTATGGGAACCTTTTTCGGATAAATACAGGGGACTATACCGTATAAGGCGAAATATCTATAAAAATATTCCCGGTAACGGGGTGATCTTTGAGGAAATTAATGAAGACCTGGAGCTGATATACCGCTACGTATGGATGAATAGCGAGAAGTATGGCTGGATAAAGAAAACTACCCTGGTCAATAACTCGGGTCAGACCAGGCAGTTGTCGGTACTTGACGGCCTTAGAAATATACTCCCTTACGGGGTGGACCAGAGGATGCAGAATGAAATGAGCACACTGCTTGATGCCTATAAGAAGAGTGAGCTCGATTTAAAAACCCGCTTGGGTATCTTCAGGCTGGCATCCATCCCTGTTGACCGGGCAATCCCCAGTGAAGCCCTGAAGTGCACCAGCGTCTGGTATACCGGGTATAAACCGGTATCAGTGTGCCTGGATAATAAAGAGCTGCAAAGATTTGAAAAGGGCCAGGCCATTGAAACAGGGAAAGAATTAAAAGGTGTCAGAGGCTCTTATTTCACCCTTGGAGAGATTGAACTTGAACCCGGTAAGCCTGTTCATTCATATTTCGTTGTTGAACTTGAACAGGACTCGGCCGATATTGAAAACCTGGTTTACCTGCTGGAGAATAATAATGATCTGCAAGCCGAAATCGAAAAGGATGTAGCACGGGGAACGGAAAAACTCTTTGAACTCGTAGGCATGGCAGACGGCATACAGCACAGCGCTGACCGTATGAGCAGTATCCGGCACTTTGCAAATGTAATGTTTAATTCGATGAGGGGAGGACTGTTTGAGAATACCTTTCAGATTAACCGGGAATACTATAAGAGACATCTCCTGAAATTCAACAGGCTCCTTTTCCCGGTGTATGAAAAATGGCTGGATGAACTGCCGGTGACCATCGACCTGGATGAGCTTATTCAAAGGGTTAAAGAATATGGAGATACTGACCTTTTAAGATTAACATATGAGTACCTTCCTCTGAGTTTCAGCAGGCGGCACGGTGATCCCAGCAGACCATGGAACCGCTTCGATATCAGACTCAGGGAGGATGATGGAACACCATCATTGAGCTACCAGGGAAACTGGAGGGATATATTCCAGAACTGGGAGGCCCTGGCTCTTTCATACCCCTTGTTTCTTCCTTCCATGATAAGCCGCTTTCTGAACAGTTCTACCATTGACGGATATAATCCCTACCGTATAAGCAGTGATGGCATCGACTGGGAAGTACCCGATCCCGATGACCCATGGGCCCACATAGGCTACTGGGGCGACCACCAGCTTATCTACCTTCTCAGGTTACTGGAGTTGCAGAATGAAGTAAACCCGGGTCAACTGGATGAATGGCTCAATCTGGAAATTTTTTCCTGTGCCAATGTGCCATACAGGATCAAAGAATATGATGAAATACTGAAGAATCCTTACGAAACCATTGATTTTGATAATGAAAGAAATCGTGAGATTGAGAAACAGTATACTCTTATGGGTGCTGATGGCAAAATGCTGATGGACAAGGAACGATGCATTGTAAAGACCTCATTAACAGAGAAAATAATGGTGTCGTTGCTGGCAAAGCTGGTTAATTTCATCCCCGGTGCAGGAATATGGATGAACACCCAGCGACCCGAATGGAATGACGCAAATAACGCCCTGGTGGGTAACGGTGCATCCATGGTGACCCTGTATTATATGCGCAGGATGATAAGTTTCCTGGAGAAACTATACGAGAAAGCAGGTGATGAATCATTTCAAATCCGGTCTGAAATCGCAGAACTGCTCGAATCGGCATATAATATTCTTCAGGAAAGCAGGAGTAAAATGGCCGGTAAGCCCGGTGACAGCCTTCGCAAAAAGATCATGGATAAACTGGGTAGGGCAGGGAGCAAGTACCGTAAAAAGGCTTACAATGGATTCTCAGGGGAGCTTACAGGGATAAGTGCTCAACGCTTATTGGATTTTTTTGATATCCTCTCTGAATACATCGATCTCAGTATCCGCGAAAATAAACGAACTGACGGCCTTTACAATGGCTATAATCTCGTGGATATATCAGGGTCATCCGTCGGTATTGTGCCTCTGCAGGAAATGCTGGAGGGACAGGTTGCCATACTGGGTAGCGGGATTTTGAAACCAGCAGAAGCTGTTCATCTCATCGAAAATATTTTTGAAAGTGACCTGTACAGGGCCGACCAGGGTAGTTTTATGCTTTATCCTGATAAAGAGCTGAAGGCCTTCAGGGAAAATAATATAGTTCCATCCGAAGATGTAGACTCGTCGGCGCTCCTGCAAAAGATGACAGATCTTGGCGATAATTCAATTATCCGGGAAGATACCAGGGGCACTTATCATTTTAACGGTAATTTTAGAAGCTCTGAAGATCTTAACAAGACACTGGATAATGTTGCAGGAAGGTATGGCTCCCTGGTTGAAAAGGAGAGGGAACTGTTAAACAAGCTTTACGAGAAGGTGTTCCAGCATAAAAAGTTTACGGGCAGAAGCGGGTCGTTCTATAAATACGAAGGATTGGGAAGCATTTACTGGCATATGGTGTCAAAGTTCTTGCTTGCAACTGGTGAATATGTTCGTAAAGCCTCCGTGGAAAAATGTGGTAAAGAAGTTATTGAAAAGCTTATCGCACTCTATTACAGGATCAGGACAGGAATAGGCATGGATAAATCACCTTCTGATTATGGTGCCTTCCCCTTTGACCCTTATTCCCATACACCATTAATGACAGGGGTGCAGCAACCCGGGATGACCGGGCAGGTAAAAGAGGATATTATTTCCCGCTTCATTGAACTTGGTATAATAATAGAAAATGGGAGAATGGGATTTATGCCGGTGCTTTTAAGAAGAAAAGAGTTTATTAAAGATGACGGGGGAACGGAAAGCCTTCAATTCACGATTTGCGCCAGCCCC
>JBNJHQ010000228.1:0-4143 GCA_051748705.1 Bacteroidota bacterium | reverse complement strand
TCTGAAACCGGGTCCCATTAATCCTTATTATCCAAACCGGGTCGAAAAATTATTTTTCGCCACCTTTTGATAACTATTTGATTATCTGATTTATACTGGATCATTAATCATGATTGTCAATTTTACCTTTCTTTTGTTCGAATTTTTTTTGTAGAATTGCGGGTTCCATAATTTTATTCTTATGAAAGTAAACAGGACTTTTGACATCATTGACTGGAATATTGAGAAGTATTCCAGGGAAGTGGCTATCGCCGGTAAAAATGGAAATGAGTGGAAAACATACTCCACCGATGATTATCGTGACTATAGCAATATGGTCAGTTACGGCTTAATGGCAACTGGCCTGGAGAAAGGTGATAAGGTAGCCAGCATTACGGGAAACCGGCCGGAATGGTGTTTCGTTGACATGGGTCTCTCCCAGGCAGGTATGGTGCACGTACCGGTATACCCGACCATCGGACCGGAGGAATATCTTTACATTCTCAACCATGCCGAAGTAAAGGTAATTTTCATCTCGAACAAATCAATCTACAGGAAAGTAGAGCCGGTATTGCATGAGCTGAAGAAATTCAAGGAAATATATTCATTTGAAGAAATTGAAGGAGTGAAGAGTTTCAATGAATTACTTGAACTGGGAAGGAATAATGAGGATAAATACAGGGATGAACTGGAGCGGACAAAGGAATCAATCCGGCCGGATGATCTCCTTACAATTATTTATACCTCGGGAACTACAGGGCAGCCGAAAGGAGTAATGCTGTCACACAGTAACATTGTTTCAAACTTTCTTGCAATAAACGACATACACCACCTGGGCTTTGGGAACAGGGCTATGAGTTTTCTGCCACTGTGCCACATATATGAAAGGATGGTTAATTACCATTTCCAGTATAAAGGAATGAGTGTTTATTACATTGAGAATATGGGTCTCATAACTGAACTGATAAAGGAAGTGAAACCGCATGTAATGAATACTGTGCCCCGCTTGATGGAAAAGATTTATGATGGCATAATGAATAAGGGCCAGGCCCTGAAAGGAATAAAAAAACAGCTGTTCTTCTGGGCGGTCAGGCTGGGTCTGAAATACGAACTGAAGGGTAAAAGTGCCATTTACAGGGCAAAGCTGTCCCTTGCCGGTAAACTTATTTTCAGCAAATGGAGAGAAGCCCTGGGGGGTGAAATTGAAATTATTGTTTCAGGTGGTGCGGCTATCCAGCCAAGGCTCGAAAGGATTTTCTGGGCTGCCGGGCTGCCCATAATTGCAGGATACGGGCTTACCGAAACATCACCTGTCATTGCAGTTAACCCCTTTAAGATAAATGAGATTAAGTTCGGCACCGTAGGCCCTCCTATACCGGGTGTGGAGGTCAGGATTGCCGATGACGGGGAGATACTTACAAGAGGCCCCCACGTAATGATGGGCTACTACAAGGACGAGGAAAGAACGAGGGAAATGATCGACAGTGACGGATGGGTCCACACAGGCGATATAGGCACACTGGTTGAAGGTAAATGGCTGAAGATCACGGACAGGAAAAAAGAAATATTCAAAACATCAGCAGGTAAGTACATAGCACCACAGATGATAGAGAATAAGCTCAAGGAATCATCTTTTATTGAACAGGCAATGGTAATAGGCGAAAACCAGAAATTTGCCAGTGCACTCATATCGCCCAATTTCAAAGAGCTCCACAACTGGTGCGCGGAGGAAAGGATAAGCTTCAGGGATAATTCTGAGCTTATAAGAAATTCCGAAGTAATAAAGCGGCTCGGTCACGAGGTTGAACTACTGAACAAGGCACTTGGCGACCATGAAAAAATAAAAAGATTCAGGCTGGTTGAGGAGGAATGGTCCCCTGATACAGGGGAACTGTCACCTACCCTCAAGCTCAGGAGGAATGAGCTGATGACAAAATATGAAGAAATTATTGAACAGATCTTCAGGCAGAAGAAAAATTGACATTATAATTTCACTTGAGCAAACAAAGCCTTTTTTGAGCCATTCATTTTTCATACTTTTGAATACATTTGTATCAGAAGAATGAGAAAGATATTTCCAGGCCTTATTATATCCATAGCCCTTCTTATTCCAGGCATATCCTGCACAAAGGAAAGTTGTGACCAGGAGACCGGTGTATTTATGAATGCCGGTTTTTATTCAGGACAGGCGGAAGAAGAAGATGAAAAAATAAGCATTGACAGTCTCGATATATATGCACTGAATGTTCCGGATTCTCTGATTTACTCAATGGTAGCACTCGACCATGTTTCTCTGCCCCTGAATCCGGCAGCATCAAGCTGTGCTTTCGTCATGGTAAACGGGGGACGTGCCGACACAATAGAGGTTTTCTACAGTTCCCGGCTCCAGCTCCTGTCAATGGCCTGTGGCTATATTTACTTTCATGAAATAGAAGAGATTACGCATACAAGCAATGATATCAATTACATATCTATTATAAATAAATCAGTTAATCCGGGTGAACAGGAAAATATCCAGATATTCTTTTAGCCTCTTTCTCTTACTCCTGCCCTTGCTGCTGTCTGCCCAGGAAGCAGATACGGTACAGGCTTCAAGGTCGCTCAGCGTGGGATTTGATGTTACCGGTCCTGTATTGCATGCACTTGCCAATTCAGAATTTAAGCTGGAAGGGCACCTCTCCTACAGGCTCAACTACAAATATTACCTGGTCTGTGAGCCAGGCTTTGCAGATTATTCCTATGAGCAGTATAATTATACTTACAACAGCAGGGGCTGGTTTGCCAGGCTGGGCACGGATATCGGGATGCTTGCACCTGTGGCTTCAAAAATCAATCATTTTGCCGGCATCGGTTTCAGGTACGGCCTGTCGGTCTTTGAGCAGGAAAACCCTTTTATCAGCATTGATAATTACTGGGGTGAGGTCAGCACCTCAATAGCACCAAATTCAGTTCATGCTCATTTCCTTGAGATACAGGGGAGCGTAAAAACAGAAGTGTTCAGGAATTTCCTTATAGGATGGGCCGTTAAGCTGCGCACTCTTATTTATTCCTCGGGGAAAAATGATAAAAAGCCTGTTTATATACCCGGATACGGGATTAATGATGCAAGCTTCACGCCGGCAATTTCCTATTATCTTATCTACCGTTTTCCTCTCGGGGATTCTTCCGGCGGATCAGCAGCATCCCCAGGAAAGTAATGAGCCCGTTCACTATCAGCAACTCAAATCCAAATTTATAACCCCAGAGCAGTTCCTCTGAAAAAGTGTTCAGCACTACACATACCAGGGGTGAAGCAATTGCCACGACCGGCAGCAGGCGGTCATAAACCTTCCACCTGGTGAACAGGCCAAATGAGTACATACCAAGGAGAGGCCCGTATGTATAACCCGCAACGGTATACAGTGCACTTATTACACTCTGATCATTTATAAGCCTGAAGAGCATGATCACAAGCATGAGTATAAATGAAAACATAATATGCACCCTGAAGCGTACTTTCCTGAGCACAGATTCCTTCTCCTTTCCCCTGCCAAGTATATCAACCGTGAAAGAGGTGGTGAGAGCTGTGAGGGCAGAATCAGCACTCGAGTAGGCGGCCGCTATCAGACCCAGGATAAAGAACATGCTCACTATAGGAGGCAGGCCTCCCCTGGTGGCTACCAGTGGGAAAATATTATCGGCCTGCGCTGGCAGCGCCATACCTACATATGAAGTGTATATTACAAGCAGTATTCCAAGTACAAGGAAAATAAGATTAACAGGCACAAAGGCAATACTGTAGGTATAGATATTCTTCTTTGCATCACCCAGGTTGCGGCAGCTCAGGTTCTTCTGCATCATATCCTGGTCAAGGCCGGTCATAACGATGGTAATGAACATCCCCCCGAAAAAATTCTTGAAAAAATGTCGCTCATCATTGAAATCCTTGAAAAAGAAAATCTTCGACAGCTCATTTTCCCTTACAGTTTCAACCATCGAAGAAAAATTCAGGTCCATCGACCTTGATATATAGATAACTGTAAGAATGACTGCTGACAGCATAAAAACAGTCTGAAGGACATCAGTCCATATAATGGTTTTAATGCCGCCCTTGTAAGTATATAACCAGATAAGAGCCAGGGTGATGATAACTGTTACGGCAAAGGGCACATTCCAGGCATCAAA
>JBNJHQ010000227.1:0-4162 GCA_051748705.1 Bacteroidota bacterium | reverse complement strand
TCTCTGTCAATTATTGCTACTATACTCCTCACCCTGTCCCTCCATGGTACGTTTACATGGAGTCCCCAGGAAATTGAGGTGGATACTGCTGTAATTAATAAACAGACACAGGAGGCATACCTTCTGGCAAGGAAAGACCCTGCCACTGCCATAAGGGATGCGCGAATAGCCCTGGCTGAATCAGCTAAGACAGGATATAAGAAAGGTGTGGCCGATGCCAGCCTGGCAATCGGCCTGGCCTATTTTTCAAGGTATAACCCGGGCGACAGTGCCTCCTGGTATAATTACCGTGCCCTTGATCTCTACGAGGAATTGGGGGACCTTGCCGGCCAGGCCCGTGCCTGTTACTGCCTTTCCTATGTATACAGCCTGAAAGGTATGATCAATGAATCGGAAAGATACAGCAGGCTGAGCCTTGAGTACTTTGAAAAGGCAGGTGATAAAAGGGGCGTACTGAATGCTCTCGGTGCACTTACTTACCTGGCAAGGCAGAGAAATGATTTTGAGGGTGCTCTTGAATTAACCGGCAGGGCCATTGAAACCGCCAGGTCAGTGAACGACACCGTCCCGCTTGCCGATGCCCTTAATACCCTGGGTAATCTCTATAAGGATATGCTGCTCTTCAACGAAGCAATCGATTCTTATTTTGATGCCCTTGAACTGTGGGAATTGAAGCAGGACACTAACGGACTGGCCATAGCTTACGGTTCAATAGCACTTATGTACTTCTACCAGGAAGAATATGATAAGGCCCTGGAGTTCAACCTGAAAAAACTGCCGGTATCACAACGTGCCGGGGACCTGTGGGAAGAGAGCAAAACGCTCAATAATATAGCCCAGATATATACCGCCCAGAACCGTTTTGACAGTTCGCTCTATTATCTCAGGAAATCACTTCTGCTGAATGAAAAAATGAACTACCCCGCCGGTGTGGCCAGTGCATACCATAATATTGCCTCATCATTTTCCCTGAAAGGTGAACCCGATTCAGCATTTCACTATATCTCATTGTCAATAGACCTGGCCGAAAAGATCAACGACCCTGAACTGGCAACCTACCTCATCACACTGGGCCGCGTTCAGAGAAGAATGGAGAACTATGATGATGCCCTGGCAAATACTCTGAAGGCTTATAATATGGCAGTTGAACAAAACGAGGCAATAACAATAGCTTCTGCAGCGGGCTTGCTGAGCGCTATCTACGGTGAAACAGGGAGGAAAGATCTTGCCTATGATTACCTCAGGGAGTATCATGCATTGAATGACAGTATAAGCAATAATGAGTTCCTGAAAAAAGTGACAAGGCTGGAGATACAGAATGAATATGACAGGAAACAGGAAGCGGCTGAGTTTGAGCATATGCAGGAACTATTAATACGTGAAAACAAAATCAAACAACAGAATCTCTATGTAAAAGGCCTGATCATACTTATATTATTACTGCTTGTCATATCCCTCTTCTATATAAGAAATACGCGCCTGAGAGCACGTTACGAAAGAATCGACCTCGAGCAGCGATTGCTAAGGGCACAGATGAATCCCCATTTTATTTTCAATTCGCTCTGTGCCATACAGGACCTTATCCTTGCCGGAGAACCTGCAAAAGCCAACACCTTCCTGGTGAAGATTGCCAGCCTGATGCGTAATATACTGGAAAATTCACGCGAGGAATTTATCCCCCTGGAGAAAGAACTTGAAACACTGAGGCTCTACCTGGATGTGCAGAAATTAAGGTTTGAGAGCGGATTCGAATATGAATTCAAAGTTGACTCTTCAATCGATTCGGAAAATATATCCGTGCCTCCAATGCTGGCCCAGCCATGCCTTGAAAATTCAGTCGAGCACGGGCTTATGAAAAAGAAGGATGGAGGGAGAGTGGAAATTTCATATAAGATGGAAAACGGGTTTATGAAACTGGAAGTTAGTGATAACGGCGTGGGCAGAGCCATGGCGGCCGAAACGAAAGATAAAAGAATAAAGAAAAAATCCATCTCCACGGAAGTGGTGAAGAGCAGGCTTAATTACTTCAGAAAAGTGATGAAAAGCAGGAAAATATCCTACGAGATAAAAGACCTTTTTGAGAATTCCAAACCTGCCGGAACCAGGGTTGTGATCGTTATGCCTGTTAAGAAAGTTTTTGCCTGAATTATATTGTTACTTATGAAGATTATTATAGTAGATGACGAGACTTCCGTAAGGAACTCAATATCAAGCATCCTGAAGGACGATTTTCCGGATATTGTTATTGCAGCCAGCGGAGCTTCGGTAAAGGAAGGATATGACCTGATACTTGAGCATAAGCCCGATCTTGTTTTCCTTGATGTTGAAATGCCGGATGGAACGGGCTTCGATCTGCTTGAGACATTGCCATCAATAGATTTCAGGGTAATCTTCATTACCGCACACCAGGAATATGCACTCCAGGCCATCAAGGTAAGTGCACTCGATTTCGTTTTAAAACCCTTTGACCCGGAAGATATAAGAAAAGCTGTTGAGAAAGCAAGAGGGATTATTAATATTGATGAGGAACGTTTAAAGCTCAAGACACTGCAGGAAAACCTTGAGAACAGGAAAGTGCTCAAAAGAATAGTACTGCATACCGCTGAAAATCTTCATCTTGTCCCTATTTCAAATATTGTGAGAGCTGAAGCTGATAGTAATTATACCCTTTTCCTGCTCGCAGATGGCAGCAGGATCATGGTATCGCGTACGATAAAGGAATTTGATGCCATGCTTTCCGGCTCCGGGATGATAAGGGTCCACCAGTCGCACCTTGTGAATATCGCCTTTGTTGACAGGTTTGTAAAACGCGACGGGGGTTACCTGGTGCTGAAAGACAAATCCAAAATACCCGTCTCACAGAACCTCAGGAAACAGGTTATCCAGGCCATAAGCGACTCGCTGTACATGTAAAAATATGCTATACTATATCTTTTGACCCGGATACTAAACCAAACCGGGCGGATACTAATCTGATCTGTTTTATCTCCGCGAGGAGCCGTAATTTTAACAGAAAAAAGATTAGCATTATGAAATTCAAGGCGATTTTTACAATTATTATTGCAGTTTTTCTTCTTTCAACGGTCGATGCCGACGGCCAGGTAAAAATAGACCTCAGGAAAAAGATCAACAGGGAAGCAAACAGGCGTGCCAATAAAAAGGCAAATGAGGCGGTTAAAAAAGGTTTTGACGTCCTTGAAGAAGGGATTGAAGAGGCCGTTACAGGAAAGGACAGCACCGTTGCCGCTCAAGAGCAGGCAGGCACAAGGGGAACTGAACAGGGCCAGGCTGCCGGCCAGGCGGCTCAGGCTAACGCCGAAATTCCGGAAAACAAGGAAGAAGCCCTTACCCTTGTCTGGAGCAAATATGATTTTGTGCCAGGTGAAAAGATAATCTTCGAGGATAATCTCATCGGTGAGGAGAATGGCGAATTCCCGTCACGATGGGACCTTGTAAAGGGGACGGTGGAAAATGCGGAGTTCGGGGGAGAAAATGTAATCATGCTCAGGGGTGGTAATCCAGCCATAGTACCATATCTGAAGAACCCTGATATAGACTACCTGCCCGATGTGTTCACTGTTGAATTCGATCTCTACCTTCCGAACAATTCACTGGAAGTATATTTTTATGACAGGAAAAACCAGAGTCCCCCCAGGGGAGGATCAACCCTTGATATCTGGTCTCAGAACATGGACCTGGGCGGTGCTAATAGCAAATTACCGGGTAATGGATCAATAGCAAAGAGGTGGGCACATATATCTATAGCCTACACAAATGGTAAGCTTAAAGCATATATTGACGAAACAAGGCTGATTAATATACCGCATGCCGAGTTCAACCCAACAGGAATAACATTGTATTCATATCACGCCAGCGCCAATAATCCTTTTTTCGTTAAAAATTTCAGGCTGGCCGAAGGCGGTGTCAAATACTATGACCGCTTCCTCCAGGACGGCAAGATCGTTTCCAATGGTATTCGCTTTGACGTTGGCAAAGCAACACTGCGCCCCGAATCAATGGGTGTGCTTAATGAAATATATAAAATGCTTTCGGAGCATCCCGAAGTTAATGTGAGCATTGAAGGGCATACCGACAGTGACGGGGATAATGACATGAACCAGAAATTATCGGAGGACAGGGCAGAAACGGTTATGAACCAGCT
>JBNJHQ010000226.1:0-4175 GCA_051748705.1 Bacteroidota bacterium | reverse complement strand
AAGCCAGCCGTCACGTTCACTGGTCCAGGTGAAATATTTCCCCTCGTCCAGCCACATAATATTATCATGGATATCCAGGAAGGCCTCATCCCTGTCGGTAAGAATATTTGTCATCTCCAGGGTATTAATATCAGCCACCCAAACCGTATTTGTATTTTGCCTGCGGTTGAGCTGTTGTATCATCACTTCATCCGACCCTGGGATAAAATCCATTCTTGCGAGATAATTATTACGCGGGTCGCCCGGAATATCAAACCATGTTGTTACACCACCGTCAGCGGGTATCACTCCTGTTTTAACAGCCGAGTTGGTTGTGCCTGCCTTTGGGTATGGCAGGGGTATTGGAACAGAATATACTGAATCAACATTATTTATCATATAGAAAATACCTGTTCCTTCAGTGTCTGTCTGCCAGTATGCGATATGCTCGCCATCGGGACTCCACCTGAAGCCATCCCTGCAACCAAGCTCTTCTTCATACACCCAGTCGAAAGTGCCATTAATAATATTGTCTCCACCGTCAAATGTGAGCTGCCTGATTTCACCTGTGGACAGGTCCTCAACATAAATATTTTGTTTGCTTACATATGCTACCCTTGATGCATCCGGGGAGAACTTGGCAAACATCATGCTTGTTCTTTCCACATCCTTCCCCAGTTGTTGAAGGGTCCCGTCTTTTAGGTCAAGCACCCAGTAGTCACCCCTGGTATGATACCGCCATACCCTCCTGGTATTTGTAAAAATCAACAGTTTTGTGTTATCCTCAGACCAGGTATAATCAGCAAGCCGTAAGGGGTCTGATTTACCACCAGGGATCAGCTGTTTTGATGAGATCAGGATTGATCTTTTACCTGTTCCGGCTTCATACCTGACAATGTCCGGTGCACCTGTTTCTTCATTAATCTCCAGCGTGGAATACCCATCAGAGTCTTTCATCCACCGTACAGGACCAAACCTTTCCTGGGTATATACACCATTCCTGTAAATGTCATCAAGCTTCAGCTTATCATACTCCTGTGCTATCGTGAAATTAGCGGACAGGATAAAAGCCACCAGGCTAATCAAACATTTTAAATAGGGCCTTTTCATAATATTCATATTTATGTTTTATCTTTTTTGGTCGGAAATTACAAAGGAAATCTCATATCTCCCTTCACCAAGCACAAATTTACCGTTTTCATTTATTGAATCCCTAAGCTTTGTTGTTTTATTATCCAGGTCTTTTACCTTAATCAGCCGTGTATCATAAGGCAGCATGATTTTTGCTTCACTTAACCCAGGAACATCTAAATAGTAGTAATAGTTATAATCCCCTTCCTTTCTCCAGCTTGCTGCTATAACACCATAATCAGACCTGTAGCTGCACCTGACACTGTCAAGTCCGTCAGGGAATTTCGGAGATATAATAAACTTACGGAACCCCGGGTTCTCCGGATCCGGATTTATTCCTGCAAGGTGCCTGTAAAACCATTCCGAAACACTGCCAAACATAGGATGGCAGTTTGAGTAGGTGTTATCGCTTTCTTTCCATGTTTCCCAGATTGTTGTTGCCCCCCTTTTTATCATATGCCCCCAACCCGGGTAATCATAACTGGTCACCACATCCCAGGCATCAGAGATCTTCCCTGTTTCTGATAATGCGGAAAGAATATACTTTGTTCCGAAAATACCTGAGGTAAAATGTCCGCCTGCTTTATTAATGTAGTAAATTAAGCTATCCGACACCTTTGCTATATCCTCTTCAGGTACAATATCAAAATAGAGAAGGACTGAATATAATACCTGCTTATTATCTACCTCATATTCTGGAGCAAGCCAGAAATTATTTAACAGTAATGCAGAAAGTTCAGATTCGAGATCCGAGTATTTTTCAAAAGCCCTGTCATCATTCATATATTGTGCAAATTCCTTCATAATACGTGCGCAATGCAAATAATGTGCTGTCCCTGTAAGTTCAACCGGCACACTTTCCAGTGATTCATGATCACTTAAGCCGGCATCCACAATACCGGCAGGATGTATCATTGCCACTTTATCCATCCACTTACAGTTAAAATCATACAATTCCGCCACTAAATCCGTGTCATTGTAGTACAGATACAGGTAATACTGGGTAATGAGGAAGGCAGATTCCCAGCTCAGCCCGCAATAGTTAATACCCACATATGGTGCAGTATCAACAAAAACCGAATCGTTGACAGCATCCACCCAGTCATAAACTGTCTTCCTGTAGAAATCCTGCATATTGAAGTTATAGATGAATGCCTCGCTCGTAGCGTTAAGGTCACCACCATACCCAAACTTTTCACGCGCCGCACAATCTGACTGAACACCAATAAGATTAGATCTGAAGGTACGTATTGTTGCATCCTGTATTGAGTCTATCAGATCGGACGAAGAATGGAAACTATTGGATTGCAGGTCCGTACTGAGAAAAAGACCCTTTATATGTGACAGCCTGGGTTTGTAATCCAGTCCCTTTATTTCAATGTACCTGCAGGTGTGATATGTAAATTCCGGGGAAAAATATGCTACTGAGTCTTCACCAAATATGTAGGTATCTGTCTGCCATGCAATAGCAGGAGCACCCGGACCTCCCACGCCTTTTCTTTTTATCTGACCGCATACAGCCGTCATAGGATTAAGTTCACCTGATTCATATATTCTCTCTCCAAAACGAAAAACCACTGAGTCACCTGGTTTACCCTTTAACATTATTTCATAAACACCCGTATAGTTAACCCCCATATCCACCAACCATTTATTATCTTCCACACCATAAATATCAACAGGTATTATCGTGTCTGCCACCACTACGGGAGGGAAAAATCTTCTTAGCAACTGACCTCCCGGCCCCGGATTAATAACTGCCCTGTCCCAATCAGTATCTTCAAATCCCGGTGTGTTCCATCCAGGCTGTTCATATAATGCATTATATATTACTCCAAGGTACACATCATTCCTCCTTACAGGCCCGTATGAGAATTTCCATGAATCATCTGTAATTATTTCCTGAACTGACCCGTCATTGTACTCGATCATTATCCTGGCTATAAAGCACGGTTTACCGACTGTAAGATTTTCTCTCAGGTTCAGATGACCCCACATTTTGAGTGGCAATGGATTATAGAAGCCACTGCCAAGGCTCACGCCCGCACAATTCTGACCTTTTACGATGCTTTCAGTAATATCATATTCTGAATAATACACCCGCTGGCTATAATCAGTCCATGGAGGGCTTAATATGTTATTCTCTGAATCGATACCATTAATAAAGAACCTGTAATAACCTGCAGCTGATATTAAGAGTCGGGCGCTTCTGATATCTTTCCTGACCGTGAATTCCTTTCTGAAGATAGGTGCCGGGTGATTACCATAGAATAAGCTGTCATGATCCGGTAAAGGCATAGTGTCCTGTATCCAGAGAGCGTCTTCCATGTCGGGGTGATCTTTTTTTTCATCGCAACTCACTGATAAAATCACCAGTAATACGAGGTACCAGAAGGTGTTAAGGTAATGTTTCATATTTTCTTCTACTCAATTTCAACATTATACAGGGCACCTGCCTCTGTTTCAAATTCAAATACTCCGTCCCCGATCTCTTTTTTACGTACCTTTTTCCCTGATTTATAAATATTACAATCGGAGCCTGTGTTTATCCTGCAAATTTCACCTGCATTTGATATAATATCCAGGTCAGTAAGTTTTTTATTTTCCCATTCAAAAGACAGTTCAAATCCTCCCCTGGTGCAAACGCCGTCGAATTTACCATTATCCCACTCATCAGGCAAAGCCGGCAGCAGGTCAATCACTCCTTCATGCGACTGAACAAGCATCTCACTTATAGCGGCAGTCACACCCAGACTACCATCCACCTGCAATGGGGTATAGCATTTGGCAAACAACTGGGGGTAAGCCTGTTCCTTAATATACCCTTTGAATATCTTATTTGCCCTGTTACCGTCATAGAGGCGTGCCCACAGGGCCATCTTCCAGCCCCTGGAAAATCCCGTGCCCCCGTCTCCCCTCTGTTCAAGGACTGCCTTGCATGCGTCTATAAGTTCCGGTGTTTTTTTTACTGAGATCACCTTACCCGGATACAGCCCGTACATATGAGAAAAATGCCTGTGTTTATCCTCGAGCTGGGCATAATCTTCGGTCCATTCCTGGAGTGT
>JBNJHQ010000225.1:0-4214 GCA_051748705.1 Bacteroidota bacterium | reverse complement strand
AACCTCATTCTGGCTTCCATCAACGGAAGGTCTCCAGGTATCTTTTATCTCATACTTTTCAATATTTATTATAATTATTCCATGATTGGTGGCGAGGTAGGCGTATTCATTATAGTTTCTTATACGATTTATCTCTATGCCCCCGGGAAGGAAATAATTCATAATATCGGGGATATTATTTATTCTGCCATCCGCATAAATATCAATGTTACCTGATGAGTATGCAATAAGCAGTACATTCTCATCCTTTGAATATTCAATCGCAGAGATGCTGCAATCTGACAGCCCGTTGACTTTAGACAGTTTACGTATCTCCTGGTAGGTATTGTTAAAGATTGTAATGGCATGCTCAGTGGAACCGTATATTTCGTCCTCTCCGCCTGTCACAAAAAATACTGAATGGTAAGGAAAATGATCGCTCCATGAACCAGGCGGACCCTGTGCAATTACCGCATGGAACTGTAGCAGAACGAGAGGTATAATGATGAACCTTGACATATATTAATAACTGCTGCCCGATTTAGATATTGTTTATAAGTTTTCCTGCAGGAATTTACAGAGTTTATTTATTGCAATGGCCCTGTGAGAAATCTTATTCTTTTTTTCAGAAGACATTTCGGCAAAAGTCAGTGTTTCCCTGTCAGGCATAAAAACAGGGTCATATCCGAATCCCTGCTCCCCTCTTTTCTCTTTAATTATCCTGCCGTTTATGATTCCTTCAAAAAGGTATTCCTGCTTATTAAAAATGAGGGCAATAACCGTTCTGAACCGGGCTCTTCTGTTTTTATGCCCCTGTAATTCATGGAGCAACTTTTTTATGTTAGCGTCTGAATCTCTGCTGTCGCCTGCATACCTGGCAGAATGTACACCCGGAGCCCCGTTCAGGGCCTCTGTTTCCAGCCCGGTGTCATCGGCAAAGACATTTTCCCCGGTACGGCGATGAACATACCTGGCCTTTTCCAGTGCATTACCCTCAAGTCCAGGTTCATTTTCTGGAATATCTTCAGGAATACCTGCCTCAGCCATTGTTACCAGCCTGACTGATCCTTTGAGCACAGCACTGATCTCCTTGATCTTATGTTTGTTATTTGACGCAACTATAATTTTCATAATTATTTGCCTGTGGGGCTCAAAAGTAATTAAAAATGACAAAAGCTTTTTGAGTAAATTTATATATGTTACATTTGATAATACTATTCAAAGAATTTTGATCCGTAAAGCAAATTTTACTGCATTGCACAGATTCTTAATAACAATACTGATAATCCTTGCGGACTTAATCCTGTCACAGGGTTCCTACGGTCAGGATAGTTTATTATGTGTTAAAAGGATACTGCTTGATTACGATTCAGTTCTCTACGACATCAACAGGGACAATGAAATCCGGCCCCTTTATGTGCTGGATAATGAACACAACGATCTTCTTATTGAGTGTAAGGAAAAAGTGTCCGGGACAAAGTATTCATTTTTTCTTGAAGGCAATGATAAAAAATGGAGTATATGGTTTGACCGGCCGGTAAAGGAATATACCAATCTCAGGGCAGGGTCATATGTTCTCTATGCAAGGGACATGGCACCTGGCGCCCCTGAAGAAAGGTACAGGATAACATCTTTCAGGGTAAGGCCTCCATTCTATTTTAGCCCGCTTGCTCTGTTAATATACCTGGGTATCCTGTTTTTAATATTATACTTACTGTTCAGGAATTTTGTGTCCAGGCAAAAATCCAGGCAGGCACACCTGGAATCGATTATACAGGAAAGGACTGAAGAACTGATGAGTGAGAAGGAAAAGACAGATAGCCTGCTTGCCAACCTCCTGCCCAAAGGCACTGCTGATGAAATAATGTTAAAAGGTAAGGCCACGAAGCAAAAATATAATTTTGTTACAGTATTGTTTTCAGATATAGAAGGTTTTACAAGGATTGCCGAGGAGGTAAACCCGGAAATACTGATTGATGAGCTGGATAATTTCTTTTTCCATTTTGATTCGGTGGCTGAGAAATACAATATCGAGAAAATAAAGACCATAGGCGATGCCTATATGTGTGCGGGTGGTATTCCACATCCAAACAGGACCAATCCTATAGAAGTGGTAATGGCTGCACTCGAGATGCAGGACTATATGGAAGGGCTGAAAGAAGATCAGACGGTAAGAGGAGTAAGCTTATGGGATATCAGGATAGGTGTCCATACAGGCACAATTATAGCTGGTGTGGTGGGACAGAAAAAATTATCCTATGATATCTGGGGTGACACGGTAAACACAGCGAGCAGGATGGAGTCGTCGGGGCTGCCGGGTAGAATAAATATTTCGGGGGTGACTTATGAATATGTCAAAGATTTTTTTATCTGTGAATACAGGGGTAAGATGCCGGTTAAATACAAGGGCGACCTGGAAATGTACTTCGTTAAAGGCATCAGGCCTGAATTAAGGGGTAAAGGCAAGATTGAGCCCAACGAATTATTTGTTAACAGGCTCTTAACGATTGGAATACAGGATCTTGAGGATTATTATTTTGCATGGTACTCGGAAAATGTTCCAGCTGACTTTGTTTTTCACAATACTAAATTCATTAAAAACATATGTACGCAGACCGAGTTGATTGCCAGGGCTGAGAAACTTGACGAAGTAAAAATACTATGGCTCAGGCTGGCAGCCCTCTTTGTTAAGTCGGGACTGCTAAGCGATTATATTAGCCCTGTTGAGCAATCAGTGAACAAACTGCGTGAGCTGGCCCCTGAATTTGGTTTCAAAACCACCTATATTGAACAGGCTGAATCAATAATAAGGGGCGTTTATTCAATGGATACCGGGAGAAAAGAAGTGCAGATACTGATGGATGCCATTAATGATTATTGCGGGCATGTGGATTATCCAGATGTGGTTGAACTGCATTTTAAGGAAGAGAGTGCAATGAAGGGCCTGAAGGATAGGGAGACATGGTATGCCGCTGAGCTAGAAAGGATAAAGAAGCATGAATTCTATACTGACACGGCTAAGCTCCTGAGGTCATATACCGGTGAGGAGCAGGCTGAAAACCTGAAGAAGCATATTAAACATATTAAATAACACATTTGTACTCACCTTTTAAAAGGGTAAATTTGAGCTTTTATAAATAAATTACACAACTCTATGGAAAATATAAACTGGAAAGATCTGTCGTTCGGATATATCAAGACAGATTATAATGTGCGCACTTATTATAAGAACGGCAAATGGAGTGAGCCGGAAGTGACGGATTCGGAATACCTCAATATTCATATGGCGGCCACTGCCCTGCACTACGGGCAGGAAGCTTTTGAGGGAATGAAAGCATACAGGGGAAAAGACAATAAGATAAGGTTGTTCCGCTGGAAGGAAAATGCCAGGAGAATGATGAATTCGGCCAGGGGCATAATAATGGCCGAGGTACCCGAAGAACTGTTCGGTGAAATGATCTTCAAGGTCGTCAGGCTGAATGAGAAATATGTACCACCCTATGGTTCGGGCGCAGCCCTGTATATAAGACCCCTGTTGTTCGGTAGCGGTCCTGAAGTCGGTGTCAGACCATCGGCCGAATATACATTCATGGTTTTTGTTACCCCTGTAGGGCCTTATTTCAAAGGAGGCGTTAAGCCTGTTAATATGATGATATGCAGGGAGGTAGACAGGGCAGCACCCCTGGGTACAGGTACATACAAAGTTGGTGGCAACTATGCCGCAAGCCTCCGGGCAATAGTTAAAGCCAGGGATTTAGGTTATGCAAACGTGATTTTCCTGGATGCAAAAGAAAAAAAATATATAGATGAATGCGGTCCCGCAAACTTCTTTGCAATAAAAGGAAATACCTATGTAACTCCCGAATCTGCTTCAATACTGCCTTCAATAACAAACAAGAGCCTGGTTGAACTTGCAGAGAGTATTGGAATGAAAGTGGAAATGCGCAGGGTGCCTATAGGGGAACTGCCTGAGTTTGATGAGGCCGGTGCATGCGGAACAGCAGCTGTAATAAGCCCCATAGGAAAAATCTTTGACCCGGAAACAAACAAGGTGATTGACTATTGCAAAGACGGCAAACCGGGTGAAGTTCAGATGAAATTATATGATATGCTCACGGGTATACAAAAAGGAGATTTACCCGATACTTTTAACTGGATAACTATTCTGGATTAATTGTATCTTTGCAGGCAAATCATGAATGGTGGTTAAATATCAGGAAGATATATCCAAAGGC
>JBNJHQ010000224.1:0-4224 GCA_051748705.1 Bacteroidota bacterium | reverse complement strand
AACTGTCGGGTATGTCCGACAGGAAAATTGAAATCAGAGACGGAATTATTCATAATGGGTGAGTCCTGGAAAAAGAAGTTTTCATATGATGAGATGAAGTTAAAAAGAAATGAGTTGAAAGAATTCCTTGATGAAAAGGTACAATTATATAACAGGCCTTCTTTCATTGAATGTGATCCAATTAGTATTCCACATCAATTTACGGAAAAACAGGATATCGAAATAGCAGGATTTCTTGCAGCCACTATTGCCTGGGGTAACAGGAAGATGATTCTCAGAAGTGCAAACCGGATGATGGAACTGCTCGATCATTCACCATATGAATTCATAATGAATTCAAGCGATGATGAATTCGAAATGGTCGGTTGTTTTGTTCATAGGACATTTAATTCCACCGATTTGTTTTATTTTCTGAAAGCACTCAGGCACATTTACAAGAACAGAGGCGGCCTTGAAGCTATATTCAGAACTTACCAAACGGCTGACTCTCTTCAACCTGCCATACATGAATTACATAAGATTTTTTTTAAACTCCCACATGAAAAAAGAACGGAAAAACATGTGTCTGACCCATATAAAGGGTCATCAGCAAAGAAGCTGAATATGTATTTAAGGTGGATGATCCGGAAAGATAATAAGGGTGTGGATTTTGGCATCTGGGATTCAATATCTCCATCGATATTATCCTGTCCACTGGATGTTCATTCAGGCAATGTAGCCAGGAAGCTTGGCCTGTTAAAGCGCAAACAAAACGATGCAAAGGCGGTTGCAGAATTGGATGGAGTTTTAAGAAGTTTTGACTCAGAAGATCCTGTCAAGTATGATTTTGCATTATTTGGATTGGGTGCTATAGAAAAATTTTGATAGAAAAATTAATCAGCTTTTAGTCTTCTCCCCCTGACCGAATAAATCGAATGGCCATGTAAATCAAGTATTTAAAAGGCCATTTTCATTAGTAGCACAAATAGTAGTACAAAACTGTCAAATTGGTTTTTTCTCCGTGCTCACTACGTCCCTTTAATCCTTGATACAGCGTACCGAGAAGCCATTCTTTCTGCTGGAGCTATTGCGGAATAATTCCTCAAAATTGTTAATAATGCTCCAGGACCAGGCGAGGGTAGCAACATCCCCGGTACTACTCCACCAGACACCCCAGTAGCCTGCGTCGCCATAACGACCATTATAGCTGCGGGCGCCGCCCGGAAGGGCAGAGAAACCGTAACTATCCGTAGCGCCGGTATTAGGGCTTTCCCAGCGTGGTTCGGAAACTGGTGCAGTTCGTTTACTTTTCAGTATTCCTCCGGCAACATCAAGCCCTCCAAGATAAGTAGCCAACTCATTCCATTCATCATCAGTGGGAACATGCCAACCTGTAGGGCAAAGACCTCTGGAATCGTTTACTGCATTCCAATTATAAAGTATGCCGTAAGCTTCAATCACTTCTGCGTCTGAATTAAGACCGTCAATATAATCATGTGGATAAATGGCATAGGCTGAACCTGCGCTTGCCCATTCATAATCAGCATATAACCCGAACAGCATTCTGGAACTGTCCCGGAAATGACCCACACGGAGGTTCTCGGCCATCCACACCTGGTTGCCGATTTTTACTATACTATAAACATTGCCCTGCACATCTTCAAGAGTACCAAAACCTGAAGGTTCCTTTGCACAACTGGTGACAAGAATCATCAATCCTGTTCCAATATACAGGAATAAGTTAGTGTGTAATTTCATAATCGTTTTCATAACGCAATGGTATTTAATATACTGTATTATTTGGCCGACGTTATTAAAACAATCATGATTAATTGATTACCAGTATTGTTTGCCACAATTTACAAAATTAACAAGTCAAAGTCAAATTTACTTTTAGTTGCTAGCCTCCGGAGCAGGCAGGTACGTGATAAATACTTGCTTAATGCGATTTATGAAATCATTATTAGAGATGATTTCATAAGTCAAATGTATCTCTTAACTTTAACGGTGAATATGTCCAAAATTATTTTACGTTAAATACTTCAACCCTCAGGCTCTTTGATGCTGATGACCCGGTTAAGTATGATTTCTCACTTTTCGGGCTTGGTATAATCGAGAAATTCTGATATGGATTATTTTGATTTTAAGCAATTCAGGGTATACCAGCATAAAGCGGCCTTTAAGACAGGCACTGACGGGGTCTTGCTCGGTGCATGGGCTGATGCGTCATCCGCCAACCGGGTGCTTGATATCGGTACGGGCAGCGGGCTTATTGCACTAATGATTGCCCAGCGAACAGATGCGGCAATAGTGGGCATAGAACCTGATATTCTGTCCTGCGGGCAGGCCAGGGAAAATGTTGAAATCAGCCCATGGAAAGACCGGATTGAAATAGTAAATAAAAGGCTGCAGGATTATTCTCCCGGGGATAAGTTCGACCTTATAGTAAGCAACCCGCCTTTTTTCAGGCAATCACTGACCGGCAGCGATCAGAGGCGTGCTAATGCAAGGCATGATTATAACCTTTCAGGTGCAGAGCTTGTGAGGGGAGTATGCAGGCTGCTGGCACCTGCAGGTAAATTCTGCCTTATATTACCATATGCCGAAGCAGCAATATTTATCGCTGAAGCGGCTGAAACAGGTCTGTTTTGTAATAAAATTCTTAAAGTGAAACCCATGCCTTCATCACCGGTTAAACGAATGCTTATGGAGTTTGCTGCAGTTAAAAGTGAATTGCAGCAGTCCTTCCTTACCATAGAAAGGGAGAGACACAGGTATACCGATGAATATAAGAAACTTACGGCTGACTATTATCTGTATTTCTAAAAAATAAGTTCTGATTCGGGCAAATCGTATTCTTCTTCCGTCTTAATGCCCATTTCCTCCAGCAGGTTAAGGACAGGCATGTAAATCTCCTTTTTCACTGGCCTGAATACTCCCTTCAGATTAATTTTACCTTCGAGAATAAGCTTTGTGGCAACAGCCGCCGGAAGGGAAACGGTACGGGCAATGGATGTGTCGCTGGACGGTGATCCGTAATCAATCAACTGTGAACTGATAACCTGCCTGCTTCCATCTTTATGCCTTGCCAGGAATAAATGCTTCAGAACGATCATGTCCTGCTCATCTTCCTTTAAGATCATCTTACTCATCATCAGGTCAGAGATAAGTTCAAAGGAGCTTTTCATCATAGCCGGTATTTTCTTTTCCTCAAAAAGACCCAGCCAGTCGAAGGCTCTTATTGCGGCTGAACTGGTCCCTGTACCCAGCCTGTCTGCTACCTCTTGTTTAAGAGGCCTGTTGCTGCCACCGGTTCTTGATCTTATAAGATCAGCATAAGTCTTTCCTTTCAGATCTTCCTCCTTCCTGCTCAGAAGGTCAAGTGTTTTCATGGCGTCAATGGTCTCGCACCAGCCCCTGAACCTGAATGTACCCCTGAAAATGGTTTTTATATCCCCGAGCCCGTAAATATCTATATAGCTGATTGAATCCCTGTTGGCGTATACTTCAAGCGCACCAACATTCTTTATTTCATAGTCAAATGTTTTTTTGAAAAGCTCGTCCGGCTTAATTTCAACTATTTGCCCATTATCAAGATACCTGGCATCATTAAGGCTGGCCAGAAGCACACCCTCAGGGCTCCAGGTGAATTTATAACCAAGTGGATTGTCGGCATATTCCGGAGCAGGCAGGGCACCGCATATCGACCAGAATTTTTCTATTCTCCCTCCTTCATCCTGAACCCTGTCGATAATCTTCATAGCCGACATATGGTCAATGCCGGGATCAAGTCCTGCCTCGTTGAGTATAATTATTCCTGCTTTCCTGGCGGCCTCGTCAAGTCCGGCCATTTCCTCCCTCACATATGATGTTGTAACCATAGGTTTTTTGTATTCAATACACACCTCTGCCACACTGCAGTGAAACCGGTAGGGAAGAAGGCTTACAACAATATCTGCTTCCTTAACCATCGGTTTCAGCTCACCGGTATTGTCGGCATCCCAGTATACTATCTCACCCCTGGGATGTTCCTTTAATATGCGCTGTGCATTGCTACATGTGTTGCATGCAATTTTTATCATGCATCCCTTATCAAGAAGGTAGTCAATCAGGGGCTTTGCTACCATTCCGGCTCCCAGTACAAGTACTCTGTGCATAGTGAAAATTTATGAATGTTAATAAAGAGCCTCAATATACTGAATTGTCTCCTCGGCGCCAATGATAGTAAGCAGTTTTTTATTGTAT
>JBNJHQ010000223.1:0-4237 GCA_051748705.1 Bacteroidota bacterium | reverse complement strand
ACCTGCTCATTTCTTCAAGACAGAAAGTTGACGAGCTGCTGAGGAAGACATATATACAGTCAAAGTCATTTGATTATATCATCCCACTTGCATCCGAATGGAAAGATAAGATATTGCACATTCCCTATATTAGGCCTGTTAATGTTAATGTACCGCTTGGTGACGGGCTGAAATTCAGGGAAGTACATCCGGTTCTGGGCAGTCCCAGGTGGCATCATGGCCAGGATTTCCAGGCACCACCGGGAACAGAAGTATTTGCCACGGGTGCCGGTACGGTAAGCAGGGCAGGGTGGAGTCCCCACGGTTTCGGTAATATGGTGGAGATAGACCACGGTTACGGCTTCAAGACTATTTATGGTCACCTGAGCAGCGTTGATGTGAGTGTGGGCCAGAAAGTCACAAGGGGAGATATGCTTGGCCTGTCAGGAAGTACAGGTATCTCTTCAGGGCCGCATCTGCATTATGAAATACACTATAACGGTAAGATCCAGAACCCATTGTATTTCTTCGACGATGATCTTACAATGGATGAATATAATAAAATGATAAGTTCATTGGCTGGCGCTTATGGCAGTTAAAAATGTTTAATATCTTGGTGCAGGATGTTTAAAACTGTTCTGCCAGACAGCTTGTAATTAATTATTAATTAATATATTTATGCTATCTTTGCGCAATATTTCAAAAAAATATGGCGAAAGTAAAATATAAATATAACCCGAAAACACTGTCTTACGACAGGATAACAATCTCCGTCAGGGAGAGGTTTCTGAGGTTCCTGGCTTATTTTACGGGCTCTGTCATCCTGGCGCTTTTATATGGTGCCATTTTTACCTATCTCTTTGATTCACCTAAAGAAAAGGTGCTGAAAAGGGAAAATGAGCAGATGAGGCTTCAATATGAATTGTTGAGCAAGGATCTTGACAAGGTTGAAAAAGTACTCAGCCATCTGCAGGAGACGGATGATAACCTTTACAGGACGATTTTTGAGGCAGAACCAATTGCCAGCTCACTGCGTGAGGGTGGCATAGGTGGAGTAAACAGGTATGAAGAGCTTGAGGGCTATTCCAATTCGAGTATTGTCATTGAAACGGCCATAAGGCTTGATAAAATCAAGAAGAAAACCTATGTGCAGTCCAGATCATTTGACGAACTCATAAGCCTTGCCAGTGAAAAGGAAGAGATGCTTCGAAGCATACCTGCCATAATGCCGATATCAAATAAAGACCTTACCCGTACGGCATCGGGCTGGGGATACAGGATACATCCAATTTATAAAATCAGACGCTTTCATTACGGAATGGATTTCACCGCTCCCACAGGCACGGAAATTTATTCAAGCGGTGACGGAAAGGTGTCATCCATCAGGAGTTCAAAACGCGGCCTTGGTAATCATATTATCATTGATCACGGCTATGGTTACCAGACAGTATATGCACATCTTAGCAGATTCAACAATCTGCGGGTAGGCCAGACGGTTAAGAGAGGTGATGTTATTGGCTTCGTTGGAAGCACAGGTCTTTCCACAGCCCCGCACCTGCATTATGAAGTTCACCTGAATGGTAAAAAAGTTGACCCGGCCAATTATTATTTCAACGATCTAACCGCCGAGGAATATGAAAGGATGATTGAACTTTCAATGCGGAGCGGCCAGTCTTTTGATTAATCCCGAATCTTAATATGTCAGCAAAGCGGCCGGGGCACTCGCATATCAGGTTATTACAGCTAACAGTAATTGTCTTTTTCTTTACGCCTGCTTTATCAGCACAGCTTAATTATGACAGACAGTTAATTACTATTGCTGCCACAGGTGATATTATGCTCGGAACCTCTTTCCCGAAAGAGAGCTACCTGCCACCCGGCAATGATCCATATCCCCTTATGTCCTCCATGTTTGAAATTCTATCCCTTACGGATCTTACTTTCGGTAACCTGGAAGGTCCCTTCTCTGATGATGCCAGGCTGGCAAAGAGATGCAGGGATACCACCACATGCTATGCTTTCAGGGTCCCTGAAAGTTACGCCGGAGTACTCGACAGTGCGGGCTTTGACCTGCTAAGCCTGGCAAATAACCATATAGGCGATTTTGGACCCGGGGCAAAGATGACAACAGCAGCCATCCTGGATTCACTGAATATATCCTTTGCAGGTACGGATGATTATCCATGGGCTGTCAGGACGATATTCGACAGCCTTAAAGTGGGATTTTGTGCCTTTGCACCCAATAAGGGAACTGTAAACCTGCACGACGTAAAAAGGGCAGAAGAGATTATAGGCATGCTTGAAGACAGTTGTGACATTGTAGTGGTATCTGTTCATGGAGGAGGGGAAGGAGCTGAACACCAGCATGTCACAAGGGAAGTAGAATATTATTACGGAGAGAACAGGGGTAATATTTATGAATTTGCTCACAGGCTTATTGACCTGGGCGCCGACATTGTTCTTGGTCATGGTCCGCATGTAAGCAGGGCACTGGAAATTTACAGGGGAAGGCTAATTGCATACAGCCTGGGTAATTTTTGCACATACAGGCGATTCAACCTGCAGGGCCCCAATGGCTATGCGCCCCTGATTCATGCCGTCCTGGATACAGAAGGGAATTTTTTGTTCGGGAAAATTATACCGGTTTACCAGAATAATGAGGGTCATGTTAGGCAGGATCCGGGAAAAAGGGCTATTTTTAAGATACAGGAATTAATAGAAAGTGATTTTCCTGAATCAAAGATTATTGTGGATGACGATGGCAATATCACAATAAAGGAATGAAACGCTCATGAACCGGGCTTGCGAGCTCACGAAGTAATTTTGACATTTTAAACAGATGCAAATGGAAGATAATGACATTAAAAAGAAAAAGCTGTTCTACTCTATTGGAGAAGTGGCTGAAATGCTCGGAGAACAAACATCTGCAGTCCGTTACTGGGAAAAGGAATTCGATATAATCAAGCCCCAGAAAAATAAAAAGGGCAACAGGTTGTTTACGGCTGAGGATGTGGAGAACCTGCAAATGATTCATTACCTTTTAAAAGAAAAAGGTATGACCATTGCGGGGGTGAAGAAAAAGATGTCGGAAAACCCGGATAATATAAGAAAAAACCATGAAGTGATACAATCACTCAAAGAGATCAGGAGTATACTGGTCAGCATGAGAGACAGTCTCTGATGTACCGCGATTTTTTTGACATTCTCCCTTTTTATTATTATAAGATAACAGTCATAAGCAGAAAATTACCGGCATCATGATATTGAAAGAACTTATCACATACCTTGAAGCAAGCGTTCCCCCGGCTTACCAGGAGTCATATGATAATTCGGGCCTCCAGGTAGGGGATGAAAACAGTACTGTTGATTCAGCCCTTCTCAGCCTTGACATAACTGAAGAGATTGTTGATGAGGCTGAGCAAAGAAAGTGTGGACTGGTAATATCTCATCACCCGCTCATTTTCCAGCCTTTAAAATGTATAGGTACAGGCAGCTATGTTGAAAGGATCATCCGTAAAGCCATACAAAAGGATATTTCCCTTTACAGCATGCATACCAACCTCGATATTATCAGTGGTGGTGTGAGCTACCGTATGGCTGAAAAACTGGGACTCACCAATACTGAAGTTATGCTCCCCCTGGGTGGCAGGTTGCTTAAACTTGTTGTTTTTGTGCCACTGTCACATGCAGGGAAAGTGAGGCAGGCTATTTTTGATGCAGGTGCCGGTCACATAGGTAATTACGACATGTGCAGCTTTAATGTGAGGGGTGAGGGTACCTTCAGGGGCGGAACAGGCAGCGATCCGTTTACAGGTGAGCCGGGTAAGGAACATACTGAAGATGAAGTGAGAATTGAAAGCGTACTGCCGGCCCATCTGAGAAGCAGTGTGCTAAGGGCTATGATTGATTCACACCCTTACGAGGAGGTGGCCTATGACCTGTATGCGATTGAAAACAGGCTTCCGGGGGCAGGGCTGGGTTGTGTGGGCGATCTGGCTGAGAGTGTCACTGAAAACAATCTTATCAGTATGCTTTCAGATGTTTTTGGCTCAGCCTGCATAAGACATAGTAAGCCCCGGGGCAAAAAAATTAAAAGAGTGGCAGTGATGGGCGGTTCGGGAGGATCATATATAGATAAGGCAATCTCTGCAGGAGCACAGGCCTATGTTACCGCCGATGTTAAGTACCACTCATTCTTCGATGCTGATAAGCAGATCCTCCTGGCTGATATAGGACATTATGAAAGTGAAAAACCATC
>JBNJHQ010000222.1:0-4253 GCA_051748705.1 Bacteroidota bacterium | reverse complement strand
AACAATTGAAATGGCACACAGGGCAGGATATACAACTGTTACATCTCACCGCTCAGGCGAAACTGAAGACTCAACAATAGCAGATATAGCCGTTGCCACGCGCTCGGGACAGATAAAAACAGGCTCACTGAGCCGCTCCGACCGTATGGCCAAGTATAACCAGCTTCTCAGGATAGAGGAAGAACTTGGGGAAACAGCTTCCTACGGTTATTAACATCAAATGATACGGGGGTGCCTTAAACACCCCCTCATATGACTCCCTGCATCCCAACCCAGGCTCACTGCCTGAGTTATTAACAATTGTTAATAATGCCTGTTTAAACCACGTTGATATATACAAGCCGAAAAGTTTGCCGGTGGAAGCTGCCTGTACTATATTTGTTCTTACCAGGTGAGCGATAAAAGGCCGCTCCCAAACGAAGGAAATGTATTGTTTTACTTAAATGAATTTCGATACATTTCGTACAGGCTCCAGGGCCTGCTTCCAAAGGAGCCGCAGGTCGGGAAAAAGGTTCGCCGGATTCCCGAAAAATCGCTAAAGTCGCCTAGCGTTCTTTAGATGATTTAGTCAGAAATGACTCTGCGCCCCCAAGATTACCTTCGGGTAATCGAAAGGGCAGTCCGAAGTTAATACTGTAACAGGTCTTAACCCAGGGCTCAGGGCTGTTGTAATGGCTTCGGCCAGTATGCAGCCGGTCATAATAACAGTAGCCTGGCACTGAAGATTACTTCGGTAGCCTTCAGTGAAATGGGAATTATTCTTACGAATGATTCCCATTTTTGTTTTTATACCTCTGTGAGCGCTGACCCCCCGGGTGATAGTTTCGTGCATACACTTGCAGAAGGAATCCCTCCTGTCACCGGCTGATACGAATAAGCCTGAATTGCCTTACCCGTACTTTTTGAAATAATGTTTATATCCAATCCTTTGGGTATATTTGCAGTAAATTTTACTGCTATGGCTTATAAAGGACTGCAGCACTTTGTGGATAAGCTCCGGGAAAATGATGAACTGCTTGTAATTGATGAGTTTGTTGACCCTGTACTCGAGATGACTGAGCTGGCTGACAGGTTCGTCAAATCAGGGGGTAAGGCTGTCCTGTTTACAAATAACGGAACTTCCTTCCCGGTGCTGATCAATATGTTTGCTTCTGATAAAAGAATGACAATGGCTGTCGGACGAGACAGTCTTGATGATGCAGGCCAGGAAATTGAGACAGTGTTCAGGCAACTCAGTGCACCTGCCGGTGGTTTTCTCGAAAAGGTAAAGATGATACCGGGACTCTCCAGAATATCTTCATACATCCCTTCCAGGACAGCCAAAAGGGGTAGCTGCCAGAAGAATATCATAAGAGACCCCGATCTTGATATATTGCCGGTATTGAAATGCTGGCCTCACGACGGGGGCAGGTTCATTACACTTCCAATTGTCCATACCCGGCACCCCGGGACGGGAGAGGTAAACGCCGGTATGTACAGGATGCAGGTGATTGACGGTAAGACCACGGGAATGCACTGGCACAGGCATAAAACGGGTGCCAGTCATTATGAGGCCTGGAAGAAAAGAGGTGAAAAAATGCCCGTCTCCGTTGTCCTGGGCGGCGACCCGGTTTATACCTATGCTGCAACGGCTCCGCTGCCCGAAGGAGTGGATGAATATATCCTTGCCGGCTTCCTGCGTAAGAAAAAGGTGAAAAAGGTGAAATGTATCACCAATGACCTGTTTGTCCCTGAAGATGCGGATATAGTGATTGAAGGGTACGTGGATCCCACTGAAGAACTTATACTGGAAGGTCCCTTTGGTGATCATACCGGCTTCTATTCGCTGGCCGACCACTACCCGGCATTTCATGTAACATGTATAAGCCACAGGCAGGATGCTGTATACCCTGCAACCATCGTCGGTATTCCTCCAATGGAAGATGCATGGATAGGAAAAGCCACTGAAAAATTGTTCCTGGCACCTATTAAACTGACATTACAGCCCGAGATAACAGACCTGCATATGCCCGTGGCCGGGGTTGCCCATAACCTGGTGCTGGTTAAAATCCGTAAGACATATCCCGGACAGGGATTGAAAGTTATTAATTCCCTTTTCGGGGCGGGACAGATGATGTTCAGCAAATTCATCGTTGTTCTCAGCGGCAATGTTGATCTAAGGGATTACGAGGCCGTAACCAGCCATATTTTCGGGAATACCGATATTAATAAAGATCTGCTAATTACAAGAGGCCCGCTTGATGTTCTTGACCATTCATCAGATAGTTTTTCCTTAGGTGGCAAAATGGGGATAGATGCAAGTCTGAAACTGCCTGAAGAAACAGGGCTTAGAGGTGACAGAGGCTTTAAGGCAGAAGCATTGCTTTCCGTTTTTAAAACAGTTAGGAATAAGGTACGCCTGAGGATGCCTTCAGCCGACCTCCCTCTTGTCTTTGCAGGTATTTCAAAAGAAATTATAGAATTCAAAGAATTGCTGGAACTGGATTATAGGATTACCGGGCTGATTTTAATAGTTGTTGACAGTACTATTGATCTCGAAGATGATCATATACTCCTGTGGCAGGTGCTCTCCAACACTGACCCTTCACGCGACCTCACAATGATCAGGGGAAATATTATCCTTAACTCCACATCCAAATCCCATCCCTCGGATAATTTCACCCGAAAATGGCCCAATATAGTATTGTCCGATAATGAGACCATAGCAAGAGTCGATACTATACTGAAAAGCATTATGCAGGCAGGGCACCAGGGATCACCATCGGCAGGACTGAAGAAAATGGACTCCGGTCATGGAGCCTTTGTGAGAACTGAACGCACAGGAAAGTAAAATCATATTTTGCTATTTGAGCAGTTTGATCTAAATTAGCAGTCATATTAGGTCTGTAAAATACATTCTGGGAACTTGTCTGAAACATCCATTATGGTCAGCGGGTATGTCCATGCTGTTGAACTGCTTGGGACTACTGTATATCATTACATTGCTTACGCTGTACTGCTGGTGGGATTGATTTACCTTATTGCTCGCTACCAGACCTTTACACTGGTTAAGACGAGGAGACTTCTTCATGAAAAAGAAAAGGCTTTTGAGCAGATAGCAATGCAAAGACAGGAATTGGAGAATAAAAACAGGAGCATAACCGACAGTCTAATCTATGCCAGTTATATGCAACAGGCATTATTACCCTCGGAGGCTTATTTTAAAAGTATCTTACCTGATTCATTTATTTTCTTTAAGCCCAAGGACATAGTGAGCGGTGATTTTTACTGGATCACGAGGAAAGGAGGTAAAATATTTGTTGTGGCAGCCGACTGTACCGGTCACGGAGTGCCGGGAGCATTCTTATCAATGATAGGTGTTGAATTACTTAACAAGATTATCATTGACCAGGGTATCCAGCGCCCATCTGAAGTGCTGAAGATCCTGGGCAGGGGAATCGAGCGCACTTTCGGCAGCAGCAGCAACAGCAAGGCACTTATTCGTGACGGAATGGACATCGGGCTGTGTGCTATTGATGAGAAAAGAGGTGAAATACAATATTCGGGGGCATTCCTGCCACTTTACATTATAAGGGATAACAAGCTTACAGAAATTAAGGGGGAGAGGTTAACAATCGGACTGCTCGGAGAATTATCATTCACCAACCACCGTATGAAAATTGAAGCGGGTGATGTTATTTATCTCTTTTCTGATGGTTATGCCGACCAGTTCGGAGGGCCATATGACAAGAAATTCATGTACAGGCGTTTCAGGCACCTGCTGCTTACAATTCACAAATTTCCTCCTGACGAGCAAAAGATGCTTATTAATGAGTCGATCGAAAGCTGGAGGAAAGGAGATGAACAGGTTGATGATATGCTTGTTATCGGAATAAAACCATCTCTTAAGGATGCCCGGGTTCACTGAGGTATTTGCTTATCAGGTCAAGCAGTCTCTGTGGCTGGAAAGGTTTACTCAGATAGTCGTCCATCCCTGCTGACAGGCAATTCTCCTTATCCCCTATCATTGCGTTTGCCGTTATGGCTATTATCGGGGTGTGCTTGCTTGTGCTTGCCTCAATGTCCCTTATCTTTCTGCTCACCGTTATGCCATCCATTACGGGCAGCCTGATATCCATAAGGATTACATCGTAATTTGATTTGCCGAACATATCAAGAGCTTCCTTTCCATCAAGGGCCGTGTCAATGTTCTTTACCTTTGATCCGAGTGATATGGTAACGATCTTCTGGTTCGTAACATTATCTTCGACAAG
>JBNJHQ010000221.1:0-4264 GCA_051748705.1 Bacteroidota bacterium | reverse complement strand
GCTTATTGACTGCATATCCTTCGAAAGCTCAAATGTGCGCAGCAGTGGCTCGAACTCTTCTTCAAGGAAGATGCCGTTCACTATGCGTGTCCATCCCCAATCGCCTATTTCCACAACATGAAGTTTAACCTGCAGAATATCTCCCGGCATGGCTCCTTCAATAAAAACGGGACCTGTCAGCGGGTGTACGAGACCCGGGTCATAATCCTCCAGGGCAGCAAACTCAGCGGCAGTCATCCCTGGTTTAATCTGCTCATCAGCAGCCTCTTCGGTAAAGGCTTCTATCACCGCCCCGTCTTCAGCGACGAGCACCGGCTCAATTAAACTGCTGAACTTGTTGTGCGTCTGGTCGCGGCCCAGGCTGTAGTCAATGGTATAATCAGGGCTGCTATCTTCCTCCCCGCTGTCTTCATCAGCGCATGATGGAAGAATAAAGGGTACAGTCATCAGAAATAAAACAAGGTAAGTAAGGCTTAATGATCTTTTCATAATTCTGTTTGTTATTTAACGTACCGGTCCGAGATATTTGTCCAGCCAGTCCAGGGTCTCCTTGATATACTCTGTCCTTGGCGGGATGTGATCGGTTTCATAGAGGATAATTTTTTTATGTTCCTTCGGTGTGCCCAGCAGATCGAACATTGGTTTTATCCGTTGATCAATACCTTTATCATACATCCCGTTTAGCATCAGAGTTGGTATTTTTACCCGAGTAACATAATTGATTTTATTGGCTTCAGGCCGTCCTGTGGGCACCAGGCCTCCGGCAAGAAGGATACTTGTTCTGAGACGTTCCTCAACAGACGGGATTATGCATCCCAGGTGTCCTCCCCAGCTCATACCATAATACGCTATCTTACTGCTATCTATATCATGCCGGGTTTCCAGGTAGTCTATGCATCTACTGAAATCCTTGACCAATTGAACAAGAAACTCGGTGTAGGCATGAGAATTATCCCCACCATGTATAGCAACCAACTCCGGTTTTCCGCGCTCAAAGGTTCCTTTATAAACCGGATACAGGACAGCCCGACCGTTCCTGACCAGGTAGGAGAGGAACATGGGGAATTCGTAGTATTCCTCTATGTCCTGGCTCGAGGGGGTATATGTCGACGCACTGCCCGGAAAATATATGACTGCCTGGTAAGGTGGTTGGACATTATGCGGCAGGAATAAGTAGACTACCATACGTTCATCACCGTATGCAGCATTGAATGATATCTTCTCGCGGATCCATCCTCCAGGACTTTCCTCTTGATATTCCACCCGTGCATTCAGATCAGAAGGGTCATATCCGAATTGCTCTTTGTAAATCTTAAAAATGGCATCCGGGACAGGTTCTATTTCACGGATATCGGCGGGTTGTGTAAGCTGCATTGACTCAAACACCTCCACAGGGATGGTCCCTGAATCAGGATAAAATGCCAGGCGAATTCCATTTCTTTGTGATCGATCCATTTCAGGTGCCTGCCTAAGGTTACCAAATTCGTAAGTATTATCTTCCCAGCTGCCACCACGGATTATCCTTCCCATTTTTGTCGCATTCGAGCACCACTCCCTGACGTTCCCGGCCATATCATGTGCTCCATAAGCAGTGATCCCTGACAGGCTGCCCACAGCTACAGGCCCCTGCCTGGTGAAATTGCTGAAAGGGGCCAGTATGGCAAAGCCTCCAAGCTGGGAAACCCGGATCATAGGAGTGTATCCTCCCGCCGCCACAAACCAGTGTGAGGATGTAGGCAGGCTCATGCCTGCATATTCTGCATAGGCTGCAGCTTCATACCAGCTTACGCCCGACACAGGGTAATCACCCTGTCCTTCGGGATAATCTCCTCCCATCCAGGTCGAGGGACCCGGTTGATCTGACCTGTCCACAAGTTGTTTTATACCCTCTTCCCAGCCCAGTTCATTTCCGTCCTTTATAAAAGTATGTTTCCAGTACTCTTTTTCCTGGTAGCCCCCGTTGTCAATGAAGTCCTTGTACTCCCGGTTTGTAAGCTCGTAACGGCCAATAAAGAAATCACCCAATTTTCCAAACTCTGTTTCAGTTGACGGCACCCGTACCATATTTCCGGGAGTGCTTCCAATCGTGTCTAAGCGACGGACAAAATCATTCGGAACCACGGTAAGCAAATTATTCACTGTAGTTCCAATTTCCCAGGTTGATGCTGCTCCGAGAACCGGTTCGTAACCTTCTTTATCCAGTTTCCACCTGAAAATTCCTACTGGCACACGGACACTGTCCAGTGGTGTTACTCCCAGGTATGTCCACGCCTGTGTGGAATCGACGTATTCCTTTAAATAAATACTGGCTCCGGGAGGATCTGTAATTACATTGATCCTCAGGGATACTTTGGAGAATAGTTGTGCAAGCTCAGGATCGTCGCCAAGGACATCCTCAGCCTTTTCTGCCAGCCTGTAGGGTTTTACAAGGTTGCGCCATACATCATTTTCTCCGATAAGACGTTCGATCTCCGGAAGCACTTCCTGCCTTACCTGCCGGATTTTTGATTTTTTGTTGAAGAACCATATTGTCCCGAGGACTATAACGATAAGCAATACAGGGATTACAGTGATTAGAAGTTTTCGGAAAGTGAATTTACCGGCAGGTTTGACGGGCCCTGTTTGTTTTTCGGTTTCAGTCCTGAGAGCTTCTTCCAGGTCTTCATTATCAACATGATCCATCTGAAGGAGCATTTGAACCACGCTGCTTAACCTTTCCATGTATTTTTCCAGTGGTGTATCCAGGGCATCCAGCCAGTGTACATCACTGATATAGTACTCAAGTTGCTTCGACAGTGGAATATTTTCCAGGCGAAGGTTGATTATCGATAAGCCATGATGGACAGCCCTGTTAACTTCCTTTATGACCTGGGACGAATTGTTTGAGTTTGATGAATAGATCAGGATAAATACTTTTGCGGATTTAATACCATCTATGATGGCCTCTGCAAAGGGAAAACCCGGAGTAATATCCCGTGGAGCAATCCAGCAGCGTATTCCTTTTTCTTCAAGTATTGCACACACAGTGTCAGCTGTGTTTTTATCAATGCTCGAGTAACTTATAAATACGTCGTGGGGCATCTGGTTGATTGTGTATGATAAAGATATGAATTTTGTAGAAATAGTTTCAATTCCGTCAGCGACCAGAACCCCAGTTCTCATTGGGTTGGGGACCCATCTCCAGTTCCAGTTTTCCGCCTTTCAACAGTTCTTCTGCAGGAAATTTAAAATCATCCAGGGCTTTTCCGTTGAGGATGGCACCCTGCACATACTTATTGATGCGTGATGCATTTTTCGCTTCAATAATAAATTCATCTCCCCTCCCGAAACGATTACCGAGATCTATGACCACCCTGGTAAATATGGGGCTTCCTATCTCGTAGACCGGCACCGAGCGGCATCCGCCGTCGGTCTGGAACAGTCCCAATGAGGCCATCAGGAACCATGCACTCATCTGTCCCTGGTCCTCGTCGCCAAGGTAGGCGTTGGACAGGCCATATCCATAGTAACGATCCACTATTGCCCTTGACCATTCCTGGGTCAGCCAGGGTTTACCCACCCAGTTAAACAGGTAGGCAAAGTGCATCGATTGCTGGTTGCCGTGGGCCACCGGGTAGTCCCAGTACTGGTCGCGCTTCCCGTTGAAGCGTAATTTTTCACTTTCCCGGAAGCCCCATTCGAGGCGTTCAATAAAACGTTCCCTGCCGATAGCTTCGGCCAGTGCCGGCACATCCTGGGGAACAAAAAAGGTGAGCTGCCAGGCATTGCCCTCGACATAGTGATGGTTGGCACCCGACTTGTAAGGATCAAAGTCAGGGAGCCAACGGCCCTCTGAATCTTTCATACGTGCATAACCCGTTTCCGCATCAATGGCATTCTTCCAGTAATATCCACGCTCAAGGAAGGTCTTATGATCGGCTTCCTTCCCGAGTGATAAGGCAAACTGGCTGACGGTCCAGTCGTCAAAGGAATACTCCATGGTATTGGAGAAGCGTCCTTTATCGTAGGGAACATAGTTGTATTCCAGGTAAGGCAGAAGGTCCCTGTTGCCGGCAAAGCCCCCATCCACTTCCCGGGCCGGGGTTGTCTGCATTTTTTTAATGGCTTCAAAGGCTTTTTCCACATCAAAATCGCGTATACCCATCTGGTAGGCACCCACAATAAGTGGTATTTCATGTTCGGCCACCATCACCGGTATGTATTCCATCCCGGCCGGTCCTTTAGCCAGCCACCCGCCGGCATCGTACATTGCCAGCTGGGAGTT
>JBNJHQ010000220.1:0-4292 GCA_051748705.1 Bacteroidota bacterium | reverse complement strand
TGGTATTTCATGTTCGGCCACCATCACCGGTATGTATTCCATCCCGGCCGGTCCTTTAGCCAGCCACCCGCCGGCATCGTACATTGCCAGCTGGGAGTTAACCCAGCGATTGCTCCATTCGGGGGTTACCATGTTCCAGAACTGGTTCAGGTTCCAGAAAGTGTTCCAGAAAGCATCACAACCCAGGGCAGGGGATGAGGGGTCTTCCATCTGCCGGATGCGCTCCCCTGAATCCACCCACCTGCCGTCCACATCACTGAAAATGTTGCGACTGCAAAGGGCGCGATACATATTGGTATAAAAGCGGCGCTTTTCACGGCTGTCGACAGTGCTTATTTCCACCCTTTCAAACAGGTCATTCCATACATCAACATTGTTCTGCCGGACTGCTTCGAAGTCCCATCCAAAGGGCCGGCTGATCTCATGTTCCAGGTTCATGGCAGCATTCTCCACGCTGACATAGGAGATAGCTGAACGGACCTGCACCACGGGATCTTCTCCCGTGTCGAACTCAACGTATGCACCGGCATCATCCGGACTGTCAGCCTCCAGCAGTGATACATCCCCGACAATGCCTTTTTCTGTCCAGAACCCGGTTTTCTTTATTGGCCGGTCAAATTCCACCACGAAGTGAACAGTATATTCCTGCGACACTCCCCCGGCCCATGTATTCGGGGTATGCTGCCTGCTGTAGCCCTCGATCCTGCTGTCTCCGGCTTTTTCTATACGTACCTCCTCAAGTTCATAGCCGTATTCAGCAGGTATCTGCAGGTCTATAAGCACACGTGATCCTTCCCTGTCTTCAGGAAAGGTGTAACGCTGAAAGCTGCATCGTGTTGTTGCCGTCAGTTCCGCTCTGATATCATAGTCTGTCAGTTCCGCCTTATAGTAGCCCAGCGGAGCTTCTTCTGTTTCCGTGTTAATACGTGAACGGTAGCCTTCATCCGGATTGCGTTCATCGCCTATTTCAGTGACCAGGGGACCGTTCGTGGGCATCAGTCCCAGTCCTGCCATTGTCCATTCATGAATATGGCTGAAGCAGCCTATCGTTTCGAAAACAGGATCATAGCCAGCCTGCCATCCACTGTTCTGGTTATCGGGACTGAGTTTCACCATGCTGAAAGGCATCCATGGACCGGGTGCTATCATCCAGCGTGAATGAGCAGTTCCCATTTTTGTGTCAACATAGTCGGCCGGGGTGACGGGTTCTACAGGCTTGCGCCGGACAGTTCCCTCTTCAAGGAGGCTGCCATTACTCAAAATACGGTAGCTGCTTTCCTGTGTGGATTCGACCGGCGGCATGGGTGCTTCATAAATATATCGTCCGCTTTCAGGGGATTCTGTTAATATGGTTTCCCCATCCAGATCGACCTGCAACTCCGGCGTCCCTTCCAGGTGCTGGACATCCACAAGCAGGGCCTGTGCCGTGCCGTTAATATTTTCTATCTTATAATCCGCAGCTTCAACCTTTCTGACAAAGAGATTGGCCGGGTGCTTCAGTTCAGCCTTTCCGTGACCGGTCATTTTTACCTGGTCAAAACTTAACCATGAGCCCTGGAGTGTAGTAAGTTTTATCTCATTACCCCCTTCCCTTATTAATCCCCCGGGGAGTGCTATCTCTATCAGATATTCAGAAGTATCGGAGACAGCATCACCTGTAATATCATTGCTTTTCCCTTCCGGGAGTTTGAACTTCCATGCTTTCCCGTTAACCGTGATCTTAAAGACCGGCGGGTCATCCCTGTGATTATTTACCAGGTCAACCGTAAGGGTCCAGCTACCCTTACGCGGCACCTCCTGCATCCCGAAAAGGATGGTCAGTGTATGAGAACGCCAGCCGGCAGTCCCCCATGTACCGCCCCACTGGTCGGATGGTCCCGGCAGAATAAAAGGCCAGTCCTCTTTTTCACTGGAATGGCCGATAAGATAATATCCATCTTCCCATCCGAAATCCTGATCGAGGAACTGCTCGTATGTATCGTATGACAGGGCAAATTCGGCAGCGCTGTTATCTCCTTCCCCGATCTGCCATAATACCTGGGGTTCGGGCTGGCAGGAAAAAAAGAAGAGAGCAAGCATTGGGAAAATATAATATTGAATTTTGTGCGTCATCAGTGATTATTATGTTAGTTTAAGGCTTCAAAGCTTTTAAGTTCCAAATCCCGGGAGATCAAGTCCTTTGTACGAGTATATATGAGCGGCGCATCCGTTACTTATTTCTGTGCCTTTATAAATTTGGAGCTCTCCCTCCTGTTGTCACTATAGATGATGTTAAGAATGTAAAAACCCGGTTGCAGGCCGCTTATATCAAGCGCCTGTCCATTGAAATTGTCCACAACCAGAACGGGGAAACCTGTCGCGGAATATACAGTACAGGATCTTACACCGGAATCATTTCCCGGCCTTAAGTAAAGAATATCACCGGCCGGATTTGGATACAGGCTGAATCCGGGAGCACCGGTATGACTGACTGCAGTTGTTTGTGCAGGGGCAATGCCGGTTATTGCTTCCTGGTTGGCGTTATAACTTCTTGTTGATGTAGGGTTCAGCTCATGCAGAAGGAAATTACCGTTACTTTTGCCATCCCATCCCCAGTTTATGTGGAAGTATGTACTGTTCACAACTCCATCAACATTGAATGCATGACCGCTGCTTCCGTCATCTGACCTTCCCCTGTAAATAACAGGTCTGCCTGCCACCAGTTCCTGTATCATCAGTTCTTCCCAGGCTACGATGCCATATTCATATCTGCTGTTATACTTAATATTGGATGAAATCCTGAAATGATTCTTAAAAGCATCGACGGCAGAAGATGTATTTGCCGAAGAACTTTCCGGTCCGAAGTCCATATTTACAGAGGTGGCACAATGATAAAGCAATAGTGCAGCATGCCTGTTTGCAGTTATATCTTCCATCAGTTGCCACAAGTAAACGGAGTCAGAATAATTTACGGATATTTCCCCGTAAACATAATGCTGGTAAGTATTCTCACCTTCACCGTTGTCGGGCCAGTCAAAGACACTCAGTGCCTGTGCCATGGCAACGGCAACACAGCCTACCAGGGCCTTCCTGTCGGGGCCTTCAGTATCCTGTGGGCAATAATAATTCCATCCTGACCCCTGGCCCCACTTTGCAGATATCAGTGGTTTTACGTTTACCCCTTTGCTGCTTTCAAACTCACTTTTCCAGTCGGGATGCGGCTGCAGGCGTGTGTCCCTGGAATATTCCAGTATTGTCTCCGAAATATCCCTTAGCCATTCCCCTGCCGGTTCACGGCCGGAAAAAACGGATGTGTAATCCAGTGCCCCTTCATAAGAAAATCCCAATACCGGGGCAGCTTTCCTTTCTGCTGAAAGCAAGATCCATCCTTCGGGGTGTAGTTGCAGGTAATAAATCAGCGCTTTGTCATCAACTTTATGCGGTATTACTTCTGATATTTGATAATTGTCACCTGGAAAATATTCATTGATAAAGCGACCGGCCAGATCATTTATTTCTGACAGTTCGACCGTTTGGGCCTTACCAGGCCAAAAAGTAAAAACCAGAACAGTAATTATTATAAATCTCCGGCCTCGCATCTGTTGTCTTGTGAATAGGGTGGAAAAATATTCAAACTTTTCAGATGGAGCAAATTATCTAAAATAAAAATTACGATCCGTGTTATTCCGGTAATAAACCGTTTCATAATCATGGTCTTTAGCGATCAACACCCCGTTATGGTCGATGAAGAGATCCATGAGGTTCGTGTTTACCCAGTAATTTTCATATTCCTGGAGGTCGTATGTTTTAAGGATGCCAAAACCCGGTATAAGGACGTAATAGAAATCGCCGTACCTGGTGAAGGTATTGTGCATTACTGTCCCGAACTGTGGCATCACCCTGTGCACCAGTGTAAAGGTAGTGCCATAGTCCTCCGAATAGTAGATGCTCATACCAGATTCCTGGGTTACAATAATTAGCTCATCATTATCACCCACGAATAGTTTAACTGAATACCCGGGGGTGGGAATGTTTGTCCATGACTGACCGTCATTATCCGACATATACAGGCTGCAGCAGTCTGAGCCGTGATAGACCAGGTTGCCATTATCCAGTCTGAAAACATCACCGAAACCGACGTCTCCCGGGTCCCCAGCCATTACATTCCATGTGTCGCCACCATCGAGTGAACGTTTCACCTGGTAGCCAGGGACAAAAGACCAGAGGCTGTTATCATTAGCCACGTAGTTATAAACATACTGGTAGCGCTCCGGATAAGGTTTTGTGCAGGTGGTCCATGACTGCCCGTGATC
>JBNJHQ010000219.1:0-4319 GCA_051748705.1 Bacteroidota bacterium | reverse complement strand
GCTTCCTCGGTGGGTTTTGAAGCATATGTCTCAAACGCTTTTCTTGTAACAAGAGATAGGGCCGTATCGATAGATCTGCCTTTAAAGGAGATGGTGGTGGGTATCGGTGATGTTGTGGTCAAGCCCTCTCCATTCAGAAAGAAGCTTGAGTCACCGGTTTCAGTCCGTATCATCGGGATACAGGAAATTGAGAAGAATCCCGGTGGTAACAGGGATATTTCAAAAGTTATACAGTCTTTTCCTGGAGTTGCATCCACACCGGCTTACAGGAATGATGTCATTGTCAGGGGTGGGGGGCCAAATGAGAACAGTTTTTACCTCGACGAAATAGAGATCCCTTATCTTAATCATTTTTCGACACAGGGGGCTTCAGGCGGTCCTGTTGGTATAATAAATGTTGATTTCATCAAAGAGCTTAATTTTTACTCGGGTGCATTTCCTGCTTCCCGGGGGAATGCCATGAGTTCGGTTTTAAGTTTCAGGCAGATTGACGGCAATGATGAGAGGATGAAATACAGGGCAACCGTAGGGGCTTCAGACCTGGGGCTTACAATAGACGGTCCAACAGGAGAGAACAGTTCACTTATTATGTCGGCAAGGAGGTCTTACCTGCAATTTCTGTTCAGTGCCATAGGATTGCCTTTTCTCCCGACTTACAATGATTTCCAGTTCAAGCATAAAACTAAAATTTCCGATAAGGGGGAGCTTACGGTCCTTGGTATAGGTGCCCTGGACGATTTTGAACTGAACAGGGAAGCTGATGATACAGAATACCAGAGGTACATACTGGATTATATCCCTGTGCAGAAACAATACAGTTATACCTTTGGAATAAAATACAAGCATTTCAGGGACAATGGCTATGATACATGGATATTAAGCAGAAACTATCTCAACAACCTTCAGTATAAGTATGCCGGTAACGAGGAAATTGATTCCCTGAAGGTATTTGACTATAAATCAGGTGAAGGGGAGAATAAATTCAGGTTTGAAAGGAACCTGCAATATGAAAACGGGATGAGGCTTGAATTTGGAGTATCGTATGAAAATGCCCTATACAGGAATTCCACTTTTCAGAAACTTTTCATAGGGTCTTCCGTGCAGACAATTAATTATGATTCGTCTATCAGGCTTAATCAATACGGTGCTTTTGGCCAGGTATCGAAGAGCTTCTTTGGCAACGGGCTTATCCTTTCTCTTGGTATCAGGGCCGACGGGCTTGATTACACTGACAACATGGCCAATCCACTGAATAATTTGTCGCCCAGGTTCTCACTCTCATATAATATCAGTGAACTTTTCAGCTTTAATTTCAATACCGGGAGGTATGTTCAGCTTCCTCCCTATACCACTATGGGCTATGCTGATGAGGATGGCACCTTTGTTAACAGGGAAAACGGGCTCAGGTACATCAGGAGTGACCATATTGTTGCCGGGTTTGAATATTTACCTGATGAGGCTATCCAGCTCACCCTGGAAGGTTTTTACAAGAGATACAGCGATTACCCTTATTCAGTGAGGGATTCTATCCCCCTGGCAAGCAGGAGTGCCGATTTTGGAACATTTGGTGATGAAGAGGTATTGTCGGTTTCGGAAGGACGTGCCTATGGTATTGAATTACTCGGGAGGCTGAAAAATTTCAGGGGAAGCAATCTTGTGCTTTCCTACACCCTGGTGAGAAGTGAATTTAAGGGTCCCGGGACCGGTTATATTCCCACCTCATGGGACAATAAGCACCTTTTTAACCTTACTGCCACAAGGAAATTCAAGAATAACTGGGAAGCGGGTGTCAAATGGAGATTTATCGGGGGATCACCTTACACTCCATGGGATCTTGAGAAATCATCGAATATGATGGCCTGGGATGTAAGGGGACGTGGTTATCTTGATTTTGCCGTCTATAATTCTGAAAGGCTAAAAGCATTTCACCAGCTGGATATCAGGATAGACAAATCCTTCTTTTTTGACAGGTGGACACTCATGCTCTATGCTGACGTTCAGAATGTATATAATTTCCAGGCCGACCAGCCTCCCATACTGGTGCGTGAAACAGATGAAAATAATATACCTTTGACCGATCCTGAAAACCCTGAAAAATACCTGTTGAAATTCATTGATGGTGGGGTCGGGAACGTATTACCAACTGTTGGGATAATAATTGAATTTTAGAACGATGAAAAATTTATTTCTTTTACTGCTAGTACTATCAATATCATATTCCTGCACGCTGCGTGGCGGACGATCTGATGCAGATCAGCAGGAAGATATTTATTATTTCACAATGAATGAAGAAAGTGACGGCCCATGGATAACTGTTGAATTTCAAAGGGGAGAGTCATTTTATTACCCCCTGATGGCGATATGGCTTGAAGACCTCGAGGGCAAATATATCCAGACACTCTATGTCCCTGAATCGGTTGGCACCTCGGTATACAGGTTTGGAAAGGTGGAAGACGGGAAGTGGGAGGCTGGAGTGAGGCGCTGGCCCCAGACACTGCCATACTGGGCACATAAAAGAAACATAAGGGCATCTGATGGCCTGTATATGCCTGATCCCGATAACCCGGTGCCGGATGCCTACAGCGGTGCCACCCCAACTACAGGCTTTGTAATGTCGGCAAGGCCGGATGAGCCTGTTGAAAGGCCCCTTAGGGTAATGCTCGAGCTTAACCAGAACTGGGACTGGAATGAATACTGGACAAATGACAGGTTCCCGGGTGATGAATATTACCAGAGATCATGCCAGCCTGCAGTCGTTTACCAGGCTGTTATAGATCCTGCCTTAGCGGGCAGGGAAGTGCTGATGGAAGCTATAGGACACAGTCACCCTTCAGGGAAAACCGGTGAATTGTTCGATGATCTGGGTACCCTGACTACAGCTTTGAGCATTGCAGATTCAATAATAGTATATATGGGCAGGGCTAAATGATCCTAAGGGGAGTCAATAAGTATCTTTTTTACGATACGGGTCTTGTCTTCAAATTCAATAATAACAAGATAGATTCCTTTCTGTGCATTTGAAAAACTAATTTCGGCCCTTTTTCTTGGATAGGAGAATTTTTCCCTTGTTGTCTCCTGGCCGATAATGTTGGTGAGCCTCACAAATGTGAATTCCTTATCACTTGTAATGGTAAAACGATTATTGGTGACCGGTACAGGAAAAATCTTTGTATTGTTATCTTCCGCATTAGAATTTTCAAATATCATGCTGTTAACGGAAGAGGCGTTTTTCTCCTCAGACTGACCGGTAACCAGCCCGGAGCCCAGGAATAAAAGCACTATGCACAGCGTGAATATACGCATCTGGAAGATTGATTTTCTCGTTTATACGCAAATATCGTGCGAAAGATACGAAATTTAAATCACATTGAACCTGAAGCTTCCGGCTAAGCTGCATTTACTCCTGCCTTCACACTTGTTTAAGGCTTAAGCCGGTGCATAAAAAATCAAGCTTCATATAAAGTAGAAAAGGGTCAAACAATTTAATTTCCAGCAGATATACAGAAAGGTGATTTTTCAAAGTTTTAAAAAAAACATTAATTTCGCATTAACTGGAAACAGCATATGAAGGATTTACAGAGCATAAAGCAAAGATTCGGTATTATAGGCAACTATGTTGGGCTTAACCGTGCTATAGACATAGCTGTACAGGTTGCCCCAACTGACCTCTCCGTACTTATTTCGGGTGAGAGCGGAACGGGAAAGGAAATATTTCCCCAGATAATTCATCATCACAGCAAGCGTAAACACGGACCTTATATAGCAGTAAATTGCGGCGCAATACCTGAAGGCACAATCGATTCTGAACTTTTCGGACATGAGAAAGGCTCTTTTACCGGTGCAACCGATAGCCGTAAAGGTTACTTCGAGGTAGCTGACGGGGGCACAATATTCCTGGACGAGGTTTCCGAGCTGCCACTGTCCACCCAGGTAAGATTGCTGAGGGTGCTTGAGTCAGGTGAATTCATAAGGGTGGGTTCTTCCAGGGTTCAAAAAACAGATGTAAGGGTTATTGCAGCTACAAATATAGAAATATTGCAGGCTGTTAAAGCTGGCAAATTCAGGGAAGACTTATTTTACAGGCTAAATACAGTGCCGATAAAAATACCTCCATTAAAGGATAGGGGAGATGATATATTATTACTTTTCCGGAAATTTGCGCTTGATTTTGCGGAAAAATACCGTATGCCGGCAGTGAAACTGACAGAAGATGCCAGGCTGATGCTGACATCTTATTCATGGCCCGGTAATGTAAGGCAGTTAAAGAATATCACCGAACAGATTTCGATTATTGAGGGTTCAAGAGAAATAGACGGTGA
>JBNJHQ010000218.1:0-4388 GCA_051748705.1 Bacteroidota bacterium | reverse complement strand
AAATACGGGTTTATCAATAAAAACTACCAATGGGAAATTCTTCCGGTATATGAACAGGTATGGCCGTTCCGGAAGGGTATGGCCAAAGTCAAAAAAAGAGGGCAATGGATCTATATCAACAGACAGGGAGAGGAAATATACGACATGCCACTAGACTACACCGGGACTGACCGGGAAAGCCTTCTTTTCAAAAAAAACAAAGATCAGCGCTGGGGCCTGGTAAATGCTGACGAAGACTGGGTTATTTCACCCGTTTATGAGGATATAAAAAATTTCGCAGAAGGCCTTGCACCGGTAAAAATAAACGAGCGCTGGGGATATATCAACAGGAAAGGCGAAATTGTTATCGAACCTGCATATGATGATGCTTTTGTTTTTACCCATGGATTAGGATGCGTTGAGATAAATGGTAAATACGGTTGTGTGAATACTTCCGGCACAGTGGTAATAAACCCGGATTTTGACAAGCCGCTTTATTTTCACTTTGCTGAAGATTACTACACGATAGATGAAAAATTTTCTTTAGAGGAAATTGACGATATAATACCATTAGCCGAGATCCAGGTTCCGGAAGTGGATGTTGCAATGTACGACATATATGTCCCGGAAGACAGGCGACTTGCACTTGTTATAGGAAATTCCGAATATAAAAGAGCCGGTTATCTCTCCAATCCTGAAAACGATGCCAGGGACATGGCCGAAACACTCAAAATACTGGGCTTTGAAACTATGGTATACTTTAATGTCAACAAGATTACCATGCAAAAGGCCATCGATTATTTTGGAAAGCGTCTCAGGGAATTTGATACAGGTCTGTTCTTCTATGCCGGTCATGGAATACAGGTTAAAGGGTACAATTACCTGATTCCCGTTGACGCTTCTATGGAAAGTGAAGCTGATGTGGAATTTAAGTGCGTTGAGGTAGGTAGGCTGCTCAGCAGAATGGAGGAATCGGGCAGCAAGGTCAACATTATTATTTTGGATGCATGCCGGGATAACCCTTTTGAAAGAAGCTGGTCACGTAAAGCACAAGGACAGGGTCTTGCTTTTATGAATGCACCTTCCGGCTCACTTGTTGCCTATGCAACTTCGCCTGGCAGCACGGCATCTGATGGAACCGGGGAAAACGGCCTTTACACTTCTTCGCTGCTTAAATACATGAACAATGCGGGACTTACTATCCTGGAAGTGTTTCAGAAAGTACGCTCCGAAGTACGGATAAAATCCAACAACCGCCAGATACCCTGGGAATCTACATCCCTGGAAGGAAATTATTCCTTCAGAAAATAATAGGAGTATCCCCGGAAATCAACCGACGGCTGTGATTTGTCAGAATAATCTTCTATATTAGTGTTAAACAATTGTTGTTCAAATTTGTATTATATACGTATTTAGAGAATTGTAATTATAAGAATAATAAAACCACTGCTATGAAGAACCTAAAGGTAAATTACATGGGAATAGAACTGGAAAATCCGCTTATTGTCGGTGCTTCCAATATGGTAACGAATATCGATAAACTCAAAAAAGCTGAAGAATCTGGCGCGGCCGCAATTGTTTATAAATCCCTGTTTGAGGAGCAGATACAGCTCGAACGATTCCAGATGGATGAAAACATGAGCCAGTATAATGACCTGCATGCAGAAATGATAACCACACACCCGAATATTGAACATGCAGGACCCGATGAACACCTTTCAAAAATCAGGGAGGCAAAGGAGAGCCTGTCAATACCCCTGATAGCCAGCCTTAATGCTATCGAAACGGATACCTGGCTTGAATATGCAAAACTTATCAGCCAGACCGGCGTAGACGGCATTGAACTGAATTTTTATAAAACCCCGGTGGATTTCGAAAAGAGTGGTGAAGAGATTGAAAACGAACAGATTAACCTGGTAAAGGAAATTAAAAAGAGCACCCCCTTGCCCCTGAGTGTAAAACTCAGCTCTGACTATTCCAATATTCTGAACTTCATAAAAAAACTAGATAAGGCAGGGGCAGACTCATTCGTCCTGTTCAACTCCTTCTTCCAGCCCGACATTGATATCAATTCCGAGGAACATATAAAGAATTTTAACCTCAGCAATGTAGGTGACTACAGGAAATCGCTCAGGTATGCCGGCCTGCTCTTTGAAAATATCGATGCCGGTATCTGCAGCTCCCATGGGATTTTTACAGGGGCCGATATTGTAAAGCTCTTACTTGCAGGATCTACCTGTGTGCAGGTGGTTAGCACCCTGTATGAAAACGGGCTGGATCATATCAGTTCAATGTTAAAGGAGATAAGTGACTGGATGGAGAAAAAGAATTACAAGAGTATAGATGATTTCAGGGGCAAATTGTCCATGAACAGCCTCAAAAGTAATCCTTTCGTCTATAAAAGAGCCCAGTATGTTGATCTGCTCCTGAATTCGGAGGAACTTTTCAGTGGAGGCAGGTAAAATCATTACGGCTTTCAAGGGGAAGAAGTAGAAGCAGATCAAGCGTTCAGGGGAAGCAGGTAAAACACTTAAACCCGGGGGGAAATTCTCCGGGACTTTAAAAAGTCCTGAACATTCCCGTTTCCTCCGCCATAACAGGATATCCTTCAATGGTACCAGGGATTTTTGAGCGGATCGGATCAGTGAGTTCTTTTACGAATACCTTAATACATGGCCTGTCATTGCACATGCCCTGCCCTGTTCCAACCACACCGGGAATTTCCATCAGTTCCACGCTGTGCTTTTGCAATGCTTCTTCAATAGTCATTCCTTGTATTTTAATTAGCTTTTAAAATCCTGCTCCCGGCAGAGAACTGACCCTTATCTTTAAAAAGACAGGGGCTGTACTGGAAAGCCCCTGCCGTATATTTCTTTGTTTCAGTTATCTCAGAAAACCACCGTTGCATCATTGGAACAAACGGAAGTTCCGCCTGATTCACAAACCCTGTATGTGAAGGTTCCGCTCACCCTGCCAAGGTTGTCTGTATAAGTTGTACCTGAGGATGTGGTAACATATTCATTATTACGGTATATATCCACTGATCCGCTCGCTCCTGTCCACTCCAGGTCAACATACCTTACACCCCTTATCTTATACCCGCTTGCCGTCAGTACAATTCCATCACCTCCACCGGCCTCAGAAACGGCAACATTTTGGTAGGTTGAACCTGTTGCACCCTCATTATCTGTGACAGTCAGGCCAACAGTGTATGTTCCTCCTGCAGCATATGTGTGTGAAGGATTCTGTGACGTTGAAGTGGCGCCGTCACCAAATTCCCATGACCATGCTACTACGCTTCCGTCAGAATCAGTGCTCTGATCCGTGAAAGTTACAGTGAGATCACTGGCCGTATAAGTGAAATTGGCGGAAGGAGGATAATTGACAGTACCACCACTTTCATTGTCAATAGTAACGCCGAATTTGTCAAGGACAACGCCGATGGGACTGGCGATAGTATGCGTTGAGCTCCCTGCAAACAGTAGCCCTACGGGATTATTGCCGTCTTCGCTGACGATGAGTGAGCCTGAATCGCCTCCTGCACTGAATTCGCCGGGGGTAATAGTGAATTGGTTGATAAACCTTGCCGATTTGACACACCTGTAGGGACCCCTTGATTCGTAACATACCTCTATAGTGACATTGACCTCGGATATTTCCCCCTGGGTAAAGCCCGTGGTGCGGCCGTATTTTTTCACATTAAGGCCTATCTGGGCATTAGCAGGGCTTGTTGACGGTGCCCCATAGCCATCACCTGGAGTTGCTGTGCCCACAGTTGAGCTTGTAACCAGTGCAATGGCAGCATCCATATCGTTATCCCCGGAAAAATCTATTGGTTCAAAAGCATACAGGGTACCTATGGCATCACCCGGGTCCACTCCACCATCGTAGGCACCCGGCTGCAGAACATTATCCCCAATGGATGCCTCGTTAACATTGGCATATACATGGTTATTGCTCAGAGCATAAACATTACCCTGTGAATCTTTCACGCGGCAGCCTATGGTCCCTGCCGTAATGTCGGGATGACCAGTAGATACTCCAATCGGTACCGGTCGCGGGAACCTGGCCGTTGGGTCTTCATAAGCCTTGAACATTCCCGTTACCTTTGGTACGACGCGAACCTTGTCAATGGACACAGGCAGTGCGGTGGGCCTTTCGCCCCGGCCTACATTCTCAATATTGATATCAGGCCTCTGTTCCACTTTTGAAAGGGTATAGACCACAATGGCAGGATTGCCATTTTCGTCTATTCCCGTTCCCGTTCCAACCACCTCCGGGTTCCTGAAAAGGGCGTCTGTAACACGGTCCTGGAGATCCATTACCGGTTTTACCTTTTCAGCTGCGATTGTTAACCCGGGCTGCTGGTCCCACTGGAAGGGATCGGATCCGGGGTCGAACTGTTCACT